>SKQC01000138.1 GCA_007119175.1 Myxococcales bacterium | reverse complement strand
TTGATATAAGAGCGAAATACTACAGATTCCGTCGACGTCGTAATCGCCGTGAATCAAAATGCGCTCACCGCGGTCGATGGAGGTCAAGATCTCTCGCACCGCCTCGCTCATATCCTTCATCAAAAACGGGTCATGCATCTCTTCCAAAGTGGGATTGAGAAATTGGTGGGCCAGATCGAGGTCTGTAAACCCGCGGCGCAATAAAATCCTCGCCGTCAGTGGGTGGACATCGAGAGCGCGCACCAATTCTTCCTCGCGCTTCTGGCGCGACTGATAGACCACCCACTCTTTCCGACAAATTTTCACCGGTGATAAATCCCGAATTTGACCAAAACGATTGCGGTGGGCATGACCTGCCGAGCCCACCTCCAGAATCGAACGTAACAAAAATCCACGGTGCCGTCACAGCATGTCGTCGGCATTTCTGGTCATCCCTTGGAAGTGGTTGCCGAATCTGGAAATTAAAAAGCCCCGAATCGAAGCGATCCGGGGCTCTTTATGCCGTGGCTATCTGCTCGATGAACTCAGACCTGTGCGGAGGGGTCGGGCTCTTCGTCTTGCTTGTCGAGCAAGGCCTGCGTTCGCTGCCGTTCTTTGAGGTAGGCGTCCATCTTCAACATCACCGGTGAGGCGACAAAGATCGACGAGTAGGTCCCGACGGCGATTCCCACCATCAGGGCCATGGCGAAGTCCTGAATCAGTCCCGTGGCCAGCAGGGCGATGCAGAATACGGCACCGAAGGTGGTGAGCGAGGTAATCAACGTACGACTCATCGTCTGGTTGATCGCCTCGTTGGCCACGTCGACGACCTCTCTGTCGCCGGCAAAGTCGAGGTTCTCCCGAATTCGGTCGAAGACGACGATGGTGTCGTTTAGCGAATACCCGATGATCGTCAACAAGGCGGCGACAATGGGCAGACTAAACTCGATATCGAGGACGATGAAAATCCCCAGGGCAATCGTGATATCGTGGGCCAGAGCGGCCACCGCACCGGGCGAGTAGCGAATATCGAAGCGGAACCAGATATAAATCAGGATTGCGATCAGGGCGATGATCATCGCCAGCATTCCATCATTGCGCAACTGCTCACCGGCCCGCGGTCCCACTGACTCCAGGCGCTGCACACCGGAGCGCTCGTCGAAGGCATCTTCGAAATGCTCGCTGAATCCGGCGCGGATATGCCGCTGTAGATCCTGAAAGGTCAGCGCATACCAATGCTCATCGCGCTGGCCGCGCTCCTCGATATCGACCTGTTCTAAGCCGGCGTCGACGATGACCTGACGGATGTCGTCATGAGACTTTTCCGCCGTGTAGCGGACCTCCATCCGATCGGGCTGCTCCTCGATGGGATAGGTCTCTTGATGGTCGCCGAGGGCCTCAAGTCCCTCCATGATCAGCTCGTAATGCTGATCGCTGACCACGGCGACATCGCGAGTCTGAACCATAAACTGGTTATCTTCCACCGAGCCGAAGCGCTGAACCAGCGGCGCCTCCAGATCGATATCCTCGGCGGCCGAACGCACGTCGTCGTCGCTGACGGTCTCCTCGAATTTGAGGATCACCTCCGTTCCGCCCTGAAAGTCGATACCCCAGCGCGGTCCGATCAGCGCGAGCAATAAAATGCTCCCGATGAGAAAGAATGCGGACACCCACTTGGTGTATTTTCGTTGCCCCATGATGTTTCGATTCGCATCATAGGGATATACCTGGAACATCTTCATAAAAATCTCTTTGCTGTCTTATATGCCGCTCACGACGGCGATTGGCTCGCTAGCAGTCGTCGCCGGCGTCAGATGCTCAACTTCTCGGTTTTGGTCCGCTCCATCCACTCAATGAAGAGCAGTCGCGTTACGTAGACTGCCGTAAAGAGGGTGGCCGCGATACCGATCAACAAGGTGACGGCGAATCCCCGAATGGGGCCGGTTCCATATTGCAGCAGAACCAGCCCGGCGATACCGGTGGTGATATTGGCGTCGAAAACGGCCGAATAGGCCTTACTAAAGCCCTCGTTGATCGACTCCTTCATCGGCTTTCCGGCGACCCACTCCTCGCGGATTCGCTCGTAGATGATGACATTGGCGTCGACGGCCATACCGACGGTCAAAATAATTCCGGCGATACCCGGAAGGGTCAGCGTGGCTCCGAGCCCGGCCAACATGGCCATGATAAACGTCAGGTTCATAATCAGGGCGAACGTCGAGACGCCACCGCTTCGGCGGTAGTATAAAAGCATAAAGAAGATCACCAGCAGGCTGGCGACGATGAGCGCTCGCATACTGGAGTCGATGGAATCCTGTCCCAGCGTCGGGCCCACCAGGGTCTCGAATTGCAGCTCGATGGGCGCGGGCAGCGCGCCGTGTCGGAGCACAATCACCAGATCCTGGGCTTCTTCCTGAATCTCGGTAAACGAGCGCATATCGCCCATGGTAATGCGCGCTCGTCCGAGAGTGATCGGCTCATTAATGACGGGAGCGCTCTGAACCTCGTCGTCCATCATAATGGCAAAGCGCTGGCCCACGTTTTCCGTGGTGGTCTCGGCAAACATATCGGCGCCGGTGGCGTCGAAATTCAATGCCACATAGGGCTGATTGAAGTCCTGGTCGATAGCGACCCGGGCGTCCTGGATATAATCGCCTGTAACTTCCGTGTCGCGATATACCAGGTAGGTGACCCAGTAGGACTGCTCCTCATCGAGGATTCCCGCTTCTTCATCGATATAAATGGGATTGTGCTGATAGCCGATGACCCGGTCGTCCGGGACATTTCCCTCGAAAAATTGCTCAAGGGCCTCTTTGCTCTGATGAGTAATGGAGTGATAGCCGCTGCCGACAGATCGCAACTGAAAACCCTGAGGCAATTGGCCGCGAAACTGGCTGAAGAACTCGTTGGTGCCCTCGTCGTCGACCATCTGAAATCGAAGCTGAGCGGTCTGTCCGATGAGGTCGCGGGCGCGGTCGACATTCTCTTCGCCGATACCGGGAAGCTGAACGACGATGTCGTTTGCTCCCTGCCGGGCGATGCTCGGTTCGGCGACGCCCAGGGCGTCAATACGGGAGCGAATGGTCTCAATCGCCTGAGTAATAGCGAAGTCTTGAGTCTCCTCGATATAGTCTTCGTGCATCTCCAGACGCAGGGTGTTTCCGCCGATATCACTGACATCGAAGTTGGGGAAAAAGCCCATAAAATCATCGTCGACGGCATCCATCCCGTCGCGGTCGGCAAAGGTCAGATCGAGATAGATCTCGCCGCGCACATGCTGGACGTCGACATCGATGTCCGGATCGACACGAAGGAGACGCTCTTCGATATCGTCTTCCATCCGTTCCAGGCGATCCTGAACGGCGCGGTCGACGTAGACGTGGTACTGCAATAGCAGTCCGCCGCGCAGGTCGAGCCCCAGCGTCAGAGGTTCAAAGCCCTTCCACTCGTATTCGGCACCTTCTCGTTCGGGAGCCTCTACGAAATGAGAGGCAAAGCCCTCAGTGGTGGACGGTTCGCCGTCGAGTTGACCGGTGGACCAGTCGAGAAACGTCGGGGTCAATACGTAGAGCGCGGCCACCAGGGCCACCACGACGATTCCCCATCGGTAAAGTGTACTTTTCATAAAACCGAAACTCCGTTCGGGTCGGCCGCCGCCACCGTTAGTCGGTGCAGGCAAACCGTCGTTCAATGAATCGTTCAGTCCGTACGTGGACCAGCAAAAATATGAGCCGTCGAGCGGCGCACTAACCTATCAAACCGATCGGCGAGCTCCAACACCTAAAGAGAGGGATACTTACGAGTCATCATCCTCGTCTTCGTCCTCGCCGTCATCGGCCTCACTTAAGAATTCCTCTTGTTTCTTCTGTATCTTCTGGCGATCGATTTTAACCTTCGTGCCCTTGCCAATATCGAGCTGGATGACCGGGCCGTCCACCGATTTGACGGTGCCAAAGAGTCCTCCGGCGGTCACGACCTTATCGCCAGCCTTCAATCCCGCTAACAGCGCCTGGTGGCGCTCCATTTCTTTTTTCTGAGGCCTAATCAAGATCAACCAGAAGATCAGGAAGATGACGCCGAACATGATCAGCGTCGAGATCAGTCCGCCTCCCTGCTGGGCTATGATCAAAGTTGCCAGTTGCATATGCGTTATTTCTCCAGTCGATCCTAGCTGCCGACTCGGTGGTCAATTAATGGGCCCACATCGTCCGTCACGGGTAGAGTCAAAGAGGGACGACGTCGTTTTATTTCCCGAGGATGCGGATTGGCTCGAACTCCCGCAAACGACGCTGTCACTTATCAGCGCGTTTTCCGCAGGTCAAGGGGATGGCCCGTCCTGCAATTGCCCACGCTGGGCATAAAAATCTCGACGAAAATCTAAAAACCTCCCGTCCAGGATCGCTTTACGGGCATCCCTTACCAGAGTCTGGAAGTAGCGCAGGTTGTGTAACGTGCAGAGCTGACCGGCCAACATCTCCCGACTCTTATAGAGATGACGCAGATAGGCCCGCGTGAAATTGCTGCATGTATAGCAGTCGCAGCGCGGATCCAGGGGGCCCATATCTTTGGCATAGGGGGCATTGCGGATCTTGACGGGGCCTTCACTGGTAAAACACTGACCGTTGCGGGCATTGCGGGTGGGAATGACGCAGTCGAACATATCGATGCCCCGATAGATGCACTCGACGAGATCCTGCGGTTTTCCCACCCCCATCAGATAGCGCGGCTTGTCGTCGGGCATCATCGGTGTCGTAAACCCCACGGTTTCGTACATCGCCTCCGACGACTCTCCGACGCTCAATCCACCGATGGCAAAACCGTCGAAGGGCAATTCAAAGAGAGCATCGGCGTGCTCGCGGCGCATCTCGCGGCTCGTTCCTCCCTGCAAAATGCCGAAAAGAGCACAATCATCCCGCGTGCGTGCCTCTAAGCAACGCACAGCCCAGCGCGTGGTGCGCTCCATGCTATTGCGCATATATTCGCGGGAGGCGTCGGCCGGCGGGCATTCATCGAAGACCATCATGATATCGCTGCCCAGGGTCTCCTGGATGGCAATGACCTTCTCAGGCGTAAAAAAGTGACGGGCCCCCGAGATATGGTCCTGAAATTCGACGCCATCCTCTTTGATGGTCCGCAACTCCTCGAGGCTAAATACCTGATAGCCTCCAGAATCGGTCAGGATCGGACGATCCCAATTCATCATCTCGTGCAATCCGCCGTGCAATTCGACGACCTCGAGCCCGGGGCGTAGATATAGGTGGTAGGTATTTCCGAGTATAATCTGGGCTTCCACCTCGTCTCTGAGTTGGTCCGGGCGCATGGCCTTGACCGTACCCAGGGTTCCGACGGGCATAAAGATGGGGGTTTCGATTTCGCCGTGGGCCGTGGTGACTACACCGGCGCGGGCGTTGTCGTCGCGGCCGACCTCCTCAAAATCGAAACAATCACATTTTACGAGTTCAGCGCTATTCATCGGAGGCCTCACGATCCTGAGGAGGTGATCCATGGGGACGGAGAATCAGGCTCGCATCGCCATAGCTGTAGAAGCGATAATCGGCGTTGACGGCGCTCTCGTAGATCCGCCGCATCCCATCGGCAGTGGCAAATCCGGCCACCAGGGCCAGTAGGGTGGAGCGCGGCAGGTGAAAATTGGTGATCAGGCCGTCGATTGCCTTAAATGGCTCGCCGGGCCGCAAAAAGAGGTCCGTGCTGCGCCAGCCGGCCATAAAGGGCGTCGGCCGGCGAGCCTCTGATTCCAGGGCGCGAGCCGACGTGGTCCCCACGGCCACCACGCGACCGCCGCGCGCTCGGCAAGCGGCGATGGCGCCGGCGAGCCCCTCGGGAACAAAATAGTCCTCGTGGTGCATCTCGTGGTCTGAGAGGCAATCGTGGCGAACCGGAGCAAAGGTGCCGGGACCGACGGTCAATGTCACCGTCGCACGCTGGACCCCCTGATCATCGAGGCGGGCAAGCAATTCGTTGGTAAAATGAAGCCCTGCAGTCGGTGCCGCCACGGCTCCCGGCCGATCGGCGTAGATCGTTTGATAGCGACTAAGATCGTCGGCCTCCACCGGAGAGCGTCCCTCATTTTTCCTTCGGCGAACGATATAGGGAGGAAGCGGAACTTCCCCATAGGTCTCCAGAAAATCCAGCAGCGAACCATCCCAGACGACCCTGGCCGTCGCCCGACCGGCCGAGGCCGATAAAATCTCCACCGGCGGCATCTGCTCTGAAGTATCGCCAGAGAGTATCATTCCCGGACGCATCGGCTTTGAAGAGCGAGTCATGCATCGAAAGCTCAGCGTCTCGGCATTTTTGTCGATCCACTGCTCCGGGCTCCCCCCCTCAAGAGGTTCCAGGACGAATAATTCAACGCGGCCGCCGGTCTGCTTGCGCATCCGCAGTCGCGCCGGAACCACTCGTGTATCGTTAAAGACCAGCAAATCGCCGGCCCGCAGATAGGTCCCCAGATTCTCGAATCGGTCGTGGCCAATATTGTCCGCCGTGCCATCATAGATCAGCAGTCGCGATCCATCGCGCCGATCTGCCGGTTCAGCGGCGATCTGCGCCTCGTCGAGTTCATAGTCGTAGGTATCGACCCGGTCGAGATCGACATCTTTGCCCTCGACTTCCCAGATAGAGTTCTCGGCGTCTTTACTCCCCGACTTTTTACGGTGGTTGTTCACTTTCCTATCTCAATCTACACTTGAGGGGTAGCCGCAGGCTTGCGGCGAAATTCAACCTGCATTTCCAAGTCGGACTGAAACCACATATCCGACGAAATGAAAAGCGGATTCCCATGTCCAACGCCAATTCGAAGGATGAACGGGCAGAGCGCATCGAGCGCATCCAGGAGATCGTTCGCGAGGATTTCGACCGGATCCAGGATACCTCCGACCCCTTCATCGTTCTCAACCTCGATCCGAATTCAAGCCGTGAAGAGGTCCGCGATCGCTATGAGCGCTACGAGCGGTTTTATCGCGCCGAGAATTTCCAGCGCCTCGGCAATATGGATTTGACCCGAAAAGCTCTCGACGTGCGCCGTGCTATCGGCCGATCGATGGTGGAGATTCAATCGCTTTTTGAAAAACAAGAGGCCGAGAATATGATTCCCGCCGCCGGCGAACACCCGGATCTTCCCGATGTCGATCCCGACGCAGCGGCGATGGGCGATATCTATTTCCGCGACGGTCTGACCTATCTTCGCCTCGGCGACTTCAATGCGGCGTGCCGGTATTTTGAGCGAGCCTGCGATTATGATCCCTCCCGTGGGGTTTTTCTGGCGAACCTGGCCTATACCCAATTTAAGCTCGACCCGACGAATGAGTCGGTCGTCGAAGAAACAGAGCCCAAATTATCGCAGGCAGCAAAAATGGAACCGGATAATGCCGAGATCTTTGCGTTGCTGGCGCGATTTCGAATCAATACGAGCAATCAAAGTGGGGCCCACGAAGCGCTGGACAGACTCGAAGCGCTCGATCCGAACCACCCTCTTTTGGAAAGTCTCAAAAAGCGGGCAAATTACTGAATCCCAGTGATGCTGCCCAGCGGCGTTGATGGGGAAGGGCGGCCACGCGCACTCCCACGCCCCAGCCGAGTTCTCGCCAGAATTGCTCGACCATCAATTCGGCGCCGGTCTCGTCGAGATGTCGGGCGTCGCCGAATGCCCCGAATTCGCCACGCCAGCGTTCATAGTTGCCGCGCACTCTTGTGGTGTGGACGATCGGCTCTGCGTCATCGGGGCCAATCAAGGTGGAAGCGAGCCCATCGGTGACGCCAGCTCGGATCGCTCGATCGAGAAAGGGGGCCCCCGACCGCAATGCGCCGCCTCGGCCAACGGTCTGAACAATCGCCACTTTTTCCGTCAAACCCAGATGCATTCGAGTCATCAGTCCCACATCGGCACAGCCATCTGCGCAACGGCCATCGACGCCGACCAGTATCGGGCGAGGTGATCGCGTCGATGCGAATTCCAGGCTTCCGTGGGCGAGGGCTGACCAATCATTTCCCCGGCCGTCGTCGACGACGGCGACGCCGACTGGAAATCGGAGTTGAACGCCGTCACTGAGCTCGAGACGCTGCTCCAGAGTAGCACCGGTGAAGTGAAATGACTGTCCCGTCTCGGCAACCAGCAGATCTGAAAAGTCGGCCGGAAGAGCATCGTCGGTGATAATATGTCGGCCGGCGAAGAGCTGTGGTGACACCCGGTGGTCGAATCTGCCGATTCTGCCCTGAAATGCCAGCCCACCATCGATGAGAACGTCGATCTCGCTGCGGCTGCCGGCCACGGAGCCAGTGGAGTGGTCGACGACACCCATCGTCATCTGACCTCGCAGGGCGGGGCGCATATAGATTCTCTGTGTAGAGCCGACGAGGCGATCCACGCGCAATGAGGCCTGGCTGATTCGCCCGGACTCCAGAGCGCTGCCCTCAAACTCGCGATGCTGAAGGCGGAAATCGGCGCGTCCAGCAGTACCGAGGTCAAGGTGCGTGCCGTAGCGCGACCCCACACCGACCTTCCAGTCCTCGGTGCTCCCGGGCTCGAGCCCATGGCCACCGGAAGAAAATGCAGCCGCACTCAATACCAGATCGTGGCGAGCACTGGAGGCGGCAATACCGACCTGTTGACTCGACCAGTCGCGAAAAAATGCGCCTCGCTCCAGTCGCGTCATCTCGCTTATCGGAGTATCTGTGGTGCTGCGTTCGATGCCGTCCAGTGATGCCGAGAGATGTCGCTGTGGGTTACCGACCAGCGTTGCGCCGCCGACATGGACTGCCGAGGGTCCATCGGAGGTGGAAAATGCCTGAATCTCAAGTGGATCGGGGCGACATTTCTGGCCGGCGCAAAACGGTGTCCGGGACCAGTAGGCGATGCCGAGTCCACCGCCGGCGTCCGTGTCGGCGTGAGCATTTATACTGAGCGGAAGCCCGCCCACGTAGAAGCCGGCCGTGGCACGCGCGCCGCTATCGTCAAATCTCACACTCGGCGGCAGCAGGCCCGCCGGCGAACGGTCGACGACACGATTCGACGACAAGCGGGGACGCGCGAGGCCACCTGGTCGAAACTCGTCGACACTCCATTGACCCTCGGCGAATTCAGCGCGGACGGCGGACGCCACCGCCGGAGCATCCGAGCTGGAAGATGATAGCTCAGCGAGTGTCATGCAGGACTCAGGGGAATCACCGACTATTGATTGTCGATGCCAGACGAGCCCCTGCAAGTCGATGTGAATTCCGGCCGCGCCGGTCGAAAACTTCCCGCTCTTCGCCTTTACTGATACCGCCGTGTCGGCGTCCGACCACCAGATAGCATCGCTGAATGTGGTGATATAGTCGCCATCGGACTTGATGATCTCGAGATCGGTAGCCTGCCAATTCACTTCGGCAGACGAGACTGTGACTCGAGATGCTTGAAAATGGCCGGGTTGGTGGGTGACGTCGCCGATCAATACTCGACCATCGCGGACGTTAAACTCCAGGCAATCACAGCGCTCGTCGCGGCCTGCGGCGCACTGCCAGTGGGGATCGGTGAGCGCCTCGTCGAGGGCGTCGATGAGAAGCTCAAATTGCTGATTTGCTGGGAGGGGAAGAGAATCCGCGGCCTTCACCGAGGCCGGAAGGCTAATCGTGAAGAGAATTATGAGAAAAAATGCCCGCGTCACTAACATCGGTGGCCAATACCACTGTAGAGTCGTACCAGCGCCGTTCAGTCGGCCTGCGCCCGCGACCCCGATGTGTGGGGGAAGTCGAGATAGAGGTATTCGCCGTCGGTGGAGATGGAAGGCTCGACATTTTCTCTCATGGTCAGCGTCACTTTGACGTTGCCATCGCGAGTCTCCTCGGCTTCGATTCGCTTGACGGCCCGATCGAAATGACTGGCGTCGATAAATCGCGAGAAGTTTCGCTCCGGGATTGTTGCGTTGTCGAAGATGACGACCAATTCGCCTTCTTCAAACGCTTCCTGAAGCTGGTACTGAACAGGGCGAGGGGACTGAAAAAAGACTCGGGTGCGCTCGCTATCGGGTTGAAACCCCACCCATGTCACCGGGTTGGGGCGGGCGCTCGATTTTCCATCTTCTTTGACCCCGCGGAGATGCTCGACGTCGTCGCGCTTTCCCGGGATGACACCGCGATACAACTCGGTGTGATCTCGGCTCAACAATTCGCTGGAGGAGCCTCGCTGACGCTGTCCCGGCGCGGCGCCTTCACCGTGAACGGAGATTCGGTAGGAGCCGACTGTTTCGTCGCCTTCACCGTCACTTTCAGACTCCTCACCGGGAGGATCGACGTACTGAACCTCCTGTTCCACCGGTTCCGGTGCCGGGGCACCGGGCAGGTGCACCGCCGATTCTCCGGAGTCCCCGCCGGAATCGTCGAAGCGCTGGATTCGCTGGGCGTCGGCGGTCGTCGAGGCCAGGGTGACAGCTCCCACGGTTCCCATCACGATCAACAACATAGTCGGCGATTTCATCAGGACCTCGCGATTTCAATTCATGGATCTACGCAACTCGATTCGGCGTGCGCAAAAGGTTACCACCCGCATTCTGGGAGGGCAAGTTTTGCACCGCCGCGCGTTCCCTCAATTTTGACATCGTCCACGGTGGCGACTACTTTGCTCGCCGCTGATAAGAACAGTCGGTGGTCTATCGACCAATGTCGGACGACTGGTGCCAGTTCCTATCCTGAACCCAACGAGGCTTACTCTCATGATTTCAAAACAAACTATTCTGCTCGCGGGCTCATTATTGCTTTTTTCTCCTGCCATTCTCGCCTGTGGCGATGACGATGATCCGGAAGAAAATCCCGGAAACCACGAAACGGATGCCGGAAACGGCGGTGAATCCGACGCCTCTAATAACGGCAATGGGGGAAACGGAGAGCAATTTCCCCTCGACGGAGTCTACGAGGTGACCTCGCATACCCATCAGGACGACGGGTGCGATGGAAATGGCGAACCCGTCGAAGGTGATACGGGCAATTATATGGTGCTCGAAGGAGCGGCGTTTCACGGCGAGTTAGATTATATGATTTCGTTCTGCGAGGACGCCGACGGCTCCGATTGTGATTCCTGGGGATATTTCTTTAGCTTCGATGAGGATGCCCATCTGGCCGACGATCTGGAGCCGGGCATCATCTATGAATCACAGCGCATTAACACCAGTGGCGAAGCAGATGGGGTATGCGAACTCTTGGGAGGATCGAGCGAAGTTGAGCTGACCGACACTGGGCTGATTATCCGCCGCACCGACGATGAGCTCGAATTTTCCACGGACGATGAAAGCTGGGATTGCGTCAGCGGTTCCAATGTGGAGGACGGGGCAGAGGTACTCGACCACATGGAGTGCGTGGCCCTGGAAGTATTGGAATCTACAGCCGTGGAATAAGATAAGGCGGGCCACCGGCGGGGCTGTCACAGCTACCGCCGGCGGCCTCCCTTATTGACACCTCGCGCGCGCCATTGCTACGGTCGCCGCCATTGTCGCCCGCCAACTTCACCGCATTTTTTTTCGGTATCGATATACCGGCATCGGCGGGCAAAACCTACAAGCACAACCTATCTTTTCGGAGGATTTCCCATGGCCGATATTTCCGTACGCCGTAGTCACGGCATGTCCGAAGACGAAGCCAAACAAAAAGTGGAACAAGTCGTCGCCGACGTGAAAGAAGAATTCGCGTCTCTGGTCGACGACATCAAGTGGAATAACGACAAGTCCGAGGCGAAGGTCAAAGGCAAGGGGTTTAAGGGCCATTTCGAGGTCGATGACTCCGATGTCAAAATCGACATCGATCTGAGCCTATTTGCGCGCCCCTTTAAAGGCAAAGTGGAGTCGCGGATCGAGTCTCGCATGGATGAATATTTCGGCTGAGCGCGACCGGTCGCGCTCAGTACTGACGTGGTTTTGTGATTTCAATCTCAGGACGGTCTTATGAAGTGGTCTCGAATTGTAGCATTGATGCTAGTCGTCGTAGTGGTCGGCGTGGCCGGTCCGGCCGTCGCTTCGGAGGATGAACGAGCAGACGAAATTCGCGAGTCGCTCCACGACCTCATCGAGCATAGTGAGCCCGATGTGCGAGCGGCTGCGGTGGTGGTGGTCGGCCATATCGGCACGTCTGAGCAACAGGAGCGGCTGGAGGAATTTAAGCATTCCGACCACGCCCAGGAGCGGCTGGCGGCCGGGGCAGCGCTGGTGGTGGCCGGCGAAAGTGGTGAACTCGACTTTTTGGTCGAGCAACTGCTGGAGGCATCGAGCACTTACGCCGCCATTCAGACCGTGTCCAACTACCTCGATGACGACCAGTTGCTGCGCGTTGTCGACAGCGCCGTCGATGAAGCCGACAGCGGCCAGCGCCGCGATCTATTTCGATTTCTCGCCGGCCAAACCGGCGCTCTTTATCAAAGCCTGAGCGCCCGCCTGACCGACGGTGACACCGAGGTGCGTCAGGCCGCTCACGAGGCGGTGGTTTATACTGCCGGAGAGACGGCCCTGGATGTGGCCGATGGATTGCGTGGCAATCAAAACGCAGAGATTCGAGAGCAAGCCCTCGATATTGTCGACGCCGTCAGCGGCCGCAGCGATCTTCGATCGTCAGTCATCGAATTATTGGAGCAGATGAGCGGTGATAGCGAACAGACCGTTCAGCAGCGAGCGGCACGGATGCTCGTCAAACTCGGCGAGCATAGCGGCGGCGAGGTCTTGATGGGCATGCTTTCCGATCTCGACTCTGAAGAGCGCGTGGAGCTGGTTGAGTTTTTGCTCGAATATGATGCCCAGGCAAACCTCGACCAGATCAAACCTATTATACAGCAGGTTGAGATGGCCGACGACGCCGACCGACAGCGCGAACGACAGCTATTATATGAATTGGCGGCAACCGATTCTGACGATGCATTCTTCGCCGAGTTGCGCGAGCTATTCACCTCCAACGACATCGATGATCGCATTGCTGCTGCGCGCTCGCTGGGTCGCACCGGACATGGCGGGGCGCTGGAATTACTCTCCCGCGGCCTCGGCGAGGGGCGTTCTGATATTCGCCGTTATAGTGCCCGTGGATTCGGCCATTTTGGTGATTCAGAAACCCTGGGGGAGCTTCGCACGGCGCTGACCGGAGAGTCGGACAAAGAAATTCGCCTGGAGCTAATCAATACAGTCGGTCAGATCCAGGATGTGCGCGCCACTCAGGTATTAAGGTTTTTGGTCCGCGATCGCGACCCCGACGTTCGTCTGGCGGTCGTGGAGGCCCTCGATGATATCGGACTTCCCGAATCGGGAGCCGCCCTGGAAATGCTTATTCAGGACCGCGATATGGACGTTAAATGGGCTGCCTTTTTATCGCTATTGCGCCTCGACGCCGATCAGGCGCGCGGCCATGTGACATCGTTATTTCGGAATCCGCCCAATACCTTCGGCCACTCACTCGATCCCCACGCCATGCCGCGCCGTGCCCGGGAGGCCGTCTACGGAGAAATTCTCTCCCATAACGCAAGCCGGGTGCGCACCACCGGCGTCGAGCACGCCACGGCTCATCGCGATGCATTGCTTCCCGTGGCACGCGAAAAAATGCTGGATTCAGATATTCACGAGGAGACGCGGCGCGGGCTGGTATATTTGATCATCTCGGAGCGCGACGCGGAAGATACGGTGCGCCTCGAGCAGGTGGTCGCCGACTACTCCGATGAGCCGGCCGCCGAGGTCGCCGCCTGGTATCTCGCCCGCAATATGGAGGCCGGCTTTGAAGAGCTCTTCGAGCGATTTGCCTCCGGCGATGACTCGCCGATGGCCTTGATCGGCCGGCTCGCCCTTGTGAATCTCGACTAGTGGTACTCGACAGAAGTCTTAAACCACTCTTCGCCGGTCCTGAACGACGATCTCTTTGCCGTCTATGTTCGACGATGCACAAGCATCGCCTCACTTCGACGACTTCGACCTCGTCG
>SKQC01000157.1 GCA_007119175.1 Myxococcales bacterium | reverse complement strand
TCGCAGCTCCAGATCGACGGAGAAGACCAATTCATCGTCTTCACCGGTCGGTACGTCCGTTACCTGAGGGGTGCCCAGATATAATACGCTGCCTATATCCTCGAGCAATTCGGTGACCGATTCGTTGACCAACTCCTCGACCACATCTTGAGTGACCTGGGCGCCGTAGCGCTGCTTCATTACCGACAGGGGAACTTTGCCCTTTCGAAATCCGTCGAGATTGACCTTTTTCGACATGTCGCGAAGGATTTTGTTGATTTTTTTCTGAAACTCACTTTGAGGCACTTTCACAGTGGCCGTGCGCGTCAATTCATCTGTTTCTTCAATTTCATAGGGCATGAAAGTCGTCTCCGTCGGAGAAAATGGTCTCGATTCACCGTGAGAAGTTGTTAAACCAAGGGTGATTCAACTGAAATAGTCGTCTCGCCGGTGCCGCGTTTATTTGATTTGCGTTCCGTTTTAAAAGTGCGAGAGGGGGGACTCGAACCCCCACGGGTATTACCCCACTGGATCCTAAATCCAGCGCGTCTGCCAATTCCGCCACTCTCGCTCCGCTGCCCTCGATAGCGCGTTTAATCTCGAGGGTCAAAGGGAGCGCGCCATTGGCTGAAGGGTAAAACCCCGCATTTAATGTCAAGTCGATGGGGGGCGCCCCCCGGAATATTCACGACACGTCATGAATATTCCGGGTTGTAGGCGTTCAGCCCCCGGGGCCCGCGGCCAGCCTGGCCGCCTTTTCGGGCAGCAAGCCCGAATTGTCCCGGGGCCCGCGGCCAGCCTGGCCGCCTTTTCTTTTCGTCACCCAACTAAACGCTTACTCCGGGTTAGTGCACGGTCACAGGCTGACTTATTGTACGGTCCACTGAAATTCCTCGGTCAATTCGTAGCCCGAGGGGCCGCCGAGGTATTCAAATTCCACGCTGCATTCGCCGGTGGATTCCATATGAAGGGTGCCGATTTTCAGTCCGGAGAAGGTGATCGAATCGTCGGGAGTGCCGCCGCCGCCGCTGATCGTCAGGTTGCAGATATCAGGAGTCTTTGAAGTGGCGACAAATTCGAGGTCTCCGTCGGGTTCGCAGACTGCTCGATCGTCGATGAATCGATGGGGCATAAAGTTGTAGGTCTCGTTTTCTACAATATCGAGCTGGGGCTCCTCGCCGGCCATGGTGACGCTGAGGTAGGGATCGTTTTCTTCGAGGTCTTCGAGGCGCATCACGCCGATATCATCGATATTTTCCTCGTGTACGATATTGAGTTGCAGCGATTCTCCTTCAATTTCGGGCTCGATAAGCAAACTGGCTTCCTCGGAGCCCATGATCAACTCGATATCGTCTGCGGATTCCTCGCCGGTGGCGAATAGCTCGGGCGGATCGATATCGAAGGGAAGAAAATCGCCACCCCAGATCCGGTCGCCGTCGCCGTTATAAAATTTGCGATCCGCCTCATAGATTTCATCGCTGATCCAGGCGAATTCATCGTCATAGGGGACTCCCAATAGATCATCGGCCAACTTGATGGGATCACAGTCGGGGTCGAAGACGAATTCTTCGGCCTCCTCGGCATTTAGGGGCGCCGCGCTGCCAACGGGGGTGCCATTTTGTTCTCCGGTGATCGCTACCAATTCCGTTTCGCCGGCCGCCAGGGCGCGAACGGAAAATTGATTGCCGTCGAGCTCCTCGACTTCGAAGAGTTCCGGGTCGTCGAATCGGATCTCGTCGATCGAGGCGTCGCCGGAGATCGTGAGATCGATACGAGCGCCGACGGCGATCGTAGTCGTCGATTCGGTGTTACCGATCTGGGGAGAGCTAAAGGCGTGATTTCCATCGATCATATTGTCCGCCGGATCCTCTTCGGACGACGATCCGCAACCAACTGCCGAGGCGAGCAAGAAGATAGAGGTGATGGCAATACGCTTATGTCCTACGAATTTGTCTCGATATTGATCGGGTTTCATGGCGTTACTCCAGTATCTAGTTTCAATACTCATTGGCGTTGCGCCGGAGGGGTCAATGCAAGAGTGAGTCCAGCTCTTGTTTATCGTCCCGAAATGTTCAAATGAGGACACTCATCGCTCTGAAACCCCAATACTGACTGGCCAGTCAGGTTTTTGTGATATTTCGGGTGACCGGAGGGTTTGGCGGATTCTGCGAGGGGATAGCCGTCGGTTATCTGGCTCGATGTGGTGAAGACCTCCTCCGTCGCTGGAGAATGGATGGTCCAACCAGGAGGAAAGCTTTTACATAAAGGCGAGGCCCAGTCCGAATTGAAACCAATAGGCCTCGATGTCGAAGCTGTCGCCAAAAAATCCGTGGCTTGAGTTAAAAAAGGTCATCGGCAGGCGAAACGAGACCGATAATTCCAGCGGGATTTTAACCCATCCCTCGGGGAGGACGACCAGTCCCACCGAGGGGGTGAAGCCGGAGATAAACGACAGGCTGTCGCCGATGCCGCGGAATCCGGCAAAACTGCCCAGACCGCCCTCGGTGATGACGCGGGCCGACCACCGGTAATGAAAATTATAGGAAAACTCGCCCATTACCCGGCTGCTCTCGCCGACACCATTGGTGGCCGATAAGGCGGCCCGGTAGCTGGTCAACCAGTGGGCATAGCGGTCGAATTCGGACAAGATCGTCAGTTGAAGGCCGTATTGGGACTTCGAACCGCCGACGTCAAAGGCCACGGTGGTCACCAGTGATTCGTAGGCGAACGGGGGAGGAGGCACGGGAAGATTTCCCGGGTGCAATCCCGTGGTTCTGGTCAGGGTTCGCGGAGGCAGAGAACCTGCAAACGTCACCGGCGTCAGGGGCAAGAGATTGCAGACCGTCGATTCCAGGTCGCTGCGTGCGCATAAGCGAGGATTGACGGGCTCAAATAGCATTCCTCCCACCGCCCAGTCGATGAGGCCTGCCGAGGAGGTGGCGACGACGAGGCCGCGCTGATAGCGGAGCAGACAGGCACTCATTTTTTCTGGCGACGGCATAGAGTCGCCGAATCGATTCCAGTCGCAATTGTCGGGTTCGACGTGATGGGGGCCCAGCAAAAATTTATCGCCATAGGCCACGAAGGGAAAATCTCCGGTGCGGGTTCGAAAGATGGCGTTGACCCCCTCTTCGTTGTCGTAATTATGATCGTGGCGGGCCTCGCTGAGTCCGCCGCGATTTCGGATAGTGCGGACATGTCCACCGGCGAATCCATCCTGAAGATAATGAAGTCCGCTGCCCTGAAAGATCAGTCCTTTGAGCGAAGCGACCACGGCGTCGAGTTCGGCGTTTAATGCGGCGCTGTCGTCGTCAGATATCTCGTCGATGGCGCGCAGATCGTCGATAAATTCACTGACCGGCGCCGTGAGTGCGTCGTCGGCGGTTTCAACCCAGTTTAAAAGGCGTAGCCGGGCGTGTTCGGCGAGTGCGGCGCAGCCGGCGGCGGCGAGCTCGCGGTCGTCGAGGTCCTTCCAGTCCACATCGTCGAATCGAGACAGATTACCGGCGATTCGCCTGGTTTTTCGGCGTCCGATAGCGTAGGTGGTCTCGCATTGTCGATCGGCGATGGCCACGGAGGCGCTGTGAAAGCCAAGCCATGTATCGAAGGCTTCCTCGCCGAAATGGTGGTGATTTCGAAGGACCAGATCGAGGTAGTGAGGATTGCTCATGGTGAAGCGGACTTCCGGATCTCCGGGGCCCTCGTTGATGGCGCTTCGGGCCAGGGGACTGAGCATTGAAGAGGGGATCTCGCGGGGTTCGCCGTGCGAGAATAATTCGCCGGTGACGGAGTCGATGTCGTCTTCGACTTCACGCCAGGAGACCTGGTCGGTATTGGAACATCCCTTTCGGACGACCCGCCCGATCACACCACCGACGCGGCTGTCGTGATCGGCAAACCATCTCAAAGTGTCCTGCGTCAGGCCTGTTTCCCGGGCGCCGGAGAGGCCGTCAATGGGTCCAAATCGCGCCACATGATCGCCGAGTGCGGTGATGTCGCCG
>SKQC01000070.1 GCA_007119175.1 Myxococcales bacterium | reverse complement strand
TCAGTTGGTGGCAGTAGTCTAACCACGGTAGCCACAGCGGGCACAACCAAAAACTCGGTCGCCACCCTCGGGGCCCGCGGCCAGCCTGACCGCCTTTCGCGCTGCTTCAGCCCCCGGGGCCAGCCTGGCCGCCTTTCGCGCTGCTTCAACCCCCGGGGCCCGCGGCCAGCCTGGCCGCTTTCTGGGACGTATTGGCTCATAACTTCGTCACCCAACTGAACGCTTATATCCACCTTACCTCACGTCATCTACACTATTTCTTGCCTCAATTCATCAAAATAACTATACTTGGAAACATCACTCGAAATCTTGAGATATGCTGGAATATTCCTCTTCACGAAGAGATAATAATTCCCGTAAGAACCCTTCCACATGAGGAGTCGGCCATGCCAGAATGGTTCGCACAATCTTTCGTGCTCATATTCTTGATCGGCGTACCCGTACTATTGGTTATCGGCGCGGTCGCGGCGTGGGTTTACCAGAAAAAACAAGAGTCGTTTCTCGAGGATTTTGACGCCGACTCAGACACCGAGTAGCCGAGCAACATGCCGACGGCTCGCCGAGGAGGGCCGTCTGGCACCACACTCCGGGCCATCGTATAGATTCGGCGACCTCCGGGTCACGGCCCTAGCCCACCACGTTTTCATATCAGGTTAACCTGTACCATTTGACAGGATAGGCGCTTTGTGGCATCTCCTGCGCTGGAAGTTTCCTTTCTATACAAAACCATCATTCTTCCCCCATAAGGATTGAAATCATGACCGTGAACTTTGCGGATGAACTCGGCCATTTTGAAAAGGCTCTGCAAGAAAAGCGCGAGGAGCTGGCGCAACTAAAAAAACAACGCGACTCCCATGCCGTACAAACTCGCAAGGCACGTGCCGCCCTGGAAGACCTACGGGCTGTACTTCGCGGCGAGACGCCGCCGTCGAAACGAAATGCGAATACGTCAGCCCACGGCATCGCCGCCGTCCCTGTCAATCCAGACACCAACCGCCCTGCCCGCGGGGCGCGCCGTCAGCAGGTCCTCAACATCTGCCGCAAGGTCGGAGCGTCGGGCGATATCTTTCGCACCGCCGACGTGCTTGGAGTTCTTCGCGAAGTTGAGGACGAAGTCTCCACGGGAATGCGAAGTTATACCTATACCGTGATGAACAGCCTGGAGGACGAAGGCGTCATCGAACGGAAAGGCCGCGGCAAGTGGATACTCAAGGGATAACTCACAGCAGTGGCGAATAAGTCAGTGCATCCACTGATGATGAATTTTCTCACCCCATCGCAGACGGAGATACAAATGAAGACCGATAAAAAATTGTTAGAAAAGGCCATCGAGAGTTCCGAAGAAAAGCTCCATTCGCTGGAGACGGAGCAGAAGGAGCTGGATGACCAGATCACTCAACTGGAGGGGGAGATCGAGCAGTTGGAAAATGCAATCGAGAGCTTCAGCGAGCTCGATGGCGAACTCGGCGCCGCGGGCTAACCCTCTTTGAATGAGAACGGGCTTATGCCGAAACTCCGAAAGCGCCTTCTCCTCGACGAGTGGGTGATCCTGGCGCCCGAACGGGCTGACCGGCCTCGCCATCTCGATCTGAGTCTGTCTTCCGCAAAGGCCGACACCTGCCCGTTTTGTCCGGAAAACGAAGCGATCACTCCACCCACCATCGCCAGTTGGCGCTCCGAAGAGTTCGCTGAGGAACCGTGGGCTGTTCGCGCTATCCCCAATAAATTTCCAGCTCTTCGCGTCGAGGAACCAGTGCAGCCGCACTCCGATCGACTCTACGAGAGCATCGGTGGAGTCGGCGCCCATGAGGTGATCATTGAATCGCCGCATCACGACACGAGCTGGGAGAGCCTTTCGGCCACCCATCTGGCGCTGATACTGGGCGCCTGGCGACAGCGGATGACCGATCTGCGCGGCGACCGTCGGCTTCGATGTGCGATGCTCTTTAAAAACCACGGCGCGCGAGCAGGCGCCACGCTCGCCCATGTTCATAGCCAGCTCATCGCCCTTCCCCTGGTGCCCTCCGGGCTTCAAGCCGAGCTCGACGGTGCTCGCGAATATTTCAAGGACACCGGTCGTTGTGCGATCTGCGATATGCTCAAACGAGAGCGTCAATCCGGAGAGCGGTTAGTCATTGAAAACGACGCCGCCGTCGCCGTTGCTCCCTACGCATCGCGGACCCCATTTGAGATCTGGATTCTCCCCCGCGACCACCACGGCGACTTTATGGCCGCCGACCCCTCACTGGTCGCCGGAATCGCCGAATTGATCGAAAAGCTTCTCCCGCTGTGGAGTGAGGCAATCGGCCCCGTGGCCTATAACCTCGTATTGCATTGTCTCCCCTTTGATCTCCTAGACGAACCGTACTATCACTGGCATCTGGAACTGCTCCCCAGAACCGGCCAGGTCGCCGGATTTGAGTGGAGCTCCAATATTTACATCAATCCCACGCCCTCCGAGGTGGCGGCACGCCACCTACGTAATCTGGCATCCCGAAGATAAGGCGATGCCACTGGCTTAGCCGAATGGACGACACGCATGGATCTGTCTCGTTATATCACCAGCAAAGACTCCTCGAAGTCGACGAACCGAGAGCGACTCAATATCGTCTTCGCCTCCAGTGAAGTCGCCCCCTACTCCAAAAGTGGCGGGCTGGGCGACGTGGCCGCAAGCCTTCCGCAGGCGCTCGCCTCACGCGGCCACAATGTCATGGTCATCACCCCCTTATACGGCCACCTGGACCCCGAAAAGATGCGCCTCAGCCGGCGGCTTCGCCCCCTGGAGGTGCCGCGAAAGAGCAAGCAACAAGCCAAAGTAGAGGCCACGCTCTGGGAAGCCCGCATGGGTCAGGGCGTGCAGGTCGTCTTCGTGGAAGCCGATGAGTATTTCGGACGCGAGGGTCTTTACGGCTATGACGACACCACATTTGAGGATAACGCCGCCCGGTTTTCCTTTTTCAGTCGCGCCGCCGTCGAATTTGCACGGACCTACACATTGCCGGTGGATATCCTGCACTGCAACGACTGGCATACCTCGCTGGCGCCGATTTATGCCCGTCATTATTACGAGGACGAATTCGCCGATATCTCGATCGTTCTCACCATTCACAACCTGGCGTATCAGGGAAAATTCGACGCCTCCGAAGACTTCGAAGATACCGGTCTTCCCCAATCCTACGACGACAAATCGGAACTCATCGATGGCGACGGAAATCTCAATTTCCTAAAAGGTGGCCTGCTACACGCGGACCGAATTACCACGGTCAGCCCGGGCTACGCCGAAGAAATTCAGACCGCCGAGGGCGGCTTTGGCCTCCATGAGCTATTGGAGAAGCGTTCCGCCGACTTGTCGGGAATCCTCAACGGTGCCGACTACAGCGTGTGGTCCCCGGATATCGATCGCCATATTTCGGTCCAATACGACGTGGACTCGCTCAACGGCAAGCGCCAGAACAAAGCCGAACTTCAGCACTCCCACGGCCTCCCGGTGCGCCCCACCCTCCCGCTGCTGGGCGTGATAAGCCGGCTGACCGAGCAAAAGGGAATCGATGTCCTCGTCCCCACGGTGCGCTCCCTTTTGAGCGACCTGGAAGATGAGCGCGATGGATTCCAACTGCTCGTCCTCGGCGAAGGACCGGCAAAATATCGCGACGCCCTGACCGAACTTCAGGAGGAATTTCCGCGCCGTGTCGCCTTCCACGCCGGCTATAACGAGCCTCTGGCTCACCGCATTCAGGCCGGCTCCGACGTCCTTGTGGTTCCGAGCCGATTTGAGCCCTGTGGCCTGACCCAGATCTACGCCATGCGCTATGGAACGGTCCCGGTCGTCCACGCCACAGGTGGACTGGCCGATACGGTCTCCGACCTGCGAGAAGATCCGGAAAACGGGACGGGATTTGTCTGCAAAGAGCTCACCGAGGATAGCCTCGGCGGCGCCATCGAGCGCGCTTCAGCGGCCTATCGCAACTATCGAAAGTGGCGCCCCCTGA
>SKQC01000285.1 GCA_007119175.1 Myxococcales bacterium | reverse complement strand
TCGTGCCATCCTGTTACTCCTTATTTGGGTTCATCGAAAATTGGCTTATATTCTTTCTCTGACGCAATCTCTGTGCCTGCCGGGGGCGAACAAATCGGGACGAAGGGATTGAATTTGCTTCGACTCTTGTTTCCCGCGTACCCTGTGGCGGTGGCGTCGTCGCATTTTCCCTCATCAGGAGGAACGAACCATGTGCTTGATCTGCATCGAATTCGAAAAACAACGCATGAGCACCGGCGAAGCCCGGCGAGCCCTCGGCGAGATGATCGGCGATATGGAGCCCGACCACGTCCAGGAGGTCGAAGAGATGCTCGCTGACGCCGAAGAAGATAAAGACCCCGACGACAGCGACAACGCCTGAGATTGCTGGCAGTCTTTTATTCAAAGCCTCCTTTCTCTGCCCGGTGGAAGGAGGCTTTTATTTAATCGCGTTTTAGCCGCTTATATTTGATCCGGCTCGGCCGCTGGGCCGCTGTCCCCATTCGGCGTTTGCGATCTTCTTCATACTCCGAGTAATTGCCGTTAAACCACACCACCTCGCTCTCGCCCTCAAAGGCCAGAATATGGGTGGCGATTCGGTCTAAAAACCAGCGATCGTGAGAGATCACGGCCGCACATCCCGCAAAATTCAACAGCGCCTCCTCCAGCGCTCGAAGCGTCGCCACGTCCAGATCGTTGGATGGCTCATCGAGGAGCAATACATTTGACTCCTCCTTGAGCACCTTGGCCAGATAGAGTCGATTGCGCTCCCCTCCGGATAAGACCCCCGTTTTCTTCTGCTGATCGCTTCCGGAGAAATTAAACCACGAGACATAGGCTCGCGAGTTGACGCTGCGATTTCCGAGCTCGATGACCGGCTCTTCGCCGGAGATCTCTTCCCACACCGTCTTGTCCGGATCGAGGGGGCGACGCTGATCGATATAGCCCAACTCCACCGTCTCTCCCACCGTAAACTCGCCTCTGTCGGGCTGTTCTTCCTCGGTGATCATCCGAAATAAGGTGGTCTTTCCCGCTCCGTTGGGACCGATGATCCCCACAATTCCGCCCGGCGGAAGACGAAAACTCAGATCCTCGTATAATACCCGGTCGTCAAATGCCTTCATGACGCCGTCGGCCTGGATGACGATATCGCCGAGACGCGGCCCCGGCGGGATATAGATCTCCAATTCTTTTTCCCGTTTCTGGGTCTGCTGCGACAGCAGATCTTCGTATGCCGAGATCCGCGCCTTCGACTTCGCCTGCCGGGCCTTCGGCGACGACTGCACCCATTCGAGCTCCCGCTTTAGCGTCTTCTGGCGCTTCGACTCCTCTTTTTCGCGCTGCTTTAATCGCCGCTCCTTTTGCTCCAGCCACCCCGAATAATTTCCCTCGAAGGGGATCCCTTTGCCCCCTTCCAGCTCCAGAATCCAGCCGGCTACATTGTCTAGAAAATAGCGATCGTGAGTCACGGCGATCACCGTCCCCTCGTATTGCTCGAGATGTTGCTCAAGCCATCCCACCGACTCCGCGTCGAGATGGTTCGTCGGCTCGTCCAATAGCAATACGTCGGGCTCTTCCAACAGAATCCGACACAGCGCAACTCGGCGACGCTCTCCTCCCGACAATACGTCTACCGGCGTATCTTCGGGCGGGCAGCGCAGCGCTTCCATGGCCATCTTCAGCTTGCTGTCCAGATCCCAGGCGTCGCGCTGCTCGATTTTGTCCTGCAGCTTCGACTGCTTGTCCATCAACGCCTCGAAATCGGCGTCAGGATCGGAGAATTTGCCACTTATCTCCTCGTAATCTCGCAGTAAATCGACCGTCTCCTGCACTCCCTCCTCGACGATCTGGCGCACTGTTTTTTCCGGATGCAACTCCGGCTCCTGAGGAAGATAACCAAAGCTGATGCCATCATTGCGGTGCAGCTCCCCCAGATAATCCTCGTCGACGCCGGCGATGATCTTCAACAAGGTGCTTTTTCCAGAGCCATTGGGGCCGAGAACCCCGATCTTGGCTCCATAAAAAAACGACAGATAGATATCCTCGAGCACCTGCTCGCGCGGAGGATAAATCTTGCCCACCCCTTCCATTGAAAAAATGACTTTTTGATCACTCAAGGTAGCGTTCCCCTGTTGATAGTGAGAATTGCGATGTCCACTGCTGGCCGGATTATGCGCTCCCGCCCCACCGGCGACAAGCATAAATCCCCGGACGCCGGTTACAACCCGCGAGAGTGCATCGCTCTTCCCGAAAACCTACACCGGCTCATCGCTCCCACTACCCGGGCCACATTCATTACTTTTTATTTCGGGCCTTTTTTTCGGCCGCCGACATCTCACCGTCACCGGTGATCACCTCGATTTTATCTAGTTCCGACGGCGTCAAATCCCAGTCCTCAAGCGCCGTATTTAGATAGGCCGATGCCAGCGCCTCGATATCATCGCTCTCCTGAAGCTTCGGATCGACGGCCTCCTTAAGACGCTCTCCAACCGGCTGAGACAGCGGCGGCTGCTTGTGGCGCCCACTGCTGAGCGGCCGGTGGAATTTCCCCTTTTCCTCGCGCGCTCCCAGATAGGCGGCCATCGCGTTGGCCTGCCTTAGCTGGCGGACCCCGGCGATGGTGACGGCCTCCTGAAACCCGATCGCCAGCGACGACTCCGCCTCCAGCAATGCATCGAATCGATCCCGAGACAGACATAATAACGTCGCCCCATTAGAACCGGTGCGAAGCGTTGCCGAGCGGGTCCCTTCGCGAAGTAACGCCCGTTGTCCCAGGCATCCCCCCGTGGTGGCCGTCGCCAGTAGATAACTTTTCCCGCCGATCGTTTTGACCACGTCGACCTCGCCATCGGCTACGAAATAGGCCTCCGGAGCGGGCTCTTTTTCAAGACAGACCGTCTCCCGGGGCCCATATCGACGCGGCTCCATCGCCGTTCGCAACACCTCGCGCTCATCGTCGCTCAATCCCTCCATAACGCCCGTGGGGCTCAGCTTTACGCGCTCTTTAACTGGTCGCCCGGTGGCCGAACTCTTGCGCATCTCTCGAAGGCTCGGTTGCCGGGGCTGAGTGGGTTCCCGTTTTTTCTGTACCAATTTTGAAATCAGGTGATTCGTCTCGTCGAGCCGTCCAGCCAGTCGGTAGGCAATACCGCGAACCACCCGGGAGAACAGCTTCGGCGCATTGACCTTTAGCGAGTCCAGCATATTGCGCGTCAAAATCAATACCTTCGTCGCTCCCTTCGCCCGCACCGTCGCCGAGCGCGGCAGCGGATCGAGACAGGACATCTCACCGACCACCTCGCGAGCTCCCACCGTGGCCACTACAGTCTCGCCCTCATCTTCTCGGTCCACTTCCACCAGGAGCGATCCCAGCACCACCACCGCCAGATAATCGCCGGGATCTCCCTCTCGGCACAGCACCTCTCCGTCGGCCAGTTGACGGTCCTTGAAGACCGGGGCCAACATCTGACAGTCTTCTTTTGAAAGCTGATCGAAAACAGCAGTCTTCGTCAGCAACTGCGCCCGCTCTAATTTCGAACTCATGATCTACTCCTGGCAGTTCATCTCATTGTTGTCGTCCCCCGTCCGCCTTCCCTTCGAGTGTACGCGTGGCGTGCAGTCTGCGTAAACCACTCCTCCCGGGTTTTCCATGCCGTCTACTCCTAGTTCAGTCTTGCTCTTCGACGTAATGAGCACTCTCGTCTACGACCCGATTCGACGGGAAATACCCGAGTTCTTCGGGCTTTCTCTTGATGCGCTCTACGAGCAAAAACATCCCACGGCGTGGACGGAGTTTGAACGAGCAGCGATCTCGGAGCAGACCTTCTGCGAAATCTATTTTCCCGACCGCCCAGACCCCATCGACGCAGAGGCGCTGCACGCGCTATTGCGCACATCCTATGAGTGGATCGACGGTATGGAATTGCTGCTCCAGGAGTTAAGCGATCGTCAATTCGAGATACACGCCTTTTCGAATTACCCGGTCTGGTATGAGATCATCGAAGATAAGCTGGAATTGTCGCGCTATCTGGACTGGAGTTTCGTCTCCTGCCTAACCGGCCTTCGAAAACCGGATAAGCGTGCCTATCGTCAGGTGCTGTCGACGCTGGATATAGCCGCCTGCGATTGTCTATTTATCGATGATCGAGCGCTTAACTGCGATGCCGCAACAAAAGTCGGCATGGACGCCATTGCCTTTCGCGACGCCGCCCACCTTCGAGAAGCGCTAGGCGAGCGAGGCGTATACTTCGATTGACCTCCGCTCAATCCCTGCCCAAAAACTCTCCCACCACCTCACTCAACCGCTCCGGCGCCTCGAGATGCACGTGATGTCCACCCTCAACCTCCACTATCTGAAGATCGTCGATGGCCTCCACTCGGCGCTTTATCACTGGCTCTTCTACGGGCCACCCCCAGCGCGGCCGCACCAATAACACCGCACATTCAATGGCCTCCAAAAAGGCCAATACCTGCCCCTCGGTCAGTCGGATCCGCGATGCCGCCTGAAGCTTTTGATCGTGTGAAAACGTCCACCTACCGTCCTGTGAGCGCCGGGCACTGCGCTTTAATAAAAGCCGAAGCCGCTCTGTGGAGACATCGCTTCGCGACTTCGATAAAGCGGCGATCATATCGTCGGCCGACTCATATCTTCGACGGCCCTTGTCGCGAAGCAATGCTTCCTCGGCCAATCCCTTGATGAGCTGGTCGACGACTTCACTTTCTGGATTCGACCACGGCCCGATTCCGTCCAAAAATACCATGCGCTCCACCCGCCCACCGGCCACCGGGGCCACAAGAGAGGCGATGGCTGCCCCCATCGAGTGGCCGAGGATCGAAAAATTTTCCCATCCCAGCGCATCGGCGACCTGCACGGCGACGCCCGCCCAGTCCACAAAATGATAGGCACTCGCCAGATCTCGCCCCTCGGAGCGACCGTGGCCGGGCAGATCAATGGCCGCGATCTGCAATCCCTCTCCCAGAAGCGGAATCAGAGCATCGAAACTGCCCGCATTATCCAACCACCCGTGCATCGCCACCACAGGCCGACCGCTGTCATCACCCCAGACCTTGGCCGCCACTTCCAGGCCGGGAATCTCTAATCGCCGCTCCTTCCACTCCACCACAACAGCTCCTACAAAGCTACAACTTACTCGCTGACACAAACCTCGAGTTTTCCCAGCACCAGGTGCTCCCGGTTGATAATCTCCTCCTCGCGGGCCATCAATACGGCGGCCTCCAAAAATGTCTGCAATTGCCGCACGTTGCCCGGCCAGGGATAGTCGACGAGCCACTTTTTGAGCTCCTCACCCATCGCTCGGCAATTCGCATCGTAGCGCGCCACGAATTTCTTCAGGAAAATCCGAGCCAGCGGCAAGATATCGGCCTTTCTGCGCCTCAGCGGTGGCACGGTCATACTGTGGGGAACCAGTAATTCATAGAGGTCGGGCCGAAAACTGCCGCGATTGCACAGCATCTCTAAGTCTCGATGACTGCTGGCGATAAAGCGGGCATCTACGGGCCGACCGACGGCATCGCCGATCCGCCGGACCTCGCGCTCTTTTAAAACGCGCACTAATTTTCCCTGCACCATCGGCGACAGGCGATCAACCTCGTCGAGAAATACGGTCCCCCCTTCGGCCAATTCAAAGATCCCCTTTCTCGCCGCCACAGCCCCGGTCAACTCACTGGCCACGCACCCAAATAACTCAAAGCCCACCAACTCCCGTGGAAAATCCGCACACCCCATCCGGATCAACATCCCCTCCTGGCGATCGCCGAGGTGGTGAAGGGCCCGCGCCAGAAGTTCCTTGCCCGTGCCCGCTTCCCCGGTCATCAAGATTGGCTCCCTCCCCTCGACGCGCTCGTGCAATTCATCATAGACCTGCCGCATCACCTTGCTCTCGCAGACCAGATCCTTGAATAGATAATGCCGACGCTCTCGCTCGCGAAAATAGCGATTTTCCTCCTCGAAATTGCGGACTTTCTGTCGAGTTCGATAGCGCTGAACCAGGCCCACGCCCACCGGGTTGAAGAGTTCGGCCAGCGATCGAATCTGCTGGGCATCAAAATCAGCCCCCGCGGAGCCGATGAGATAAAACGCCCCCAGAAACTCATCGTCGTGAATCGGCAATAACAGATCGATATTCTGATCGGTCTGCCATCTCAGTACCGCCTCGCCTCGCTCCTCTAGCGCCACCTTCAGCTCTTGTTCCCGGGTGAGCAGACTCGCCAGCGCCCCCGGGCGCCGAGGCCCACCATCGCGATCTTCGGCGTCACCTTCTTGCTCAGACCAGATCACCCGGTGATAAAATTCCTCCTCCCCCTCCCAGATCAGCACACCGGCACCCTCGACATCCTCCATCCCGAGTTGCTCGCGGGCCTCATCACCGATGGCCCTCAACACCTCCTGCCACCCACCACCGGTCGCCAGTCGACGATGCAGACGCCACATCGCCTGTGCCGTCGCGTCATCGACCTTCATCTGCCCTGATTCACCGCCGAAGAACTCCACTCGCCCCACGATCGACGACGACGTCGCTAAAATCTCGATTGTCGCCCCGTCTTCAAAACGCAACTCGTCGCCTCCACGCAACGCCCATTCATCGGTGCCGCCCGCCTCGACCGTCGCCGGCTTACCGTCGCGCCACAGCACTACCCCTTTAGGAGAATGATGCCAGCGGATAATGGCCCCGTCCTCCGGCGACTCCACCAATGTCGCCCACTGCCAACCATCGGGCGGTGCCTCCAGGGTTACGCCTCCATCTTCATCCACCCAGATCGCCACCCGCTCGCGCAATAGCGCGTACATTCGCTCCACGTCTGCAAGCCGCCACTTGATTCGCCACGCCATGATCTACCTCCCCGCGCTCAGTCCTCGATTCCCGACCCCTCGCCTACTCCCTGCGCTGCATCGTCCCCCGCTCCCCCATCAGCTTCTTCTCCATCCTCTTCGTCCTCGTCTTCTAACCACTCGTCCCACCACTCGCCGTATTCTCCATCACCGCTATCCCCAACACTCTCCTCGAGACCGGCCCGATCTCCGCCGTTATTCCACCAATGCCCCAGCTCCTCGTCCAGATCCTCGACAGTCATCCCCTCGGTGGCCATCTCCTCTTCGAACTCCTCCAGTGTGGGCACTTCGCCGGTGACCTCCGGGATTTCATCGTCTGCCTCCGGGGACTGCTCCTGGATGCCAGCCCAGGCCTGGAGCCGAAACGCATCGCGATTACCCGGCACCAGCGAGGTGACCCGGTCCATCAACTGCCGGCATAAATCGTAGCTTCCTCCCTTGCAATAATGATAGCCGATGATGAACAACCGCCGGGCCCGCTCTTCTTCATCCATCGTATATTCAGGCCGCCGCTCCGCCTCCTCGCGCGCACGCTGCTCCAATTCTTCGGCAGCCACCTGTGCCCCTGATTGGCCGTCATCCACGGCGTCGGCCACCGTGTCCTGAGCATAATAAGTCAGCTCCTGAAAAACCCGAGCCTGCCTCTGCGATTCGCGCTGCTGGAGATGGTCGTGGACCATCGAGCCCATATTCACCACGATCATCGCCAAGATACCCACCGCGACCCACCACTTGACGGCAAATATGACGGCTGTCTTCGCCGTTCCCTCCGGCGGCCGTGGGGCGTAATAAGTGCGGATTTTCTCTCCGTAGCGCATCGCCTGGCGCACCGCCTTTATCCAGGGCACGACAAAAATAAACATCACGGCGAAATGCTGGCCTTTTTCGGGCTGACCGTTAAATACCTGGCCGGCACCAGGGGCCACCAGGCTCAACAGAGCGGCGACCAGCGGAACGTGGCCCGGCCTCGGATCGTAGCCCTTCGGCTCAAACGGCGGTCGCTCCTCGTCGGAGAAAAATGCCTGCCGGATCTTTCCGGCGTCGAACCCCCCGGAGTCCTCCGTTTTTACCTCTTCGGGCGACACCGGCACAGAGTCGTCGATCGCTGTCGCCGCGTCGTCGACGCCGGCGCTTTCCCATCCCTCATCGATCTCACCAACCGGCTGAGCCTCGTCGTCACCGCCCACTGAGGGAAGTTCTGCCTCGAAGTCGAATTCATCGACCTCTATTTCTCCCATCTCCTCATCGAGGGCGTCGAGCTCCGGAAGTGAGTCCGACGCCGCCGCCTCTTCTGCCCCGTCGCTTCCTGACGGCGATTCCGTCGCCAGATCGGGAAAGAGCTCCGCCCAGGCACTCATGCCTTCATCGCCGATATCGCCATCGGGCAGCCCGGCCGCCTCATTTTCGCCGCTCTCATCGACGGATACAGTGATCTCCTCGACCACAACCCCTTCGGCCGAATCATCTTCCTCGTCAGTCCCCCGCTTAATCCATAGCTCCTGGCCGCTCAATTCTGCCTTCGACGAAACCTGGGCCGGAATACGCCGCCGACTCAACTCGCGCTGAATCTCGATGGCCTCCGAATAACTCAACCCCCGTCCCAAAATGACTGTATCGCCGCGGATCACCTCTTCCAGCTCCACCGCCGGCTGCTCCAGTAGGTCGGCCAATCTAATAGCCAACGTCTCCGGATCGACCTCCGTGGCGGAAGCTGTGACCGTCACCGCGTATTGCCGTGTCATGAGTTCTCTTCGAGGAAATAAGACGAAGCACGCCCGCCCCATATTAGCCCAGCTCCGAGATCAAGGCCAGTCCGTGGGCCACCGCGCCTTGCTCATCTCGCTATGAGCGTCGCCTAATCGCCCGGCCCTCGTTGGAATTGGTTCTGCCATCGTGCTACAACGAGTAATGGTCGCCGTCGCTTATCGATTATGACTTCCATTGCGTTGGCCACCACCCACAATTTCGATATCGCTCGCCTTCAGGAGGCTGTGCATGCGCGCCCCTTCTTTTTCACCGTTTACCGGGAACTTTGTCGCTGGCAGAACGGCGGTTTTGGTGATCGCCGCCGCCCTTTTGTGGAGCGGCTGCGATTTTGTCGACGATGACGCCCCGGGCGTTATCGCCGTTGAGGTCGTGCCGTCGACGATCACCGTCGACGAAATCTCCTCGGCACCGCAAGAACACTTCACCATCGAGATCAGCACCGAAAATTTTACCGACGAGATCACCGACGCCAATGCTTTTATCGGTGAGGAAGAGCGAGATGCGCTGCCGCCCGGGGAGGTCGTCATAAACGACAATGTGGTCAACCTCGAAGGGATCCTCAACCACTGGTTTCAGGGCTACGACCCCGGCATCTACGATATCGGCGTCGAGATCGAATCGGAAACCGCATTTGCCCGCGAGTTTAACCGCGCCACCGTCGAGATCACCGACGAATAATAGCCCGGGACTGCTGGAAAGCACCGCCCGTCGTGTCTATGTTTGCCTTTCAACGACTCGATTTTCCTGCCGACTACCGGTGGAGTTTTTCATGGCTCAACGCCCCATCATCGAACGTCAGTCCGGCTTTCAGGCCGCCATCGACGGCATCACCGACGGCCTGTCACGATTAGTACGCAACCACTTTGAACTGGCCCGCACCGAGGTGCGACGCGAGGCCAGTGCCGTAGGCCAACACCTCGGCGCTCTCGCCGTCTTCGCCTCCATCGCTCTTGTGGGCTACGGTTTGCTCAATCTGGCGATCATCCTCTTTGCCGCCTGGCTGGGCGACATCGCCATTATGGCCATCGTCGCTTTAGTTCTGGCCATTCTCAATCTGGGCGTCGCCGGTTTTGCCATCGCCCGCATCGTCGCTCGCCTCAAAGACAGCGACGTCGGACTCGCTCAGACGACTGAAGAACTTCAGAAGGACAAACAATGGCTCAAGGAGATTCGCGACAACTCATCTCCCGAACTTCCGGCGAAGACGCACTGACGGTCTCCCCTCAGGAAACCGACGAGATTCGCCGCGATATCGAGGCCTCCAGGCGTCAGATTGCCCAGAGCCTCGGACAACTTCGCAGTGAGGTCTCCACTTCCGTCGAGCGCGCGCTTGACTGGCAACAATGGGTTCACGATCATCCCCAGGCTGCCGTCGGCATTGCTTTCGGGGTCGGACTTTATTTTGGGCTTCGCTGACCCTGATGACCATGCCCGCCTTGACCGTATGACCTCCGTGCAAATGCTTTTTTACCAAACCAATTCGCCTTTTTCCTTTTCGCCTCAAGGATCGACCCATGACCGCTTCCGAACCATCGTCCTCGCAAACCGCCGACGAGCCGGCCACTTCCGCTGAGGCGCGCCAGCGACTTGAGCAGCACTACCGCGATATCGAGCGCACCTATGACGACACCCGGGCTCGGATCGAAGATATCAACGAACGGGCCGTCGACTTTGTCCGCGACAACCCCGGCCTTTGTATCGTCGGCGCGGTAGCCACCGGATTTATTATTGGCCGTCTCGCCTCGCGGCGCTGGCTTGTTTGATCGATCGCTTCTTTCTTTTCGTTTCTCGGAGATCCCCCATGGCTCAAGATCCCACCGGTCCGGAACATCAACAATTGCTCGACGAAACTCGGCAGCTCGCCGACGATGCACGTGATCTGTATTCAACGATCCGCGAGGACAATCCGCTCGCCTACTATTATGAGCACAACCCCTATGCAGTTCTCGCCGCCTCTGCCGGAGTGGGATATATCCTCGGCGGCGGGCTATTTACCCCTTTTACTCGCCGACTTCTCCGCATCGGCCTAAAGACCATGGCCCTGCCTGTGGCCGCCTCACAACTTCGTCAACTGGCACGCGGGGCCGCCGGTGACGATATTTCGCTCGGCCAACAAGAGAGTTCGCAATCCGACCAACAAAGATAACTCGCGCTATCTTCTCTAACCTCAGACCAGGAGACATCCCCATGGAATGGAAAAAACTTATCACCGATCTCAACCAGAATGTCGGCCAAAAATACGACGAGGGCTACCACGCGCTTCTCGATCGCGTAGGCCTGCAAGAAAAACGCTCCACCGCCGAAAGCGTCCTGCCCATGCTCGGCATATTCGGAGCCGGGCTGGCCGTCGGCGCCACGCTGGGCCTTCTCTTCGCCCCCAAGCGAGGCGATGCCCTGCGCCACGACCTGCGCCACTCACTTGAAGACCTTCAGCGCAAAGGTAAAATCCGCGCCTCGGAATTGGTAGAAAAAGAGCATGCCTCGGAGGGCAATTCCCGAGCTGCCGAGGCCGGCGAGTCACCGTCGGCAACCTGACACGTCGGCGTAGTATTTGAATGACAAAAACCCGGAGGCCAGCGCCGAAAATTGACGCGCTCGCCTCCGGGTTTTTTTGCATTTCTCGAGGTTCGCTATGAGCCGTCACACAATATATTGCTCAAAATGACGACTGCGGTACAAAAATGACGTCACCGGGCAATAACTGCAGGTTGCGCTGTCGACCCTCGACGATCTCCTGCATCGGAATCTGGACCTGGACCTCCACCCCGTCGATGACCCGGGTTAATTTCGTGCGATTCGAGTTGGCTCGCTCCGAAAACCCGCCGGTCAATGCAAATGCCTCGATAATGCTGATATCCGTGCGGTAGGGAATGCTTCCCGGGTTCTGTACCTCACCGAATATAAAGATTTGCTTTGAGTTGTACTCCGTGATCGTGCAGGACACGCTTGGGCGTCGCAAAAATCCGTTCTGCAATCCTGTCGTGATATATTCCTCGACCTCCGCGCAGGTCATCCCGGCCACTTCGATTCGCCCTACATGCGGGTAATTGATGGTTCCATTGGAGGCGACCGTAAAATCACCGCTCAGCCCGTCTTCTTCGTATACGCGCAGATACAGTTCATCGCCCACCCCCAACTGGCCCGTCGGTGGGAGATCGTGCTGCTGCTCCACCAGGGCTTCGTAACCGGGATCGACACTGCTGTTGCCACAACCCATCAGATATAGCACCACGGCCATGCCGAGCAGTGCTATTCCCCATCGCTTATAAAAATCGAGCTTTCCCATGATCATCTCCGCCCCTTTCGGTTTTTCGAATCGAAAGCCCCGCATCGTCTGTATGGTTTGAGCGCGATACGAGGTCAGGGGGGTGGCCTCAATATTCCAACGTGGTGGTAAACAACACGTGGTGCCGTTCGTAATCCCGAACGACATCCTCACCGAGTCCCTCTACCACGATTTCATCGTCCGTGAAATTGGACCGGAAACTATACCGGGCGCCCACCGACCAGCCAGAGCGTATATCGAATCTGGTGGCCGCCGTGGCTCCCAGCAACAAATCCGAGGGCTCCTCCGGGAATTCCAGATCGGAAGTGTCTGTCGATGCGCTGGTCACTTCGAGCCGGGAATACTCTCGAATATCGCCGGTCACATTCAGCTCCAGGCGCAGGCGATTGTCCATAAACCCCTGCTCATAGCCCGCCAGCGCTCGGTGGGAGCTATAAAAATTGCCCAGCGACGAGTCGTTAAATCCGAGCTCATAACCGGCGCGGAGTCGATTGTCGAAATCCACATTGCCAAATTGATAGCTGAGCTCCACCTTCGCAAGCGGACCGTCATACGTTGGCCCATCGTCGTATCGAGCCCACCCGTATCCGCCCTGTAATCCAACGGAGATGCGCGGCGTGACCATTCCCTTTACACCGCCCATCAGGCGCAGCGGATCGCTGTCCACATTCGCCAGTTGCCCGTCCGGACTCACACCGCGATGAGCGCCCCGAAAGGGCAGATCATAGCGGATCATCCGGTAGTCCACCTCGGCGACCAGCGCCGTCTGGGGAAGAAACGACCAGTTGACCGTTCCCCCGAAATGATGGGTGTCGCGGTCTAAGTCGGGATGAATATTGTGGCGGTACAGCGAAAAATCATAGCTGCCGAACATCTCCAGGATTCGTCCCCCGGGATGCAAACCGACCATCGCCCCGGAACGGTTAAACGTTCGATTCAGAGTCTGCGTCGAGGGCCCACTGGGCGTCTCGTTGCTGCGCACAAACTGGTTACTCATCTGCAGACTCGCCGCCCCGTCGCCGTTGATGGTCGCCTGCGCGTCCAGCGATGAGGACAGACCACTCTGGTTTCGCACATGGTCCTCGTCGGTGAAATACTGCGTCCACAGCACCGACGCCTCACCGGAGAAATCAAAGCCGCCGGGATCGACGGTCTGCACCGACAGGCTGGGCTCTAAGCCCCCTTCTGGAGATTGGTGCAATCGACCCGCCGAGCTGCCCGACTCATAATAGATATTGGAGTCAAATCCGGCCGACAGTGACACGCCGGGATGAAGCAGAAGCGATCCTCCGCGAATCCCCTCGCCCCACTGCCCCCAGGCTGTCGATGCGGTGAGCATGATCGCCGAAGCGGCGCATGCTGCTACCATCTTGTGGGTCCATCGTCTCGTCATTACTTGTCTCATTCTCTGATTCGCCTGCCCGAACTCAAATCGCTAAAACGCGCCCATCGTGATATCTCGCTCACATCAGTTAAAGGGCGTAATGTGTGGGAGGCGATCCAGTACATGCGGTGGTACTTTGTCCCGTGGAAACCTATCCATAAATTCACGGTCCGGTCGTCCCATATCGGGATTTACGCTTACCTCTAATACAGCATCTTCGGCATATCGCAATTCCTCACCGGCACACACCCGGGCCTGCTCGCCCAGACCGGTGGTACGCTGACCGGCAATGCTGATCAGCGTATAGTGGTGACGGGCGGCGTCTTCGTCATTCGCCTGGCTGCTATCCACCAGACTGTCATAACTCTGTTCGCCCACATTCACAAACCCTTTGATCGATGCAAGATTCTCATTGATACAGTTGATCTTGAGAATATCCCGATCGTCCTGGCGGGCCTGCTCCAATAACTCGGTGGTGCTCTCCAGGGTTACCCGCATTGCTCCCAGCCGCGACTCGCCGCGATCGAGCATCTCATCGGTGCTGAGGGTGTCGATATCTTCGTCGAGGATTCCATTGCCGTTGGCCTCCTCAAATTCGGCGAGCATCCGATCGGCTTCGGCTGACTCGTCGACGTTCTGGGCCATCGCCTGACCGATAAAAAGGCCGGCGATAAGACAGGCTACCATCGCGATTTTGAGTAT
>SKQC01000393.1 GCA_007119175.1 Myxococcales bacterium | reverse complement strand
CTGGCAGCGACTTTCGACGTCGAGGCCGACACCGGCGTGCTGCTGCGCTCTGTCGACGACCAGGGCCCGGCCGATGAGGCGGGGCTTCAGGCCGGTGATATCGCAACTTCTATCGCCGGCGTACCCACCCCTGATTCTCACGAATTATTGACTACCGTGGGCACGCTGACGCCCGGCGAGACGGTAACTATTGAATTTATTCGTGACGGACAAGCGCGCGAGGTGCTGCTCGAGGTCGATGAACGCCCCGATCCGCAGCGCGAGGAGGTAAAACAGACCCTGACCCCGGAGCCGACCACCGATCCCGGAGAACTGGGCGTCTCCCTGATCGGAGTGACCCCCGGGATGGCGCAAACACTCGGCCTCCCAGCCGCTCGTGGTGCCTATGTTGACCGCATTCAACCCGGTTCGCCAGCCTCTGGAATCCTACGCCAGAGCGATGTGCTCTTGCGCATCGGTGACCGGCAAATCCGCGCCATCGATGACGTGCCACCAGCGCTTGAGGCGCAGCCCCGAGATGAACCGATCCGCATCTATCTACATCGCCGTGGCGAGCCTCATTACGTCGCCGTACGGCTGCCCTCCGAATAATCAGTAGAGCTGGCGATCAGTCCAGAACCCGCACCTCGTCGCGGGTCACCTTGCGCAGCAACTCCGTCAATTCCAGCCACCGATCCTCGTCGTCGCGATGCACCTGGCGAATCTGACTGACCAGGTCTTTCGCTCGCCGAAATCCACCGACCAGATCGCCGGCCAGATCAGTACGGCAGCGAATATCGTCGAGGATCTCAGCCAGGCTATCTCCCTTAGCCCACCGCTCGCCGAGCGGCATCAACTCTGGAGTATAGGTCGTCTCCTGATCCATTAGCTCTTCAGCCCCCTGCACGGCTGCACCGCTGTGGATCTTGTCGATTTTGTCAAAAAGCTCGAACCACTTTTCGTTCTCCGGCATATAGACTTTCGCCCGGCGCGGAAGCGATTGGACCAACCCCACCATGATTCCGAAGATCTCGTCCGCCGTCAGCTCCTCAAAGACCCCGCCGACGATGAGCTCCGTGACGAAAATCTCCTCGATTTTTATATGACTCAAAATTCTCGCCGAGGCGTTCAGGCTGTTATCGGCCTCCAGATAACCGTGCTTTTTCAAAAATGAGACCTTCCGCGAAAACGCCTCCCACAACCGCGGCCGCTCCAATAAGGCAAGCTCTCGCCTCAACGCGGCCAACTCCTTGCGAGCTGCCCGACTTCCGCCCTCCTGCTCGAGGTCATTGATTCGCTTCTCGATGGTCCGCGCCATCTGCCCATCCTGATAGGCCTTAAAACTCTGGTTGAGCATGAAGCGAATCGATTCTTCGTCGAAGCGATCGACGAGATTTACCACGGAGTGAAACGTCAGATTAAACGATGACTCAACAGGCTCGCTCTCCGCTGTGAGAAGCCGCTTCAGCAATGCCCGCACCTCGTCGTAATACTGAAAATCCTGCCGAATCACGACCGTCCCCACCGGATCGATGCCCCGACGTCCGGAGCGCCCCGCCATCTGCATAAATTCGCGAATACGAAGGGGAACGAAGTCGGTACCGTTAAATCGAGTCAGGCTGTCGAAGATCACGGTCCGCGCCGGCATATTGATGCCCATCGCAAAGGTCGACGTACAATATAACATGCGGATCAGACGTGCCTCGTATAATTCCTCGACCAGCGCCTTTAGCGCCACGTGCAAACCGGCGTGATGAAAGGCGATACCCCGTCGGTACATGCGGCGCAATTTGCGGGTCATCACGCCGGGAAATTCCTCGTCGAAGGTTTTTAAATGCTCGTCGATCTCTTTTCGATCTCGGCGATCGTTGAGGTCCCGGGCCAGTGGATGTTTCGCCAGCTTTCGCGCCAGCATCTCCACCATCTTGCGGCTATAAATAAAAAATAACGCCGGGAGTCGATCGTCGCCGAGCATCTTCAGGATGTCGATGTGGCGGGTGATTCCGCCCTTTTTCTTTTGTCTTTTATTTTTTCGCTGCCACCGGGCGTACTCCGTTTCGAACTTCTCTCGATTGACGAGTCCGCCGATATCTTTGCAGGCCACCTTCAGCTCCAGCGGAACAGCGCGCTCCGTCTCCAATACGACCTCTACCTTCGCATCGCGAATCTGGGTCAGCCAATCGGCGAATTCTTCCAGGTTCGAGAGGGTCGCCGAAAGCCCTAATATGCGCACAGTGGAGGGCAGATAAATCAGCAACTCCTCCCACACCGTGCCCCGGTCCTCGTCGTCGAGAAAGTGAATCTCGTCGATGATGACAGCCCGGAGGTTGGCCAGATCGGGCAGCGTCACATCGGAGGGCGAGAAGGCATCGATATCGGGCTCTTTCGACGTATGTGGCTCGTCTGGCTCGTCGGGAGAGACGTCGCTTAATTCCTCGATTAACCGAGGCCCCTCCAGGAGCATATTGCGCAAAATTTCGGTGGTCATGATCCGCACCGGGGCGTCGCGATTGATCACCAGATCCCCGGTGACCAGGCCCACCTTATCGCGACCAAAATAGCGGCAATATTCCCGGTATTTCTGGTTGGATAGCGCCTTGACCGGCGCCGTATAGATCACCTCCCCACCGTCTTCGAGGACCTCCTCGATGAGATAATCGGCGATCAGCGTCTTTCCCGTCCCCGTCGGTGCGGCGACGAGGACGCTCTTTCCCTCCTCAATATATTCGATCGCTTCCCGTTGAAACGGGTCGAGTGTCAATCCTCGATACACCATCGCTACTCCTCGCGTCTTCGAAGGTGAGTGCCACGGGATATTACTATCCCAAGATCCACGAAAGACGGAACTACCGAAGCGATGCCATCGTCGACGAGCCCCCCGGCTCATCGCTCAAAGCAGGTCTTCGAAACGCTTGATCGACAGATCGAGGTATTCCTCACTCTGGTCGATACCCACGTAGTCGCGGCCTTTCTCCACCGCCGCCAGACCGGTGGTCGACGATCCGCAGAACGGATCGAGTATCCGATCGCCCTCATCGGAGGCGGCGAGCACGATCCGATTCAACAGCTTCATCGGCTTTTGAGTCGGATGCTTACCGTGCTCCTTCTCCGCTTTTCTCGGCGACATAATATGCCACAGACTCTTCATCTGTTTGCCCTCGTTCATCTCCTTCATCTTGTCGTAATTGAAGGTATAACGGCTGTCCTCGTTGCGGGCAGCCCAGATGACCGTCTCCGTGCTGTGCGTAAAATATCGACACGACAGATTCGGCGGCGGGTTGACCTTAAACCAGGCAATATCGTTTAGGATCTTATAATCGAGCTTCTGCATCGCAAATCCGATGGAGAAGATAATATGCTGAGTTCCGCTGACCCAGATCGTGCCGTCCGGCTTTAAGAGCCGCTGACACTGCTTGAGCCACTCCAGGTTGAAGGCGTGATTGGCCTCCACACCCTCGGAGCGATCCCAGCGGCCCTTATTTACCGAGACCATTCGTCCCGATTTGCAGGTCACCCCGTCATTGGACAAAAAATAGGGGGGATCGGCAAAGATCATGTCGAATTGTTCGGCCTCCATAGAGGCCAACAACTCCAACGAGTCACCCTGATAGAGGGTAAATCCCCGCTCGTGATTGTAATAAGGTTTTTGGTCGAGAGTTGGCGTCGCCAGCTTTGTCGCTTCCATATGACTTCCCTGTCATGTCGCATCCCGAATCCTTCCCCTCGGGGGAAGCTTCGAAATGGGCCATCCGTGGCCAGTTGCAAATCACATCCCTGTATCCACCATCACAGCCCCGCTAATCGCTCCACGAAGAACTGCCTGGTTTGTGGCCGACGAAGATGCCGAAGCATCCCGCCTGCCGGATCCGCTCAGCCAATGCGTCAACTGCTGCGACACCGCGATCCATGCTGTGTCTGTCGACGCCTCAAACTGGTCAGATCCTGAGTCGTACATAAATCGAGCCTACGACCGGTGTGGATCACTGTCAAGTTCATGACCCCGGTTTTTCCCGTTGATCGATCGATT
>SKQC01000382.1 GCA_007119175.1 Myxococcales bacterium | reverse complement strand
TTTGCGGTGTAGTTGGTTCTTCTTAGCGCTCTTTGCGGTTAGTGAATCGACGTTTCCTTCGAGACGCCGTCGCCGGTGGAGGTGGTGCCGCCGTTGAGCATGATATCCGGCGGCAAAAGCGGTTGTTCGAGTCGCTCCAAAAACGCCTCTCGATCGTCGATGCTCAGGGCTTGAGCCAGGACCTCGTCCATATGCTCGACCCAGATCATAGAGATCTCATCCTGAATTTCCTCGGGGACATCGCTCCAGTCCTTTTTATTGGTCTTGGGGGCGATGAGGGTTTTGATTCCGCCGCGGTGGGCGGCGATGATCTTTTCTTTTAAGCCCCCCACTGGCAGCACGCGTCCGCGCAGCGTAATTTCGCCGGTCATGGCCACATCGTGGAGCACGGGGATGCGAGTCAGGGAGCTGACGATACTGCACGCCATGGTGATCCCTGCCGAGGGGCCGTCTTTGGGAAGCGCGCCCTCGGGAAAGTGGATATGGAGGTCGACTTTCTGGTGAAAATCGGGGCTCAAGCCGAGGTTCATGGCCCGCGATCGCACATAGCTCATGGCCGCCTGGGCCGACTCCTGCATGACGTCGCCGAGCTTACCGGTGATGATGAATTTGCCCTTACCGGCCATCACGGTGACCTCGCTGACGAGCATCACGCCGCCGTATTGAGTCCAGGCGACGCCGTTGGTCATCCCGATCTGATCGCGCTCCTCGATGGCGCCCTGGGTAAATTTCTTTTTGCCCAGATATTCGCTGACGGCCTCATCGTTGACGTCGAAGGACTGGTCTTTTCCATCTTTGACGACCACGCGGGCGATCTTTCGGCAGATGGTGCCGATCTCACGCTCCAGATTTCGAACTCCGGCCTCCCGGGTATAGCTGTTGATGACCCGGGTGATCGATTCGTCGGAAAATTCGACGTCCACATCGTCGATGCCGTTATTTTTCTTCTGCTTGGGCACCAGGTACTGACGGGCGATCTGAAGCTTTTCAAAATCGGTATAGCCGGGAATCTGGATGATCTCCATGCGGTCGCGAAGCGGCGGCGGGATCTCTTTTAAATTATTCGCCGTGCACAAAAACATCACGTGCGACAGGTCGTAATCCAGATCGAGGTAGTGATCATTGAAGGTGGCGTTTTGCTCCGGATCGAGGACTTCCAAAAGGGCGCTCGACGGATCGCCTCGAAAGTCGGTGGACATCTTGTCGACCTCATCGAGGAGCATCACCGGGTTATTGCTGCCGGCCTTGCGCAACTGCTGGATGATCTTGCCGGGTAGAGCGCCGATATAGGTTCGGCGATGACCGCGGATTTCTGCTTCATCGCGGACGCCGCCGAGGCTGAGGCGGACGAATTTTCGATTCAGTGCCCGGGCCACGGAGCGACCAAGGGAGGTCTTGCCCACGCCGGGGGGGCCGACGAGACATAAAATGGGGCCTTTGGGCTTTTTGATCAGAGCTTTGACCGCCAGATATTCCAGAATCCGCTCTTTGGGCTCTTCTAGTCCGTAGTGGTCGGCCTCCAGAACCTCTTCGGCGCGATCGACGTCGAGGCGATCTTGAGTGACGTGGGTCCAGGGAAGGGAGAGCACCCAGTCGATATAATTTCGCACCACCGTTGCTTCGGCGCTCATGGGGCTCATCATCTTGAGCTTTTTCAGCTCCCGAGTCAGCCGTTCGGTGGCCTCCTCGGACATCTCTTTTTTCTCGATCTGCTCTGCTAATTCTTCGATTTCGTTTTTGAACTCGTTGTCTCCGCCGCCGTCCTTTTTCATGGAGTTTTGCATGTCCTTTAAGTAGTAGTCGTTCTGCGTGCGCTCCATCTGCTTTTTGACGCGGGAGCGAATCTTGCGCTCGACTTTGAGCAGCTCGATTTCCTCCTGCATAAATTCGTAGAGCTGCTGGAGTCGTTCGTGGACATCGAGGTTTTCCAAAATTGTCTGCTTATCCGACAATTTCAGAGCCAGTTGGGCGACGATGGTGTCGGCCAATAACGAGGGATCCTCGAGTCGAGCTATCTCCTCGATCATATCCGAGGGGATACGTTTGTTGAGTTTGACGTATTCCGAAAAGGCGTTGCGCAGGGTCTTTAATAGTGATTTTAGCTCGGCATCGATCTCGAAGGGATCGTCGTCGAGGATTTCGTATTGGACCTGAAAATAGTGGTCATTTTCCAGGTATTCCGACAGGTTGACCCGTTGTTGGCCGACGACGCGGACCTTGACGGTGCCGTCGGGGAGGCGAAAGAGCTGGTCGATGGTCGCCAGGGTGGCCACCGTATAGATATCGTCGGGCGCCGGATCGTTGGTCTTGGCCTTTTTCTGGGCGGCCAGGATGATCTGGCGGTCCAATTTCATCGCCTGATCGAGGGCGGCGATGCTCTTTTCGCGGCCCACAAAAAGGGGCACTTTCATGGCCGGAAAGACCAGGATATCGCGCAATGGCAAAAGGGGTAGAATCTGGGCGTCGTCCGAAGGGGAGGAGTCACTCGATGTCATGGGGTGTTCTCGTCGGTAAAAAAGAGATTCGACGCCGGTCAATGGCGATCAGGCAGGTTTTTTGAAAAAAGCCCGTGTCATCTAACCCGGAGTATTGACGACACGTCATGAATACTCCGGGTTAAATAGGCGATCAGGCCGATTCGGCCTTCGAGAAGTCGAGTTCAATCGAGGTTCCCGCGGCGTGATTGACCATATCGTCGGTGATGCGAACTTCGCTTACGTCTTCGCGATCCGGTAGTTCGTACATCAGATCCATCATCAATCGCTCCAGGATGGAGCGCAATCCTCGGGCGCCGGTCTTATGCTCCAGCGCCGCTCGCGCCACGGATCGAAGGGCGTCCTTTTCGAATTCGAGATTGACGCCGTCGACGCGAAACAACTTACTATATTGCTTGATTAGCGCATTTTTGGGCAGGGTCAAGATTTTGACCAGATCGTCTTCGCTCAATTCCTGAAGGGTGGCGATGACGGGGACGCGGCCGACGAATTCTGGAATCAGGCCAAAGCGCATCAGGTCTTCGGGCTGCATCACGCCCAGCAATTCGGTTGCCGAGCGATCTTCGGCTTTGCCGACCTCGCCGCCAAAGCCCATTCGCTTGTCGCCGACTCGGCGGGCGATGATCGACTCCAGCCCGGAGAAGGCGCCGCCGCAGATAAATAAAATATTGGTGGTATCGACGTGCAAAAAGTCCTGCTGGGGGTGTTTTCGACCGCCTTTCGGGGGCACGGAGGCGATGGTGCCCTCGATGATCTTGAGCAGGGCCTGCTGGACGCCCTCGCCGGAGACGTCGCGAGTGATCGAGGGGTTTTCGCCCTTGCGGGCCACCTTGTCGATCTCGTCGATATAAATGATGCCGCGGCTGGCCTTTTCGACGTCGCCGTCGGCGGCCTGCAGAAGATTGACGATGATATTTTCGACATCCTCGCCCACATATCCGGCCTCGGTGAGGCTGGTGGCGTCGGCGATGGAGAAGGGAACGTCGAGAATGCGCGCTAACGTCTGGGCGAGAAGGGTCTTTCCGCTGCCCGTGGGCCCGATGAGCATGATATTGGATTTTTGCAACTCCACTTCGTCGGCGTCGACGTGGCTGTCGATGCGTTTGTAGTGGTTGTGCACGGCGACGCTCAAAATCTTTTTGGCCATCTCCTGGCCGATGACGTATTCGTCGAGAACTTCTTTGATTTCCACCGGAGCGGGCACGTCGGTCATGCCCTCAGCACGGCTTTCACGTTCTACTTCTTCGTCGATGATATTGCCGCATAGGCCGATGCATTCGTCGCAGATATACACCGTGGGGCCGGCGATCAATTTCTGGACGTGGCGCTGGCTTTTTCCGCAAAATGAACAGCACAGATTGGTGTGACCGCCGCCGCCTCCTCCACTGCTGCCTTTATCTGCCATGAGTCTATCCGGTGTTTACGTGCTTGATTGACGTCTGCCTCGAAGTCGAACTGACGAGCGACGAATTCTCGTTAGTCTTACAAAAAACGGTGGGGACGAGAACCTT
>SKQC01000415.1 GCA_007119175.1 Myxococcales bacterium | reverse complement strand
CTCGATCCATTCCAGAAGCTTTCCAACCCGGGTGGATTCGGCGACGGCTGTGACCTGCAGGTCGATGGGGCTCGAAAGATTCGTGGTGCCCGCCTCGACGAGATCGCCGGTGGTGATTTTTTCGGGGCGGCTCTCGCCGGTCAAGACAGCCCGAGAGACATCGCTTGTGCCTGTCAGTACTAGGCCATCGGCGGGGACGACGTCGCCGGCGTGAACCCGCAGGTGATCACCGCATTGAAGCGAGTTTGCGGGGACGATCTCGACAGTCTCGCCGCCGCCTTCGGGGACCACTTTGCGGGCCACCTGCGGCAGCAGCGCCAACAGCCGGGCCGCGGCGTCGGCGGCCAGATCGCTTCCGCGGATCTGGAGATAACGGGCGGTCAGTAGGGCGGCGATGAGGACGACGATGGAGTCAAACCACACCTCGCCGCTGCCGGTGATGGTCGACCAGCCAGAATGGCTCCAGCCGACCAGGATTCCCAGCGATATGGGGACGTCCATCGACAGACGGCCGGCGCGAAAGCTCGCCCAGGCCCGGCGAAAAAATACCGTGCCGCCGGCGACCAGCGATACGGCGCTCAGGGCGAATGTGGACCATAAGACGGCGGCGTGCAGCCCGGGCTCTTTGACCGGGTCGAGGCCGGCGTAGATGGCAATCGTCATGAGCATGACGTTGGCCGCCACCGCCCAGCAGATACCGAGGCGAATCAGCATCGATTTCGAGCTGTCGGAACGGCGGCGAATATCCTGTGTTTGCAAGGGGTTGAGCTCGAATCCAAACCGGGCCAGCCAACTGGCGATCTGAGATAGTTTTACGGCGTCAGGGTTAAAGCGGATGGTCACCTTTCGGCGTGATAGCTCAAGGCGGGCCTCGACGACGCCCTCGACGAGCCTGGGCATGCGCTCCACAAGCCAGACACAGCCGGCGCAATGGACGCCGTCGAGGTGCATCTCAACGCGCAGCGTTCCATCGTCGAGCTCAGTGCCGTGGTCGGCCAGAAAGGATTGGCTATCAAAGAAGGTGGCGTCGTCGCGTTCAAATACCTCTTCATCGACCGGACGGGCCTGTGCGGCAGACCAGCTCTGACGCAGAGTATAAAAATCATCGAGGCCGGCGTCGTGCAGCGCATGATAGACGGCGCGGCATCCAGTACAGCAGAATACGGCGTCGCTTTTTGCCGAATCGTGGACATCATCGGTGACCACTCGGCCCGCAAAGCGCAATCCGCAGTGCTCACATTTGTGTGAGTTGCTCGTCATGAGTTGGGTACGGTGTGGCGAATGATCTGGGTAAATGCCTCGTCACCGCGCTCGATATCGACGTCGAGGTCCCACAATCCGGGGAGATCGGCAATATTGTCGAATCGGTACTCGCCGGGCTGATCGGCATCCTCGACGAGCTCTACGGTGGCGATCGGAAGGGCCTGAGAGGGACGAAAAAAGGTCAGCGTTCCTTCGGCGCCGTCGACGGGAGTGCCGTCGCGCTGTTGAAGCGTCAGCTCGCCGTGATCGTCAAAGAGTTCGATATCGACGCTCCAGCCCAGCCGAATCGAGTTTTGACGAGCCTCGTAGACGTCGTCGAAGTTCACGGAGCGCTCGTAATAGTCGGGGATCACCTGTGGTCCGCCGTCGGATTGCGCGAAATACAGGATGGTGAAACTGGCGCCGATGGCGACCGACAAAAGCCCGATGATAAAGGCCGGCCAGAAGATATTTGCGGGGATAGTAGGCATTGAATTCTCGTTTATCTGGAGTTTGTGGGGCCGAGCAGGCGGAGATTAACGGTGTCGACCGCGGTATCGTCGAGAAGGATGTCGACCGTGGCCGTGGTGCCCCCCGGTGGCATCTGGTCGGTATCGATGGTGAGCCATACGTCCATACGCTCTAATTCTCCGGGGACAAGGGAGGGCGATTGGTCGCCGACGAGGCGGACTCGAAGGCCCTCGGGGTCGACGGGGACCAGCGTCAGTTTTGTCGTGTCGGCGGTGCGATTGCGGAGGCGAAGGGAGAATCGATTCGCCACCTGGTCGTCGGCGGTGACGCGATAGGTCGTTCCACTGGCCCTGCTGAAATCGACCTCCAGCGGAGCGCGAGTGACGACGAGTCCCACCAGGATGGTTGAACAGATCGCCAGAAGGGCGGCGTATAAAAAGATCCGGGGCCGTGCGACCTTTGTCTTGTCGCCGGAAATCGCGTTCTCCGAGGTATAGCGGATAAGACCGCGCGGTTTGCCAATCGCCTCCATGACCTCATCGCAGGCATCGACGCACTGAGTACAGGAGACGCATTCCATCTGCAGGCCGTCGCGGATGTCGATGCCCGTGGGGCAGGTGCGCACGCAGCAGCCACAATCGATGCAATCGCCGAAGGTGACGGACCCGTCGTCGAGGTCGAGGACCTTGTCGGATTGTTTGCGCTCCCGGTAGGTGCCCCGGTTTTCGCCGCGGCTGCGGTCGTAGCTGACGATCAGCGAGTCGTCGTCCATCAGTACTGATTGCAGTCGAGCGTAGGGGCAGGTCAGAGTGCACATCTGTTCGCGGAAATAGCCGAAATCGAAGAGCACCAGGCCCGAGGTGATTGCCATCAGGGCGAAATAGCCCGGTGATTCCATCGGCGATCGGCCCATCCAGTACAAAAGATTTTCCCAGCCGGCGAAATAGGCCACAAAGGTGTGGGCCAAAAACACGGAGATGGCGGTGTAGATGGCTAATTTGGTGCTCTTTCGCCAGATCTTGTCGAAATTCCAGGGTCCGTTGTCCCGTCGTCGGCGCCTGGTTTCACTTCCCTCGACGAGACGCTCAATGGGGCGGTAGACAAATTCCAGATAGACCGTCTGCGGGCATCCCCAGCCGCACCAGAGCCGACCGAAAAGAGCCGTGATAAAAAAGATCGCCAGGACGGCGGTGAGCAAAAATACCATCAGAATCACCATATCCGTGGAATGGAGGGTGAGTCCGAAGAAGGTAAATTCGCGGCCTGCGACGTCTAAGAAGACGGCGGGGCGATTGCCAATTTCGATCCAGGGCAGGGCGACGAAGACGACGATCAACAGCCAGCCGATCGCCTTCCGGGCGAGCCAAAAGCGCCCCTTGCTCAAGGTGGGGTATATCCACTTTCGGTTTCCCGCCCGATCGAGAGTCGATAAAACCGCCTGTGGTGCCTGTGGAACTGATTCTGCCATAAGATACCGGCGTCAGAAGGTGTTGATAAAGGCGGTGACTGCCGAGAGTTCGTCGTCGCTGAGCAGCGCGTCGTGGGCCGGCATTCCCGCTGCCGGGATGCCGTCGCGGGTATTTCGATATTGCTCCATCAGGCTGTCGCCGTGATGCCACTCACCGTCGTTGAAGGCCGGTCCCACGCCGCCTTCGCCCTGGGCGCCGTGGCAGGCGACACAACGGGTGCGATAGGCGCTCTCGCCGGTGGCCAGCGCCTCGTCGTCGTCGAGCAGTCCGGCCAGATACTCCTCGTCGACATCCACCGCCTCTGAGGGTTGGGCCTCCTGGTGGGCGGCCCGTTTTTCGGCGACGCGCTCGATGCCGCGCTCGAGCTGGGCGTCATAGTCGTCGATCCACCCCGTGCCGAGGGCGGCGATATAAAAGACAGACCAGGCAATGGTGGCGTAGAAGATCCACAGCCACCACCCGGGCATGGGATTGTCGTATTCTTTGATCCCGTCGTATTCGTGGCCCTCGATGAGAACGTCCGGGTATTTCGAAGGATCTTGCTTTGTTTCGGGCGGCTTACTCATGGTGTTGCCTCCTGCTCCATTTCATCGCGATTGCTCACCGTCGGCTCGGTGTTTTGGCCGTCTTCAAGCGGCAGGTTTTCCATATGTTCGACGCGCTCCTTTTTCATAAAGAAGGCGCGCAACAGAATCATGATGAAGACGGCGACAAAGATGATGAGGCCGATTTCGGCGTATTGAGTGAGATCGGCGTAACTAATGACATCTCGATGCATTGGGGTACCTCAGTCGTTGTCGATATCGGTGCCCAGTCGCTGCAGATAAGCGATGAG
>SKQC01000418.1 GCA_007119175.1 Myxococcales bacterium | reverse complement strand
TCAATAACAGGTCGATAGGGCCTGAAAACTCTCGGCTCACAGCCAGTGCTTCTTCGGCATTGGCCGCCTCGATGACCTCATAGCCCTTATTTTCAAGCAGGCGAAGCAGGGGTTGGCGAAGCTCGCCTTCGTCTTCCACCAAAAGGATGGTTTCCGTGCCGTCCGTCGGGGTCCCGCGCCTGGCCCGCCGTAACTTCGGGGGCGTGTCGGAGTCCTGCTTGGAGGAGGGAAAATAAATCGTAAATGTCGTCCCGCGACCGCTCTCGCTATCGACCGTAATATGCCCCTCGTTCTGGGTCACCACGCCATAGACCGTCGACAGGCCGAGGCCCGTTCCCTGGCCGACTTCCTTGGTGGTATAAAAGGGCTCGAAGATCTGTTTTTGTACCTCGGCGGCCATCCCCGATCCGGTATCGCTGATCTCCAACACCGTGTACTGACCGTGGGGTAATTCGGCGGGCATGGCGTTACTCGGCACCTCGACGTCGAGATTGTAAGTGCGTACCTCGAATCGACCGCCGTCTCCCATGGCGTCGCGGGCATTGAGGGCGAGGTTCATGATGACCTGCTCGAACTCGCTGGGGTTGGCGTCGATTTTGCGCAACTCCTCTCCCATTGCCAGATGCACGCGCACAGTCTTGCCGAAGAGGCTCTCTAAGACCACCCGCATATTCTCAAGACGCTCGTTGGGATCGACGGGCTCGGTCTCTGAATTGTGGTGACGACCAAAGGTCAAAAGCTGACGGGTCAGCTTTGAGCCGCGGCCGGTGGCGGTCAAAATCCGCTCCAGACTCCAGTTGATCTGCTCCGGGTCTTCGAGGCAATCGCGCATGATGAAGCAATGGCTGTTGACGATGGTCAACAGGTTGTTGAAATCGTGGGCTACCCCACCGGCGAGTCGGCCCATGGCCTGCATCTTATCGGCGTGCTCCAGATTTTCCTGGATGCGCTTTTGGCCTGTCTTATCGGTCACCATCGCCAGCAAGTAGGCCGGATCGCCGTCCGGATCACACATGGCCACGCTGGCCACGCTTGCCCACCGGGGCTCACCGTTATTGTGCAGAAATTTCTGTTCCACCCGCACAAAGTCGCGCTCTCCATCGCATAACTCCTGGCGAAGTGGGGTCCAGATCGGCGCGTCTTCTTCGTGTAATAACTCCCCTATGCGCGTGGTGCGCAGCTCTTCGAGGGAACGGCCGATCATCTCGCAGAAGGCGGCGTTTGCGTGCTCGCACTGACCGGACAGACTCATGACCACAAGGCCGATCGGGGCGTTGTCGAAAAATGTCCAGAAGCGTCGCTCACTTTCATGAAATCGCTTCTTTAGATGGCCATGGCGCAGCATCCGTTCGATGCTGTGATTGAGCAGCGGTGCCATCTTCTCGGCAGGCCCTGCGCGGAGTACATAGTCGTCGAGTCCGACCTCGATCGCCGCCTCTACGAGGTCGACACACTCCGGATCGGCGACCATCAGCGTGGCACATGACGGCGCCACCTGGCGCAAAAAACGCACGCATTGCAAGGGCGCATCGTCGAGACCTTCGGCCACCAAAATGGCGAGCTCGAACCCCCGAACCTTTTGTTCAAACGAGGTCTTGGATTGGCTCAACTGAAGCTTGGTAACAGCGAGATTGACTTCACATGCTTGAAGTTCGGGACAATCACCATAGACTAGCACCGATATTTGACCGCTCATCAAACTACTCCACAATCTACATTATTTAATCGCACAAATACTTCGTTACTTTCCGTAAAGAAGCATGGCTCCGGCTTATGGTAGCAATCAAGCCCGGGCCTGTCAGCACCCGGTGATTCGCCGTTTTATCGATCCGGTCTGATGGACGAAAGATGGTGATTCAAACCACCCATTGAAAAATTTTCGGGCTCCCTGTGTGACGGGACGACGAGGCATCTTTAAATGAAGACCATTTTGGCATTAGCGGCCCTCGTCCTGATCGTCGTATTAAGCGGGTGTGTGAGCACGGGACCGCGTTTTCCTGCCGAGGTTCAACAATCTCTTGCCGAGCGCGATATGCGCCGTATGGAGACCGAAAATCTCAAGATTTACTATCCGGAACAGCGCCGCGAGGAGGCCCATCATATCGCCACTCGCCTCGAGGGATGTCTCGCCGATCTGGAGGAAAAAACGCCGCGCAGCACCGACTGGGGGCTGGTGCCGATCTTTTTGCCGGAGACCGAGTTCAATAATGCTTATGTCGCTTTTGGGCCCGGTGAACACCCGCATATCGTGCTTCCCACATTTTTTACGGCCAATATCTTCGGCGATTTCGGTTATACACCCAGTGTCGCCGCCGTGGGTTGCCACGAGATGGTTCACTACGTCCATCTGACCCAGATTCATAATTTCTACGGGCTGGTCAACGACGTTTTCGGCCCCTCAATCAATCCACAGGTGGGCCTCGATCTCTGGTTTATCGAGGGGCTGGCCACCTATTACGAAAGCCAATTGGTCGACGGCGTAGGTCGCTACGGATCGCCTATCTGGGAGAATATCTTCGCCGCCGGCGTCGCCGATCTCCACCTCGATGGCGGGCGCTTAAGCCAGTGGGACCGCTCCATTCCCTTTGGCGCTCATTATCTGATCGGGTCACAATTCGTGGCCTATCTCGCCGACACCTATGGCGAGGAGCGCCTCTGGGATCTCATCGATCGCCAGGGCTCGTCGGTGTTATTTCCCTTTGGCGTCAGCCTGCGATTTCGCGCGGTTTATGGAAAGACGCTGAGCGACTTGATCGACGACTTTGCCCACGACGTCGACGAGCGCTTCGAAGCCCGCACTCGGTCGCCGCACCAGAAGCGCCAGAAGTGGGTGGGACGAACGGCGATATTGGAGTCCGGCCCGAATGGGAAAACGGCGATTTATTCGGCCGATGTCGATGACGTGGCATCCATCGACATCTTCGATAAAGCCGGCCAACGCCTGACTCGGCAGAGGATCCCCGACGTACTCCCCGGACGCCAGATCGTGGCTGCCAGAGGGTTGGAGGCAATGCGCTTTTCCCCGGACGGAGAGGCCCTGTATTTTCTGGTCAATCATCAGGGCAGAAACGCAGCCCGCACCGACTTGATGCGCCTCGATATCGACGGTGGCGACGTCGATACCGTCCACGGCGACCTGGAGGCTGTGGGCTGGGATCTAACGCCCGACGCAGAGGCCATCAACCTCGCCATTGCCGACGGAAACCGCACCCGCATCGAGCGACTCGCCGTCGACTCCGATCGCCGCGAAGAGCTATTTACGCTGCCCGCCGGGGCATATCTGGCCTGGCTGCGCACCTCCCCGGACGGCCAACGCCTTGCGGCGACGTTGATGGAAGACGATCAGTGGTCGATTGCCGTCTTCGATATCGACGGCGGCCAATTAGTCGGCAGATGGTCCACCGAGAAATCGCACCGGCCGGCCCTCGATCCCTACTGGCTCGACGATGAGCGACTTCTCTTCGTGGCCAGTGACAACGATCGGATCGAAATATTCGAGGCAGACCTCAGCGACGGCTCCGTCCAGCGCCACAGTGACGTCCCCTATATGGCATTTAATCCCCGCCCTGCCGACAATGGAGAAATTCAATTTCTGAACCGCGAGGATTGGGGTTGGACACTCGATCGCATCGCGAACAACGGCGGCGAGGCGACAGACACGCTGCAGTTTCGGGGCGGCCACACCGAAGCTGAAGTCGTGGGCTACGAAGCTGCAGAGCGACCGGCGCAGATTCTCGACGATAGCCCCTATTCGCAGCTCGACAATCTCTTCGTGCCGCGCCTTCGCGTCCCCGAGCTTTTGATCATCGACGGCGGCGAGGAGATCTACGCCGGGCTCGGCATAAGTGGCCGAGATGAATTGGGATTCCACAACTGGGCTATCGACGCCCAGTGGGACTTCGCCGAAGAGCGCTTGAGCGGCTCTTTTGCCTACGTCAACACCCAGCTTTCGCCCTGGCAGTGGACCCTGCAGATCGCCAATAGATGGGGCACAACCACAGTGCTGACCGGTGACGATTTGCTGCCGACCGAGGATCTGACTCAACGCGACCGATTCGCCGTCGCCACCTTGTCGCGGGTCTTTTATGATATCCCGGTCTGGCTTGAATTTCTGGCCGCCGATTTCTTCCGCGAAGGGCTCAGCGACGAGGCCGACGATATTCGACGACTGCTCGGCCCGGAGGTGGGCGCCCGGTATCGGGCCGGCCGATCCACGCCCTATGGTGGAACGCAGTGGCTCTTTGCCCTATCGGGCCTTGCCGCAGGATATCCCGCCGAGCTTGGGAGCGATTTTTCGATGGCCCATCTTCGCGCACAGCTCGAGCTCGGCACTCCACTTCCCCTCTCCGCTCGACATCGAATGCGTTTTTCGGGAAGAGTACGGGCCCTCCCAGGTGTTCCCGACGACGAGCCCTTGATGAGGGTCGGTGGATTCGGCCCCATCGAACCGGTCTTCGTCTCCGGTGATGCCGAGGACGAACCTCGCGATGGATCGCTCTTACCCAGGGTCTTTTTATTCAGCGAATCGCTGCGGGGTTACGAAGATCTGGGCCTGGTATCGAATCGGGTCGCCATCGGTGATATTAACTATCGCTATCCAATTATCGTCGACCGGGGAACGGCGTCGACATTGACCATCTTTCCCGCCTCATTTATTCGAGAATTCGGCATTGAGGCATTCGGCTCGGCGGCGACATTGATGGAGGGTGATATCCACGCCGCCGTCGGCGCCAGCGCCGATGTCTCGATGATGATCTGGGCGATTCCGCTTCAGCTTCGCTACCAGGTCGCCCAGCGTCTCTTCGACGACGAAGCGCTGGTCCAATCCATCGTAGTCGGCGCCGGAGTGGGATTTTGAGCAAAAAACAACTATACAAACGACAACAAAACATCTGACCAATAGTCATGCGCACACCAACGAGTCCTCATGAGAATCTCCCCCAAAATCTTCTGCGCCGCCTTTTAAGGCGCCCTTTAATACACGGGCGTCGAATATCACCACTGGCCGATAGTTATACGCATGCCACCGAGTCTGAAAGCCCAACGATATAGGAGCCACAATGCACAATCTCTTCTACGACGACGACGTTCAAGGCCTTCGTCCCGACACCCGCGATCGCGCCGAAATCGACGATAAATATAAGTGGAATGTCGACGATATCTATGACGACTGGGCGGATTGGGAGGCCGATATGGAGGCCATCGGCGAGTCGATGGACGACCTCGTCGCCCTCAAAGGCACGCTCGATAGCGGGCCCGAATCAGTGCTCAAAGCCTATCGATTAAGCGATCGAATCGGGATAATCTCCTATAAGCTATACCGCTATCCACAGCTAATCTTCGATGTCGATCAGCGCAATAACGCCGTGCAGGCGCGCCTGCAGCAGGTCCAGCAGCTCTTCGCGGAATTTCAGGCCAAATCGGCCTGGCTGACCCCTGAGATATTGACCATCGACGAGGAGACGATGGAGCAGTGGATCGAGGAGACACCGGAGCTTGAGCCCTATCGATTTCCGATCTCCGAGATCTACCGCAACCAAGAACACGTCCTCGACGAGGCCGGCGAGCAGATTCTGGCCTATGGAAGCCGATTTCGCTCCGCCCCCCGCGAGATTTATCGAGCGCTGACCACGGCGGATATCAGTTTTGAAGAGATCGAATTGAGCGACGGCGAGACCGTCGAGGTCAGCTTCGGCGAATACGCCCATATCTTGCAGACCCGGCGGGTTCAAGACGACCGGCGCCGGGCCTTTGAGGCGCTGTATTCGATCTTTGAGGACAAGCGAAATACCTTCGCCTCGCTCTATGCCGCGACCTGCCAGCGGGATTGGGCGCAGGCACAGGCGCGCAACTACGAAAGTACCGCCGAAGCCGCTCTGGACGGCGACAATGTACCCGTCTCAGTATTGGAAACTTTGATTGAGACCGCCTTCGACGGCGCCGAACCACTGCGGCGCTATCACAGGCTTCGCAAACAGGTCCTCGAGCTCGACGAATACCATTCCTACGACGGAATGATTCCCCTTATCGACATAGATAAGCAATATCCCTACGACGAGGTACGCGATCTGATCATCGAATCCGTCTCTCCGCTTGGTGCGGACTACCAGCGGCGGATGAAAGAGGCTTTATCCGGGGGCTGGATCGATGTCTACGAAAATGAGGGCAAGCGCTCCGGCGCCTATTCTGCCGGCGTCTACGGCGTTCATCCCTATATGCTGCTCAACTACACGGATACCCTCTCCGACGTCTTTACCCTGGCCCACGAATTGGGCCACACGCTGCACACCCTATTATCTTGTGAAGAGCAACCATTTGCCACCTCGTCGTATACGATTTTCGTCGCCGAGGTCGCCTCGACGACCAACGAGGCGCTGCTGCTCGATCATATGCTGGCCAATACCGAAGGGCCCCGGAACCGAGCCATCTTGTTGCAGCGCTCCATCGACAATATTGCCGGCACATTCTACAGCCAGGCGCGCTTTGCCGACTTCGAATTGCGCGCCCATCGAGCCGTCGAGGAGGGCCGGCCGATGACCGCCGAGCAGCTCGACCAGATCTATTTTGACCGGCTCGAGACGCTATATGGCGACTGCATGACCCTCGACGATCTCTATCGCGTGACCTGGGCGCGAATCCCCCACTTTTATAATGCTCCCTACTACGTCTACCAATACGCCACCTGCTATGCCTCGTCGGCCAAAATCGTCGAGGGGTTGTTGAGCGACGACGATAAAGAGCGCGAGGACACAGTGGAGCGCTATCTGAGATTATTGCAAAGCGGTGGCAACGATCATCCCATGGAGCAACTTCGCCGCGCCGGCGTCGATCTCGAAGACCCCTCCACGGTGGGCGCCGTCACCCAGCGGATGGACGAGTTGGTGGGAATGCTCGAAGTGGAGTTGGAGGCGCTGGACAAGATCTAAAAGACCTTTTGGGGAACCGCAGTGACCAGCCCGTCGGGCACGGGTGGGATTTCAAAGCCCGCCAGCTCCAGAGTGGGTAAGATCCGGCGCAGATCCATGATGGTCCCCACAGTGAGCAGATTCGCCGGAGAGATCCAGGCGGAGTCGATGCACTCCTCGCTGCGCAGGCGGATATCGTCGCGTGAATTATTGAGGCTACATAAAAAGAAATGGGCCGACTCAAAGACGGCGATCGGCCGCTCGATGGTCACCCGCAGGCCGGTCTCCTCAAAGGCCTCGCGGACACAGGCCACTTCCGGCCATTCGTCGTGCCACATCGTGCCCCCGGGGGGACACCATTGACCGCCGCGACCGACACCGAATGCGCGGCGAACGAAGAGAATTTCTTCGCGATCCTCAATCAAGGCCCAGGCAGAACTCATAGGGGGCTCGTCAATTCATTTTCTCCCAGCAGAGGCTATTGACTCTCCTGCGGAGACTGCGAAATTAGTCATCAGCGAAAGACGATGGGTATCGTCGTTACAGTAAGTAAACGGGGCGACCCCGTTTATTTCTTCCCGAACCACCGGTTGATTGCCCGTTCAAAAATCGCCTCTGGGAGACTCATGCAAGAGCCGTCACCTTCGGAAACCGAGCGACTGCGCGGGGTTCTGGCACGGGTGCGCTTTGCCAGCGACGACGGCCAATTTGCCGTCTGCGATCTCGAGATCCCCGATCGTCACCTACCGGTGACCATCGTCGGCAATATTTTGGCGACCAACGTCGGAACCACCGTGGAGGTCACCGGGCAGTGGCGCAACGACCCGCGTTACGGGCGGCAATTTCGGATTCAATCGCTGCGCTCTGTTCTTCCCAAAACACGAGAGGGGATCGAAAAGTATCTCGCCAGCTCCATGATGCAAGGGATCGGTCCCACACTGGCGAGCCGGATCGTCGATCATTTCGGTGAGGCGACGCTGGAAATCCTCGACGACGACCCGGAACGAATCGTTGAAGTGGAGGGTATCGGCGAAAAACGGGGCGCTCAGATCCTCGAGTCATGGCGCGAAGATCGCCTGGTTCATCGCCTGATGGTGGCCCTCAGGTCGCACGGTATTTCGGCGGCGATGGCCGTCAAAATCCACCAGCGTTTCGGGGCGCAGGCTCTAGACGTGATCCGCCGAAATCCCTATCGGCTCGTCGAGGAGATCCGCGGGATCGGTTTTCGGACCGCCGATCAGATCGCCCGGCATTTCGATATCGAGGAGGACTCACCGGCCCGACTTCGCGCAGGTCTTTTGCACACCCTCGATGAGGCCCACGACGATGGACACGTCTACCTGCCGAGGCCCCTGCTCGCTGAGCGGGCCCGGGAGCTTCTGGGCTCGAAAATTGGGGATCTCGACGATCCGCTTCAAGATCTGGCGCGTAGCGATCGCCTGGTCATCGCCGCACGACAAGGCGATAGACCGCCGGCGATCTACTCCATCAAAGCCCACCATGCCGAGGTCGGCGCAGCCCGCCATCTGCGCCGACTGGCCGGCCAACGGCGCCTGCTCTCCGATCGAGATTCAGAGTTGGACGGGCAGCTCAGCAATATCGAAGCCTCGCTGGGGATCGATCTGGCCACAGAGCAGCGCCGGGCGGTCCTATCCGTCTTCGACCATCCCCTGGCGGTGGTCACCGGCGGGCCGGGAACCGGCAAGACCACGATCGTCGAGGCCATCTGCGAGCTCGGCGACAAATTGGACAAAAAGATCAGCCTCGCCGCGCCCACGGGACGCGCCGCAAAACGGCTCAGCGAGGCCACAGCGCGCGAGGCCCGCACCATTCATCGACTCCTGGAATTTAGCTTCGAAAAAGGGGGCTTTCAATACGACGAGGATCGCCCGCTGAACGTGGACGTCCTGATCGTCGACGAGGCGTCGATGATCGACATTTATCTATTATACTCACTGGTCCGCGCTCTTCCCTCAGGAGCCAGCCTGGTCCTCGTCGGCGACGTCGACCAGCTTCCCAGCGTCGGTCCGGGACAGGTTCTGCGCGACTTAATCGACAGCGACGTGTCCAATGTAGTGCAGCTGACCGAAATTTTTCGCCAGGCCGAAGAGTCATCCATCGTAGTCAATGCCCACCGTATCAATGCCGGAAAGATTCCGCTGGTGCCGAACCGCGACGGCGATGAACTCGTCGATTTCTACACCTTAAACGCCACAAATCCCGACGTCGCAAAGGAGCGAATCGTCGAGCTCGCCACGAGCCGTATTCCCGACGCATTCGGCTTCGACCCGATGCGCGATATCCAGATATTGTCGCCCATGTACCGCGGCGAAGTGGGCTGCCACAGCCTAAATCAGAAGCTTCAGGAGCTATTCTGCGGTGCCCAGCCGCGTATTACCCGGGGAGACAACGCCTTTCACCGCGGCGACCGGATCATGCAGACCAGAAATAACTACGACGAGGACGTATTCAACGGCGATATCGGCCGCGTCATCGACGTCGATATCGACGAAAATCAACTGGTCGCCAATTTCGACGGACGCCGCGTTCGCTACGACACAGACGGCCTCGACCAATTGGCGCTGGCCTATGCCATCACGGTTCACAAAAGCCAGGGAAGCGAATATCCGGCGGTCATCATCCCCGTGACCACCCAGCATTATGTGATGTTGCAGCGGAATTTATTGTATACGGCGGTGACCCGTGGCCGGGAATTGGTGATCTTGGTGGGAACCCGGCGAGCCGTCGAGCTGGCCGTAAAAAACGCCGACGCCAGTCGGCGCTACACCGGGCTCAGCGCTCGGCTTCGCAGCTAATTAGCAGGTAAAAAAAAGGGGCCGGCCCTTCATTGAAGAGCCGGCCCGATAGCGAGTTAGGGGAGTCGATTAGAAGAGAAGCGCGACCGGCTCAACCCGATCTTGGTCCATGGCCTCAACGGCGTCGGCCGTGGCCATAAAGAATTCCATGATCTCCGATTGCTGCTCGGCAATCTCGTCGTCGCTCAGCTCATCGGCGGCGTCCTCGACGCGATCGGCGGCCTCCTCAAATTGAGGATATTGCTCTTCCTGAAGATGGGTCACGATATTGGCCGTCACCTCTGCAGATTCCTGCAGATAATTACCGAATTCCTCCTGGCCGATATTGGCCTCGAGTTCTTCGATATTGGTGGTCAACTCCTCGTAGAGTTCGGTCAGCTCTTCGTCGACCTCCGCGCGTTCGCCGGCATGCTCATCGGCTTCCTCATCATCGTAGCGCGCACCTTCGATGGGCTCGGGCTCATCTTCCATACCCGGTTCCTCTTCGATGCCCGGCTCCTCCAGCATTGGCTCTTCGTCGACAAACGTTCCGAGCGCGGCGTGGAGGTTGCGCATATTGCTCACCACCAATTCTTCGCCCTGCTCACCCTCGAGCGCTGTGATATCGAGTTCCTCGACGCTGTCGCGATAGGTCTCGACTTCCGGTGAGAGTTCGGCCTCAATATCGGGCTCCTCCTCCATCGGTTCATCCATGGGCTCGTCCATCGGTTCGTCCATCGGTTCGTCGATGGGCTCGTCGAATTCACCGGGCTGCTCACCCTCTTGCTGAGCGAGTTCGACCGGTGACACGGCGTACGTCAGATCCAGAGTCGGTCGCTGGGTGAGCGGATCCTCTTCCTTGGCGACGTACATATCCTGAATTGTGGTCAGCGATGCCTGAAAATAGGCTTCCACAGCCTGGGCCTGCAGCTCGATATCTTCCTGAGGATCGATTTCCTCGACGGCGTTTTGCACCGCCTCGACCTGGTCAGTAAGACCGGGATAATCCGACTCCTGAACCCGAGTCAGCCACTGAGCGCCGTCCTCGAGGATATTGTAGGCGACCTCGGCGAAGTCCTCGCGCTCCTGATCGTCGAGCTGATCGAGCCGATCTTCCCAGGCCTCGAGCTGATCTTCGAATTCCTGAGCGTGTTCCGGAGTTCGATCTCGAAATAATCGCTCTTCGCCGGGAATCACCTCTTCCATGGCGTCCGCCATGTGCTCAGCACCCTCGTGGGTATACTCGGCGACATTGTCGATTCCCTCCTCTTGGTGTTCTTCGAGGAACTCGGCAAAGTCCTCGATATCAGAGGGGTAGTCTATCTCTGCTTCCTCGACACCGACTTCGACCTCCTCCGGCTCTTCTTCCTCACCGGGCATGGTCTCCGTCGGCTCGTCCTGGGCTAATTCCACCGGCGTCGAGGCGAGAGCGGTGGAGCCGAACGCCAGTCCCGCCGAGACGGCCAAGAACGTCGAAATTCGCAAAATTCTGCGAGTTCGTGTTGATTTCATGTCTGTACTCCTAACGTCAGACTTCTCGTTGAACCGTCCGTCAGGAAATCCCCCTGACGAGCCAGCATGCCCGTCCACTTTTAACTACGACATCGGCCGGGCGTAGACTAAAAGTAAACTCGCTGCCCGAAGCACAAAACAATGCGTTCGCAAAGGGCGTATCTTCCCTCATCTGCCCCCCCACCCGGTTTTTATTGATTGCGGGCCACGACGTGGCCGCCGATTCCGTTGATCGGCGAGATCAGGCCTTGAGCCTCCACACCGACCTCGTCGAAGGCGGCGATCATCGCCTCACAGATCGGCTCGGGGTCGATATCGAAGTCGTGGAGAGCAAATAAGGCCGGGCCAGCGCCCGAAATTGAACATCCCAGCGCCCCGCCGTCGATAGCCGACTTTTTGACCGCCTGAAACCCGGGAATCAGTCCCGCTCGCTGAGGTTCGACGATGAGATCTTGCAGCGAGCGGCCGATCAGAGGGCGATCGTCGCGAAAACAGCCGGCCACGAACCCGGCCAGGTTGGCCGACTGGGCGACGAAGTCGTCGAAGTCGATCTCGGTGCTCAACATCTGGCGGGCCTCGCGGACATCGACCTTTAACTGCGGATGAACGACGACAGTACCCATATCGTGGGGCACGGGAATGCGCACCACGTCGAAGGGATCCATGGAGCGAACCAGGATCAATCCCCCCAGCATGGCGGGGGCGATATTATCTCCGCGACGCTTGCCGCAGGCCCGCTTCTCGCCGAGCAGAGCGTAGTGAAAGCGCTCCGGCAGCCCCAGAGGTTCATCGAGGACGGCGGAGGCCGCCATTACGCCGGCCACAGCGGAGGCCGCCGAACCGCCGAGTCCGGAGTGAATCGGTACCCCTTTTTTGATTTCGACCTCGAGCCCAAAGCTCAATTGTCGTTCCTCCACAAGAGCGAGTAATCCGGCAGTAGCCGTATTTTCGGCTGCGTCCTGTGGCACCTCCACCTGACCCTCGATGGAGACGATCTGCACTCCCGGCGTATCGCTCCGCCGCACGGTGACCTCATCGCCGAGACCGGTCAGCGGGAAACCCAAAATATCAAAGCCCACCGCCACATTGCTCACCGTCGCCGGTGCGGTGGCCGTCGCCGATTCGAGCTGCTTGTCGATCATCGTCGTCTCCAATTCAATAACAATAAAAAGGCGTCTCGACGCAGCGCAGCCGGTCAAAATCGATACTCGATGCCTACCTCGCCGATCAGCGGGAAATTCAGCAACTGATCTTCAAGCGGCGAAAAATAATAGCCCATCGCCACCGACGAGGAGAATTGAAAGGTCTGCGACAATTTCCAGGCGATGCGCGGCCGCAATTGAACCCCCCAGTGCAGGGCCTCGTCGTCGAAGGTATCTCGCCCCGTCGATCCCGGACAGAGGCGATCCGGATCGGGAATGCAGCTTTTGTCGGTAAAAACCTGCATCGGCCCGAATCGAGACATCTCTAATCCCACGCCGAAGCCCAGATATATCGGTCCCACGGCGCGCCCCAATTCGCTACCGGCCACAGCGCGGATCGTCGTAAAGCTATCGGCCAAGACCCCGGAGTAATCTCGAATCGAATTGGCGATCTGAAGCGACGCCGTCACTCGAAAATCGGGGGTCAACGACCATCCGAGGCCCACATTCATTCCGTAATTTCCAAACGGGGCCTCCACAGGCGTCGGCACCTGCAAAAAGGAGCCAAACGTCATGCCCAGCATCACGGACAACCGACTGGTGCCGGTGGGAGCAAAGCCGTCGACCTCACCGGGCTCGGGGACGGCCTCTACGAGGCAGGCCGACAGCCGGCTGGCCAATCGTCCAAACCCCTCCTGTACCTGCTGCTCATCGAGACTTTGAAGGGAGAGTCGCTCCGCCGGCAAAAATTGCTCGTCATCGACATCGTAGAGATAGGCCACCAACTCCACGGCGTCCGCCGAGGTGGGAATGGCGTAGGCGTGAAAGACGAATTCCGCATCCGTCAACTCGGCAATGCGCTTTGATTCGTCCTCCGGCGGCCCGTCCTCACGCAACTCTCGCCACAGTGTCTGACGGGCATTTTCGTAGTATTGAACGACGAAATCCGGGTAGTATCCTGACTGCAGGCGCCGCCCGGGATCGCGGCGGATCATCTCCTGAAGCACATCGAGCGGGCGCACCACGTTGGTGCCGTCCTCCAGATAACTCAGCGCCAGATACATCAAGATCTCAGAGACCTCCCGAGGGGCGACGATATCGTGGGCGATGGCCTCGAAATACTGCAGCGACCGCTCCAGATACTCCGCCGCCGTCTGGGTCTGGACCTGCTTATAGGCCTCAATACCCATCTGTCCCCACTCCCTGGCCAACTCGAGGTTGTCCTCGTACATCGGCGCCCCGGCGACAGCCTCGTCGAGTTCATCGCCGCCGAGGACGGTGGCCTGATGATTCGATGAGCGCCACTGCTGCTCCACACCGCGCTGCATCGCCTCTTGATAGACCTCAAGCGATGGATTCGACGCCCCATTCCCCTCTGTAACTGGATTAAAAACGCGTAGATCTGAGGCCATGGCCACTCGCCGCGGCTCCTCGACGCCTTCTGCTGCCACCTCGCCGGCCGGCAGCAAAATCGCGCCAATCGCGAGCGCCCCCAGTGCGATGGTCAGCAGTTTAACTCGGACCGGGGACGGCGACGGCATGTCGACTCAATCATGAAAGAGGCGAGGTACGGGAACTTCCCCTGCCTCAAGGTGTTCCTCGGTGACCTGCACCGGCACGCGGCGATGCACGGGCCGTTCTGCTTCCGGGCGCGCAGGCAGACGAAGGCTGACGACCTGATCGTTTATAAAGAACACGTCGACGATGTAAAAGTGTCGATCTGGTTCCGCCTCGTCGAGTCCGTCGAGATGATGGCGAAGTTCATCGTCGAGTTCGTCGAGATGACCCTCCACGAAAAATAGTGCTCGTCCCCATCCGGTAATCGAATCGTCCATCTCCGGATCGGGAATGCCCTCCTCAAGCGAGGTGGCCACAATCGGCTCGTCGTCCACATTCCATGAAAAGCTGCCCTCCTCGTCTTCCCCGTCGTCGATGACCACAAAATGAGCCAGGGCATAGCGCGTCTGGCCGCTCTCGACGAGGATCCGCTCTGAGGGCGGCGGCACACTCACCGATAGATGGCGCCTCAAGCCGTTATTGGCGACGTCGAATTGGGCTCCCGCCTCGAGGCGAATCGATGGCTCCGGATCGTTGAGCGCCACATATACCGGCACCCCATCGCGGGTGACCGGCTCCACGCTGACCCATAAAAATGAAAAGACGGGATTGCGCAGCTCGTAGACGTCGGGATCGAAACTGTTGTCGTCGACGTCGTCAAAGATGATCCGCATAAAAAAGTCGTCGATCGTGGCGCAGTCCGAGTTCGGCGCCCGCTCGCTTTCGCGAAGTGACAGCTCCCGGGGCTCCTCAGAATCCCCTTCGTCGACCTCCAGATGCAGCACCCCTTCGTCGTCGATCACTCCCTGTAAATCGATCTGCTCATCGCGCACCGTGGGCGGGATCTCCAGCGAAAAGCTGCGCTCGTCCTCATTGAAGCCAGCCACCCGGGTCCACCGACAGTGAACTTCGTTCGCCGAATTAAAGGGCTCCTCGCGGGCGACGGAAGAGGCGATATCGTAGGTGCGCACTACGGCCCGGACGTCGCTTCCGAAGCGAAAGAGATCGACGGCCACTGCCTCATCTTGCAGCTCGTCGATTTCGATCTCCTGATAATTGCCCGTAAATCGGTCCTCGTAGGGCGAACAGGCGGCGATGAACATCATCACCACCACAGATGCCCCCACCATCGCTGTCGTCCACCTGCAATTGGGACTGCTCACATCGACATCCTCAGTCCATCGCCATCAAAAACGGGCCGCCATTATCGCAGCGGCAAAACGCACTATAGCGCAACGATTCGCCGTTGTCAGAGCTCCCGGTGGTGCTGACATCGTCTAGTGATCGGTCAACCCTTCTCCCAACGGTGGAGCATCTATATCCCTCAGTGCCCGAGTCATCATCTCCCGCAGTCGGGGCGCCCGACTGCCGGTTGGACTTGAAAAGTGTGGCTCAACTCGCTTTAGTCATCGTTGAGCCTGTGCCCGGCAGACTTCTTGCATTTTATGTGTTTCGGCATCAGGCTCGCATCAGGAGAAGCAGCTATGAATAAACCATTTCATTTCCAGATTTTGTTCCGATGGCGGGGGGTTTCGGTCGCCATCGCATTGCTGATCCTGATGGGACTCGGCGGCTGCGGGGCCGATGAGATGGACGGCACGGCGAACGCTGTGGAAAACGATGCTGCAGCTCCCGATGCCGACGAGGCCAACGCAATACACGCCGCCGAAGCAGCCCTTGAGGAACACCGCGTCGGCGACGCCCGCGACATCTACGCCCAGCACCTCGATACCGATCCCGATCATGGAATGGCTGCCGCCGGATTGGCGGTCACCGAATTGCTGCTCTTATTGGAGATGGACGAGGTCACAAAGCTGCTCATCGAAAACCTCGGCGCCTCCTCCGCACTGGACGCCGACGACGTCATCTACGGTGAGGGCGGCTATCTATACTGGGCAAGCCGCGGGGCGCGCTGGCACGACGACGGCCAATACGACGGCATCCAGAGCATCCTGGCCGACGACTTGCCCTGGTCCTCCGATCGACTCGAAGCTGTGCCATTTTTTGTCGATGGACTCGGCGAGCCGATGCATAAATTGATGCGCCAGTTGGTCACCGTGGCCAACGCCCTTGGCGGCATCGACCACAACCTGCAGGCGGCGATTGACGATCCGGCGTTTAACCGCCTTTATGTACCGGGTCAGGTCTTTCACGACGCCGATCTAACGCTGCGGCTGGGCCGCTCGGAGTTGGCGACTCTGCGCTCGATTATTGGCATGGTGCGCGGGGCGATTTATTTTGTCGCCGCCTACGAGCACGATTGGAGTCTGGAGGAGGCCTTCGGCACCTGGCGTTTTGATGTCTCACTGGACGATTCGAGCTATGTGCAGGGATTCGGGCCCGTCGACTATACTGTCGATTATCTCGACCGGCACCTCTTTCGCGACATCGCCAACGCCGACCGCCTGGCCGCCTCCCGATCTGCATTCCGCGATTCTATCGACCATGCGCGAAGCGCGATTCGCCACGGCCTCGAAGAACCCTACTCGACCACTCTGGCGTGGGACGATGTCGACGGCGATGACGCCTACGAATTAGATACGCTCCTCGACGCCCTGGGAGAGGCCCTGGATGGGCCGAGCGAAATTCCCTTTACCGAGCCCGGGACGGTGACCCTCGATTTGTCTCCACTCTTTGAGGACGACGGCCGAACCCTCGATGAGGAGACCCCCTGGTTTCTGCGACAAAATGGCGTCAACGGCGCCATCGACAGCGATCCCTCGCTGAGCAATGCCGACGAGTTGTGGTCGCTCAACGACGAGGCCTTCGAGACATTTTGGATCGATGGCGTCCTCGAGATCTCCGGCGGCGACCGCGACGACCTACACGTCGGCGTCGGCCCCGACGGCGACGATACCTCGGCCTTCGTCGACGTTCTCTTCGGCAGCTATCTGGATACTGTGGAAGATGTGTATTTCTCGACGCGGTAGTGCACAGATGTCGGTGGCCCAAAACCACCGACAAGATAAAACCGCTCAACTTCCCTGAAAGATATTGACGTGGGTGCCGCCGCGATCGGCGGGATAGGCATGGATGTGGACGATGCGGTTTCCGCGCACGAAGATGGCTGCATCCCCTTCGCGGTCCTGGGTCATCTCCTGGAGACCGCTGACCATGCCGAGGATGTCGGCGCTCGACGACATCTCCCAGCCACGGGTCAGCATGGCCCGGCGGTAAAAGGCGAGAACGCCGTCCACCGTATCCGGACTATTGAAACTCTGCATCTCAAAGTCGGACTGATCCTCCATTCCGGAGAGCCGGGAATTGCGCTCACAGCCGATGCAGGCCGGGACCCGGTCGTCGGAATCCACCTGGCGGCCGACGCCACCGGTGCCGGGTTGAAAGAGATTGAGATTGACCTTTTCGTCGCCGAAAACGGCGATTTTTTGCGTCTGGCTCTGTCCTTCGGCGCGAAAGACCTCGACGTAGCGGATATTATTGAAGATCGAAGGGGCGCCGACGTGCTCCGGAAGTTCGGCCAAGATCCACTGCAACTCATCGAGATTGTCGATATTGCCGCCGTCGGCGGCGACCTCGACGCTGGTAAAGGCGACGTGATCGCCGGTGTCGACGACGGGGATCATGCCGCCGGAGAAAAACTCCTCGGCAGCCAATGTGGCGTAGGCTTTCTCATCGACGGTTGCCGTCTCATCGGCCATTGCCGAGGGGTCGGGAGCGACGGGAAAGACGTTGTCGTTGATGCCCTCGCGCAAAAACGCCTCCTGCAGCCGGGCTGCAGCCTGTCGCGGCGACTCGTCGGTCTGACCGTGTGAGAAATACACGATATTGTCGTTCCAGTCGTAGGGCTGAGGCTCGGAAAAGCCCTGATCGTCGAGAAGATCGATGAACAGGTCTTGTTTTGAAGTCTGTAAGGAGCTGGGACCGGTCCAGAAGATGTCGGCGTCGGCCCGGTCGACGTCTCCTTGAGGGGTGAGAATGACGAACCCCATGGCAATGGCGGCGATGATCGCACCACAGGCGGCGATCTTCGCTCCGTTCCACAGCATTGATGGCAGCCATTTCATCGTCGTCCCATGGGGTTGATCAATCGTTAATATTCGTCCACGTCGCTGGCCTTCGACTTATCGAGGCGCGGATCCTGGCCGAGCTCGAATAACCGAGAGTACTCGGCGTGGGCATCGCCGTACATCCGCGCCACCATCCAGGAGCGCGTCTCCGGGTCTTCCAACCAGTCGGAGTCGATACCGCTGACGCTGACCGAGGTGGAGCCTCGATGGGTGGGCGAAATTCGCACCGAATAGGAGATCTTATATTCGGCCTCCGGGATTCCGTATCCGGGATCGACGGTCATCTCATTTTCCCGGGCCACCGCCGCGTAGCGAATGCCCGCTGCCCAGCCGGCATTCGTATTCTGGGGAATCTGATCCCGGGCGTCGCCGAAGATCGTATTCGAGGCGCCAGAATCATAGGGGAAATCGAGGATGGCGCCGGCCCGGTCGTCGAGCAATCCGGCCGCCGGCGCCGATCCGTCTTTGCCAGGGCCGAGCATATTGGAGTCACGGGGATTAGAGATAGCTCCCACGCCCGCCGAATGGGTGTCGGGGATGCGATCTTCATTTTCCAGCCACTGGCCGATGGACTGGCTCGACTCACCCCAGTGGCCCTGACCGGAGGCGGTGATATCGTCGACCTCCTCGGCAATCTCGGAGATATCCGGGGTCCGGGGCTCAAAACCCAGCGCTTCCTCGCGCTGCTTGACGCCCCGGTCGGCCTCTAAAAACGCATCGTCGTCTTCCGCCAAAAAGATATCTGTCCACAGATGGGGAGCGGCGTTGGTATGGGCCTGAATCGCCCCCTGAGTCAGATTTCCCAGACCGATAATGGCCCCGAAGAAGAGCAAAAACACAGGGAGTGTGACCGCAAATTCGGTCATCACCGCGCCCTCTTCGCAGTCCAATAGCTCGCCGATGGTGGTGGTCTGATCGCTCATTTGGCCACCCCTTCCATAAATGATTCCGGCTGACCGGTGGGCGTTCCAAGCGAGCGCAGCATCGCTTCTACGCCATCCCATTCTTGCTCCAGATAATCGCCGGCCGCTCCGCCGGAGGGGCCGTGATTGTGCATCAGCAGATGATTGGTCGACCCGTCGAGGGCGACGACGTTGTCCGTCAAATCCTGGAAGAGTGGAGCGCTGGAGTTGGCCACCATCTCGTTGACCGCCGTGTGGGGATAAAATCCCTCGTCATTATGCTCGCTCCACTCCTCGGGAAGGGCCACCGGGCGAAGCCTGGCTCCCCACTGAGGGGCCCAGGCGTTGGGGGCTTCCGAGTCCTGAAAGGCAATCTCACCGCGGGCCATCGCCCATACCCCGCCGGCCTCGGCTCCCGGGTGATCATAGATCGGCTCGCCGGCGACAAAATAATTGTCTCGCCCCACATCAAAGCGCGAGGCGTTGGGGCGAAAGCCGATCATCAAATTCGAGGAGTCCATCAGCCAGCGATGGGCCGTTGAATCGGAATAATTATCCATTAAAAACGGCCGTCCAAATTGTCGGACATCAGATATGCCAGTGCTGGAGGCGTCGCGAAACAACTCAGAGGTGGCGTCGGTGCACTTCGTCTCCCAGTCGCGTGCCAGGACCTGATGGGTGGGATTGGAGCCGTCCGTAAGATCGTCGAATTCCTGAGAGGCAAAGATGGCCAGGGCCATAGCCACCTGGGAGCCACTGCCGGGTCCGAAGCTGGCCAGATTGCTGGCCAGCACTGACTCCACACCGGCCTGACGCTCGGCATCGCGGCCGATTGGCTGATTGACGCCCCGGCTGTCCATCGCCCGGGTACAAGTATCATTCCAGCTTCCGCGGCGCACAGGCAGCTCCAGGACATAATCCTGATCGCCGATGCCGGAAAACTCGGGCATCGGATAGCCCACCGTGATCGGCGCCGCATTTGCCATCCCGCGCATTATCCCCTCCGTCCACGCCCAGTAGGGAGCCATGGACGATAGATAATTCTGGTAGTTGTCGTAGGCCAATAGATCGCGGCCATAAAAATCGGCAATCAGCTCTCCCGGTGACCATCCCTCGCGGATATCGTGTTCGTCGTCGTCGCTAAAGCAATCGGCATCGAGCCGCGTAGCTCCGTCGGGGCCGGCGGTGCTGGTCTCACAGGCGGGCGGGTTGTCGTGAATATCCTTTGTATACTCCTGGACCTCGCTGATATGGACCGCCCATTCCAGCACGGAGTGGAATCGGCCATCACCGGAGCCGGCAAAGGTTTTCATGACCTTTCGATCTCCCTTTTTAAAGATCGCGCTGCGCGCCATCTCACCGTCGACGGCTGGGTCGTAGGGGGGATCGAATTCGCCGCCGAAGGGCTCCACCGCCCCGGTGGCGTCGCCTGGTGCCAGCCCCTCGCCGCGTCGCACCGACAGGGCCTCGGCAAATTCCACATTTTCGATCTGATTGCAGAAGGCGACCATATTGGGGCCACTTGTCGCCAGATCGGGCTGGTCGCAGATGGCCTCTCCGGAGTCGACGTAGAGGTTACTGGCCTCGTCGGAGTACCAGGCGAGGTGCTCGATATTGTGAATCCACTGATAGAGAGTGACGTAGGTATTGGCCATGCCCACGGTCATTCGCTTTCCGGCATTGGCAAAGGCCATCATATTCATCGACCGGGCCTGAATGGTGGCCTGTGAATAAGCCGAGGTGTCGGTGGCCGTCTGCAGATGCGTTTTTTCCACGCCCAACTCGGCGAGGTCGAATAAGACCATGGAGAGCATGACGATGATCAAAATCGACGCCAGCGACATCAACGCCACGGCCCCCCGCTCATCGCGGTGAGCCCGGCTGTGGGTCGTCGCTGGTGTGATTCGATCCATTTTATCTGCCATCGTCACTAGTTTGCATTTTTCGCATCCCGTCATCCCATCTTTTAGGGAAGTTCGCGGTTCGGGCATTGGCGCTGCATGGGAAAGGTAAATTTGATATCCCATTCCAGGTATTGACCTCCCCGACCCAGGGCGTCATCGCCGTCGTCGTGGGGCTGGCCGAAGACCCGATCGACGAAGGGCATCGCCATATGCTGAAAATACGAAAACTCAACGCCCAATCGGGGCACTTCCTCGTCGATGACATTGTTGGGATTGACATCTTCCCAGTCATCGCTTTCGCACTGGCTGTCGCCCTCGATGACGATCTCGTCATAGGCGGCGCTCGTCAGATCGATATCGGTGGCCAGATAACTGAAGGTGAATTTTCGAAACGCCCGCTCCTCGATATCAGAGCCGTCAAAGGCCGACACCAAAGTGGCCTGGCGGCTGTCCAGATCCAATTCCACGTCGGGATCGCTTAAAGCGCCCCAGTCGGTGAGGATTCCCTCGTCAAAGCGCACCGTCATGGCGTCGCGAACCGAGCGAAACGCCTCGTGTTCAGAGCCCAGCGGATCGGTCATCCGGTAATCGCCGGGAGCCACTGGCGTCATCACCAGGGCGGCGGCGATCCGGGCCCGGGCGGCCACATCTTCCATGGTCACCGGGGCGTCGGGGGGAACTACGCCTGCGTCATCGGCATAGTGGTCGACTTCCGGCTGCCACAACCATACCGCTCGGGCGCTCTCGTAGGCCGCCACCTGGGCGAGAGCGGCACCGATATTGATCATGGTCAACTGCAGCAGCCCGAAGGTCAAAAGCAAAAATACCGGTAAGACCGCCAGAAATTCGACATATGCCGATCCCCGGCAGCGCTGCAAGGAGCGCTGGTTTCGACGCAATCGATGACGCCGGCACCACAGAGCCTCGATGCCGGCAGCGGCGGCAAACCACACCAGTGTCGACAGACCCAGATGGACCACGGCGCTGAAGATAAGCGCTCGCCCCACCTCGCCGCTTTCAAAGGCGACCTCCCATAATATGCCGATATGAGCGCCGGGAAGCACAAAACAGGCCATCCCCACCGCCACGGCCACAATACCGAGCAGATGAAACGCGAGCACGGCGAGGGGATTAAATCCCTTTCGCTCGCCTCTGATGCCCTCCCCACTGCCCTGCCGCGTTCCATGTCTCTTCATGGCTCGCCCAATATGGTCATCCATACCGCAAAATCATTTCTTTAAGCTTACCTGACCATCCCCATTGCCTCAAGCCCAGCCCTTTGTTTTAATGGCCTTCGACCACAGCGATCGCCGGTCTCAGCCGGCCAGCAAAATCAGCGCCACGCCCAGCGACATGATCAACGCCCCCAGAAGGCGGCGTCGCAGATCGCGCTCCCCAAAGATCACAAAGCCGACGACGATGGCCGCCGTCACCCCGATGGCCCGCTTGATGGTCTCCACATAAGCGACGTCGATATAGACGTAGCTGGTCAACTGCAACACCATGGCCGCCGTGGCGAAAAATCCGCCCATAATCAACCATAGCGGGATGGCCCGAAACTCCTTCCACAGCGGTCGAAGCGAGCTATCGACAACCCCTCGATAAGCGACAAAAACCACGCCCACAGTGCCCGCCAAAAACATGGTATGCCACATGGGGCTGGTCAGTTCGGCGGCCGTCTTGTCCAGAATCGGCGTCACACTCCACAGCAGGGCGACGATCAACATGTAAAAGCTGCCCCGTTCGGTCCACAGCGCCTTTAGCGGCGCCAGCGCCCCGTCGGCGCTCTGACCGGGATTGATAAAAAATGCCCCCAGGCAGACGACGGCTATCCCCATCCACCCAGAGCTCGTCGGCACCTGACCGAGGAATATCAGAGCCGTCAGAGCCGTAAATACCGGGGTAAACGCCAGATAGGGAATCGTCAGACCCAGCGGCGACAATTGGACGGCCCGAAAAAATAAAAAATTAGCGGCCAGATTGAGCACCACGGACACGGCGGTGGGCCAAAAATAGGCCACGCTCAATTCCGGATAGCCGACCAATACCGTCTCGTATAGCGCTCCATCGCCCTCGGTCAATGAGCCGGTCAGAAGCAGGGGATTAATCAAAACGATATGCAAACACATCAACCCCGCGGCCGCCCCGGTGGCCGTCATTTTTCGGCCCATCTGCTTGCGCGATACGTCGAGCACCGCCCAACTAATCGCGCAAAGAAGCGCCAGGACAAAACCCAGGGTAAATTCGCTCACTATCTGTCACCGTGTTGAGATTTTCCGAGATATTATCGCCAAGGAACCACTATCAACGTTTGCAAGGTTGTGCCACCGAAGCATCTGTGATTCCTCGCCCCTTTTAGAGCGTGCCTATATTGAACACGGCCATCGCCCAATAAAGGGCACCAAAGAGCTGACCTCAATGAATTGCCGTCGGCCAGCCCAGCCGTTATGCTGCGCGCCGCCACCGCCACGGAGCGAGAAATGATGCCACGACATATCCCCGAATCCGACCGATCTCCCCACGGAGACGCCCCCGCCGGCGAAGAGCCGCCTCGGGTCTCTCGGCTGGCATTGGTAGTCGGCATTTTGGTAATGCTTCTGCCGGCCTGTGTGCCCCTGTATTTTGCCTTCCTTGCCGAGGGCACGGCGGTGATCGTTCTCGTCGGTGCTGCTATTGCCGTGGCGCTGATGAATACGTTGCTGGTTTATGGTATCTGGAGCTGGGCTAACTCGTATTAACCCGGATTATTGATGACCTGTCTACTGCGGCTGATCAGGCCCAAAATCGCTTCATCTCACTCCTCGACGATGCGCTGCATCGCCTGCGGGGCTCGATTTTGCGCTTTTAGACCTGATTTCGCCTCGTCACGACACGTCATGAATAATCCGAGCTAACGCTCTTTTGAAAGTAGTTTTATGAGCGATACATCCCCTGCCACATCGACGGACGTCGAACTCTCCATCGTCATTCCGATCTACAACGAGGAGAAGATCCTCGAGGAATCGGTGATCGATCTGCTGGAGCGGATCGACGACGATCCACGCCTTTCACAGCGCAGCTTCGAGCTATTATTGAGCGAAAATGGATCCACCGATGCCACGGTGGACATCGCCCGACGGCTCGCCGAGACCTACGAGCCCGTCGAGCTGTTGCGAACCGGCGAACCCAATTACGGACTCGCCCTGCGGCGCGGAATCCATCAGGCCCGCGGCGAGATCGTCTTATGCGACGAGATCGACCTATGTGATACCGATTTTCACGCCCGGGCGCTCAAAAAAATCGAGCGCGAGGGATTCGATCTGGTCGTCGGCAGCAAGGCCCTGGACTCGTCGATGGACCATCGGCCCACCTACCGGCGGATGGCCACCCGGGTGCTAAACGGTTTATTTCGGGTTTTTTTGGGCTTTCACGGCACCGACACCCACGGGCTTAAAGCCTTTCGCCGCGACCGGCTCTTAGAGGTCGTCGACGCCTGTGTGGTCAACCAGGATTTATTTGCCAGTGAATTCGTCATTCGCAGCGAGCGCATGGATTTTCGAATGACCGAGATCCCTGTGCGAATCGCCGAAAAGCGCCGCCCGTCGGTGCATTTATTTCGGCGCGTTCCCCATGTCCTAAAAAATCTGGGACGCCTGGTATGGGTGATTCGAATCGCCAACCGATGAATTCGCCCCCTCCACGCCCCGAATTAGACGCCGACGCCAATGTGTCGGTCGATGTCGACGGGCTGGACTGCTACCGGGCCATCCACGGCCTCTCACAGGGCTGTGACAGCGGCGAGGCCGATCCGTTGTGGACGGTGGGAATTGAGCGGGCCCGGCAATTATTCGACCAGGTGGGAGTGGCGGCGACGTTTTTCGTCGTCGGCCGAGATCTGGAGATTGAGGCCCACCGCCAGCAGACGATACAGCTTGTCGAGTCGGGCCACGAGATCGCCAATCATAGCTACGATCATCCCTACGATCTGCGCCGCCATCCAGAGGTGGAGCTGCTCTATCAGATCGAGGCCACCAACCGCATCATCGCCGACGTCACCGGGACGCGCCCGGTCGGTTTTCGCACCCCGGGATATAACGTCGACGCCGACGTCATCGCCCTGTCGCGGCGATCGGGACATCGCTATGACGCCTCGGTTTTTCCCTGCATCTCCTACTGGCTGGCCAAGGCGGCGGTCATGGGCTGGCGAGCCATGCGCGGCGACCGCAGCAAAAGCGACGCCACCGACCCGAAAACACTGCTCAGCCCGCGCCAGCCCTATTTTCCAGATCCCTTAGAGTGCTGGCATCCGGCGCCCACCAGGACCGGATATGTGGAGATCCCGGTGGCCACCTTCGCCGGGCGGATGATTCCCATCATCGGCACCAGCCTGCATCTGCTCGACGGCGCCGGTCTCCACCGGCTGTGGCCACAGATCGACCGCAGCTTTCCCCGCTTTTTCAATCTCGAGATGCACGCCATCGACTTTGTGGATGCCACAGATCTGAAAGAGGTGACCGACGTCGAGGAATTGGTCGCTCGACAGCCCGATCTGCGCATCCCCTGGCACAAGAAAAAAGAGCGCTATCGACGGCTTTTAGAGCTGATGACCCGCCGCCGCGTAGTGGCCACCCTGGCGGAGGCCACGGCGTCGATTTAGGCGTAATATCATGGGACTCAGCCCCGGGCGTCGACGCGCTGCATACAGTGTGACTCGGGATCGACGGTCATCGTCGTCTGGCCGGCCCCGTCGGCCAAAGTGGACATCACCAGCCGATCGTCGTCATCCCAGCGCTCAAAGGTGATCTCCAGACTATCGCTCAACGGCTCGGCATCTTCGGATAGCTCAAAGAGGGTGGGAAGATGGTGCCCGGTGTCGCATTCGCGCTCGCCCTCTTCGACAGCTCGGGCGGAGAGGGCCTCGAGGCGATGGACGGCGTCGGCGGAGAGGCGAAACGGAGCCTCATCGCGAAGCTCGCCGCTGGCCACCACCGGAGTGCCCTCGTCGATGGGACGGGCCATGGCGCGGAGCTGCTCGAGCTGTACAAAAAAGATCTCCTCGTCACCTGTGGAGCGAGCCTGTGAGGAGACGACGACCGATCGGGCGTCGCTCGAAAAATGAGCCTCGCCAATGGCCCCATCGACGATGGCCACCGAGCTATCGTCATCGCCGAAATACAACTCCATCACACACTGGTCCTCGCCAGCGCAACAGGAGCGGGCGGAAAGCGACTGCTCCTCGAATTCAAAGGTGTCTTCCGTGCCCAATTCGCAATAATTGCAGGGCTCGCCATCGCAGCGCTCGCTGTCGGGCAACAGTCCAAGGGCTCCCAGGGTTTGTCCCGGTCCACTGTGGGGGGCCTCGTCGGCGACCCGGGCAAATTGCTGGCTGTCCAGGCGCGATTGCGACAATCTGGCGATCAGATCGACGGGCTCCGACTCCTCAACTGGGCCCTCCGCATCGGCCGTCTCGTCGAGATCGTCGGCGCGATCTTCGCTATCGGACACCTGCTGCTCGTCCTCGGGCGCCACGGCAATCGCCTGTTCGTCGTCGCCGGCCGACTCCGAGGCCGCACAACCAACGGCGACCATCATGATGGCAAACGTCAATGCCGATACGATCGCGATGGGCCATCTCATAGTTTCCTCCTTAAACGCCCCGAAAAAAACTGCGGAGAATAAGACGCCACCGCCGGCTGTCCTATTCAGTCTTCGGAGTCGATAAAATTGCCGTCTCCCGGCACGGCCTCGTCGACGATGGCCTGCTGGATAAATCCGCGGGCATCGTCGGTGCGACCGTCCTCAACGGCGATGCGAATCTCGCCGTGTCTGCCGACGGAGGTCGGAAATGCCCGCTCCTCCATTTTGCGCACCATATAGGCGATATCCTCGACATCAAAAATATCGGTAATCACCTCGGCTTCCGCAAAATTGTCGGTGGTAAAAATCCAGATCATCTCCATGTCTTGGTCGTCGCCGGAGGTCGACGATGGGCTGGCGTCGCGATTCATAATGGATACTCCTGGTTCGGCAAGGGGGGGTTACTGCGAGCGAGAGTAAAAATAGACACGGGCGAGCTCGGTGCAAGGTGTCGATTGAAATGACCTGTCGGGTTTGGGGCGGGTCATCAACCACCAGGCCGTGGCATCAAGCCACGAAGATTTCTCCCCTCGCGAGGGGAGATGCCGGAGCCGTAGGCGAAGGCAGAGGGGTCGACGGCATGCCTTGAGCATCAGGATTTTCGCTCTACCCCTCAGTCGAGGTCGCTCTGCTCCCTCGACAGCGCCCCCCTGGCGAGGCTGTCTATTGATCACAAATAGCGGTTTCCGGCGAGGAAACGATTTCGTTCATACGTTCAGTGGTCACACCTATCAGCGGGAGAGGGTGACCACGAAAATTACCAGTGACCGTGCCCAGTGGGCACAATAGGCATTCGACCATCTCGAAATCGGGATCGGGATCGGGATCGGGATCGTGCACGAGAACGATCCTCGAGACCGAGAACGATCTCGAGTACGTGTACGAGACCGAGAGCGGTCCCAGATCTATGCTCAGGTCGTGTCTGAAAACCGCTTCGGTCGCAGTTCTCAGACACGACCACAGTGGAGATGTGATCAAGAGCCAGCTGGCGAGGGGAGCGGGGGGCATCGGCCTGGCACTACTGGCCCGTTACTGCAGATGAGTTGCGCCGCAGGTGTCGATGCTTTATACCTGCTCGCCGGTCGAGCTTTGACCGACGCATCACGGGGCGTAGCGCAGCTTGGTAGCGCACCTGCTTTGGGAGCAGGGGGTCGCCGGTTCGAATCCGGCCGCCCCGACTCGATTCGGCCACCACGCGGTGGCCGAATCGGTTTGCGCCCGTAGCTCAGTTGGATAGAGCAACGGCCTTCTAAGCCGTGGGTCGGGGGTTCGAATCCTCCCGGGCGCGCTTTTTCACCGTCATCTACCGCATACTCCCAGCGGTACGAGCCTGCCCGAAAATGCTCTTCGCTTCGGAAGCTTTAGAGCGAATGCGCGCCCCCGAATTTCCCCTTGAATAAGTGATGGTGGAAGTTAGGGTGTTCCCACTGAAATACATAGTTGGGTGACGAAGTCATGCGCCAATACGCCCACAGGGTTCGGGCTAGCTGCCCGGAAGGCGGCCAGGCTGGCCGCGGGCCCCGGGAGCTCAACGCTTACAATGCATAAGATCCATAAACCAACGATCGCTATCCCGCTATTCGGTAGACAGACCGATATCCGCAATCTCAGTCAAAGCTAATCAATCCAGGAGATAAGCGATGTTTGACCACCCGAAGATGGCCAGTGAACGGTCGGAAGCGGCCGTACTGGAAGCACTGCACACCGAGGCCACCGACGAGATGCGCGACCGGCTCGGGCTTCGGCTCGAGTGGATTGACGGCGTATTGGTATCGGTCGCCGCCGAAGACCCGTCGATACTTCTTAATCGCGTCATGGGACTCGGCCTGAGCGCCCCGGCAACCGACGAGACGGTCCGGCGCATCTGCGATATCTACCGGGAACACGATATCGACCGCTTTTTCGCACAAATCCATCCCGACTCGCGCCCCGACGACATCGACCAGGTACTCAAGGCACAGGGCCTTGAGTCGTATCGACGCTGGATGAAATTTGAGCGCGGTCCCGGCGAGGCACCGACCGTCGAGTCGAGCCTCGAGGTGCGCAAAATCGACGCGGAACACATCGACGACTTCGGCCGAATTGCGGGCTCCGGATTCGGGCTGACCGACGAAGCCACGCCCCTTTTTCGGGGGTTGATCGGCCGTCCCGGATTTCACCTGTATATGACCTTCGACGACGACACGCCGGCTGGCACCGGGCTGTTATATATCGACGGCGACACGGCCTGGTTTGACTGGGCGGCTACCGATAAGGCATTTCGACGACGGGGAAGCCAGCGCGCTCTGTTGGCCCAGCGAATCGAAGACGCCATCGACGCCGGCTGTACACGGCTGATGACCTGCACCGGCGAGGCCGTCCCCGGCGACCCACAGCACTCGTATCACAATATCGAGTGGGCGGGATTTGCCCCGAAGTATCTACGCGAAAACTGGATACCCAAAGACTGAGAACGGGTGCGAGCGGCCGGCGCCGGAGACAACGCTCGATATCTGGAACGTCGGTAGACGAGTCAGCGAGCTCCCAGTCTACACCTCGGCATTCGCGCACCGCAACGCCAGGTAGATGCTCGGCATCGTGCCCAATTTGAAGTTTTGAACGGGTTTTAGGACAGACTATGATGCTCTGGGCCGGATTTTACAGACCACGGCTATGGATCGTGAACATATTGTTGCTGGCGAGCATTCAACTGGGGTGCACCACGACTGTCGAGTACACCGTTGAGCCCGGGGAGCTGGGAAAATTTAGCTTCGAAAATATCGAGGAGCAACCGGTCGAATTGAAGGCAAATTGCGCCGTCGGCGAGGACGACCGGGGATGTACAGATTTCGCAATTACCGACGACGACCGGGTAAAATTATTTACCGTCGATGAACAGCGTTTTACGACCACTGCATTTGACTTCTGGATCGATGACGGACTGGTTTCGCGCACCGTTGCCGTCGATGATATCCAGACCGTGGAGCTTCACCAGAAAAAAACACATTATGGACGCACCATCGCCGCCATCATTGGCGGGGGATTGATCGGCTATGTGGGACTTATGTTCTGGGCTGCAGGTAGCCATTGGTGACGAGGGTTGCGAGGGCAGACGCCGGCCCAGACGGAATGCCGAGCGCCAGTGATACGGAGTTATCCAGCGCGGTACCCCAATAATTACAGCAGGGGCAGATATCATCCGCGAAGAATACCGACCAACAGACAAATATCGGCCTCTCGACAAGGTTTGCGAAGACAAGCCGCGTAGCTTTCTTCGTGATCACATACCGACCGATCAAATTCGATTCGCCACGAATACCCGGCCGCAAGTCAGTGGACCGCGCACTCATCGGCGCGTAAGATAAACGGGACCTAAAGCGACGAGAAGATATCAATGGTCAAATCATCTGATGCCGGCCCAACCCCCTCCTCCGAGCAGTCCTCTGCTGCGCTGCAGGACTACGGCCAATCGGGAGTGGACCGAAGTTTGATCCGCTGGATGCTCTCGCTGTCTCCCACGGAGCGCCTGTTGGTCATTCAGCAACAGGTCAATGCTATCCAGGAGATGAAAGAGCAGATCGATTCGGACTGATTTTCGCCAGACTCTGCGCGTCCTGATCGAGCACGACGTCAACTTCGTGCTCGTCGGTGCGATGTCGGCTGTGCTCCAGGGGGCGCCGGTGATGACCGTCGACGTCGATGTCGTTCACCAGCGCACAGATGACAATATCGACGCCTTACTCGATGCCCTGGCACAGCTCGACGCCTATTTTCGCGGACATCCGGACAAAAGACTCGAGCCCACTCACGAACACCTCGCCACGACGGAACACCAACTCCTGACGACGGCGTGTGGTCCCGTGGACCTGCTCGGCAGTATCTAAGACGATCTGAGCTACGAACAACTCCTCGACGACTCTTGTTAACATCCAATTCGACGGAGAATCGATTCGAGTGCTCTCACTGGCAAAATACGTGGAGCTAAAGAAGGAGTCCTCCCGTTGCCCCACCGTCCACGCCCGTCACCTGAGTGCACAACGTCTGGCGATGACGGGATGCCAGCCCGACTGCAACGCGGTCTCGGAGACTGTCGCTATAGTGGGAGGGGGCTCAACGGAGATATCACCGTGCTATGTGGTTTATCAGCCTCATCCACCGGGCATCGCCTGAAAATATACTCCACAATTCGGTGCTCCTCCGCATTCACTCTGTTGCGGAGGAAATTCAACCTCCGTGGAGTTTACGAATAAGACGTTCATAAAATATGTCTCTCCGGGCTCCAGTATACAGCGACCGCTGTCGGGGTCGGTGGACCAGCGGGTGAGGTGTTTGCCCTCGATATTTTCGAATATCCTGATACAGGCTGGATTGTCGAAATTTTCCGGGTCCACGTCTCCCGGGCATTCCGAAAGGGAGATCAACATCAGGCCCGCGCCATAGGTGTCTACGCTGTGCGTGATCGGTGCCAGATTCCATGCTCCCTGCTCGATGGTGAGGTCTGAGGGCACCGTAAACTCCATCGAAGCATATTGATCTTTCGGCATATAGAAGTGAGAGCTATTCGACGTCCCGGGAAACTCATCGCCCGTAAAGACTTCTGTATACTTCGATGGATCCGACTCATTACCTTCGATGACATCGGTGGCCAGGCTCCATTCCGGGAGGTCTTGGAGTAACGTTTGGTCCTCGCAATCGACAGAGCCATTCGTCTCACCGACATCCTCGGCGCCGACATCTATTTCTCCGACATCCTCGGCGCCGACATCTATTTCTCCGACATCTTCGGCGCCGACATCTGTTTCTCCGACATCCTCGGCGCCGACATCTTCGGCGCTGGCGTCCTCAGTCTCCACATCGCCAACTCCCGTATCCGCAATTCCCTCACCGGAATCAACTTCTGCCGCATCCGGGTCTTCTCCCTGCGACACATCTCCTTCATTTCCGGCGTCCATGCCTGGAGAGCTCCCCTCTTCCGAAGAACATCCCACACTGGAAAATACGACCCAGACGAAGGCCATAAATATCAATACAGCACCTTTCGCCGAACGCGATATTAGTTTTGTGTCGAATCTCATCATCTTCTTCGCCTATTTGATTGTTTTTCGGCCATCTCGGAGCTACGAGCCACATATAATCGCAACTGGGTGCAGATACGATATCAGCCCTCGTAGCTGCGCGTAACTCCGGCGAAAATGAACTCATCGATTAAAAAAACAGCCTCTTCTCGGGATTATTGATCTGTCAGCGATCGAAACCACCGAAAAGTGAGGTCGAAAATGAGACTAATATGCGGCGAGACGCGAGTCCACCTGGCAATATGGGTGAGCAGCGATACCCAGATGCTATCGGCTCCAGTCGAATTCCAGAGATCAAATAGCGCGGCGCATCCGGGTCTTTAGGCGACCGGTTAGTGAGCGACGCAGTTGCCATCTGTGCATATTGATTAGGTTCTGCGGTCTGTTCACTTCAGCACTTCACTTGGCGACCGGCCAAGCGCCGTCGGCGCCTTTTGTAGACCCGCCATGGAGGATGATTCGATGAAACCGATGATCTGGATTTATATCTTCTCACTTGCGCTACTAATTGGGGCTTCCGCCGCCGCTCAGCAGCAGCCCGTTGACGACGATGAAGACGACCCATTCGAATTGACGCTACGCGCCGACCTGGGGGTAGTCACGCCGCTGTACCACCGCATTCAATACTCCGAAGAGGGCACCGACTTCGACTACGTCGGCGACGGGGGGCAAAATGTCCTATTTACCTTCAACCGCCTGGCCACCGACGTTCGCCTCGGCAGTCGCCATCATCTGACCTTTGTATTTCAGCCGCTTCGACTCGAGACCAGTGTTCGCCTTGCACAGGACGTCACCGTCGACGATGCCGTCTTTGAGGAAGGTCAGCCCGTCGACCTGCTATATAATTTCCCCTATTATCGCACGACTTATCTCTACGATCTGCGCCAGTCTGAAGATGCCGAATTTTCAATCGGCGGTGGATTGCAGATTCGAAACGCCACCATCGTATTTCGCCGCGCCGACGGCGAACTTCAGCGCGATCGCCGCGACCTGGGACTGGTGCCATTGCTCAAGCTTCGGACTCGTCGAAGCCTGGGTGATGACTGGTTTTTTGGCGGTGAGTTGGCTGGCTTTTACGCCCCCATTCGCTATCTCAACATAAGCGACTCCGACGTCGAGGGCGCCATCGCCGACGGCAATCTATTGATCGGCCGCACCCTCGACGAGCACACCCGTGCCTATCTGACGCTGCGCTACGTCGGCGGCGGCGCCCAGGGCACCTCCGAGCAACCGGCCGACGAGCCCGGTGACGGCTTTACCCGAAACTGGATCCACGCCCTGTCATTGGCTGTGGGCTTTGAATATACATTTTAGCTCAACGCGGGGCGGTGCGATTACGCTCCCCATGCTCGGTGCATATCGCCCACCTTCACCTGGGGCTATATGGGCCCTCGCGAATTACATGCGCCCGCAACTGCTTTAGGGTATCGTCGACCTCCGGTGGTCGATGAGATGCAGGCGATCTTTCCAGGTGGACGATATAAAAAGATGGATCACGACGACAAACTCCGTGAGGAAATCGAGCGAGAGGTCACTCGCCGAGGAGGAGGCGAAGCAATTTCTGGAGGATCTATTCGAAATCTTGATCTACCTCCAGGAGCGGTCTCCGCCGGTGATCCACCGCGACATCAAACCCTCCAATATCATGCGCCACAAAAGTGGGGAGCTAGCGCTCATCGACTTCGGGGCCGTGCAATCAGTGATTCCAAAAGAAGGGGGAGGTTCTACCATCATCGGCACCAGCGGCTATATGCCGGTGGAGCAACTGATGGGGCGTGCCGAGCCGGCCACCGATCTATACGCCGTGGGGACGACGGTGATCCATCTGCTGAGCCGTCGCCACCCGGCAGATTTGCCCATGGAGGAGATGCGGCTCCAATTCCAGTCCGCCGTCAACATTTCGGACGCCTTCACAACCTATCTGGAGAAGCTCACCGATCCACACGTAGAAGCCCGATTTTCGACGGCCAAAGAGGCGCTGCGCGAGCTGCGGCGCCTCGATGAACCAAAAAAGTCCCCGCCGAAACAGTCCCCCCCGAGGGATCGGTCGCCTCCGCGGCCACAGCCGTCTAAAGCTTCGTCACCTGCTCCATCTTCGAAGACAAGCTCGTCGGACGACGACGAACTCGACGACGACTGGATGTACTACAAGCCGGACCGGTGGTGGAATGATAAGAGAAAGCGCGAAGAGGCTTTCTTCGCAGTGGCCTTTTTGGCGGTGCTTTTCGCCGGCTTCGGCGCACTTTTCGCCATCCCCTATTGGACCACTTCTGCCACCAACCGGCCGGCATCGGAGCACTGCCAGGAAAACAGTCTCGCTCACTCCTGCGTCCAATGGGGGCAGGAGCTCGAGGATAGCGATCCCTCCATGGCCCAGCGGGCCTATGCAAGAGGCTGCGAACTCGGCGACAGCGGGGGCTGCTTGAATCAGGGAATGATGGCCCTTCGCCGCGGCAATAACGACGACGCGATACGACTACTTCATAGAGCATGCAGAATGGACGAGGTCGACGCCTGTAATAATCTGGTGGCGATCCTCGATGATGACGATTCAAAGGCCGTGGAGGCCGCCGAAAAGGCATGTGAGCTGGAGTCCCATCTTGGATGCGCCAATTACGCCAGCGTCTTCTTGAGGCGTTTCGAGGACGCCATGGAAGAAGAAGACGAAGACGAGGCCCGCAGACAGGTGCGGCAGGCCTGGCGCTATGCCGATCGGGGTTGCCAGGAGGATTCGGAGAGCGGCTGCTACCGCCTGGCCCTTGCCGAGTTGTATCAGGGAAATCCAGGCGACGCCCAACGGGCGGCCCAGCGCGCCCTTGGACTCAACGACCGACACCCCCACCCGCATATGGTCCTCGGCCTGACTCTGGCCATCGACGGCGACGTCGACGACGCCATCGAGAGCCTGGAGAGCGCCCTGACCGCCGCCCAAAACCCGGGAGGCGACGAGCAACCCCTATTCGACGATCCCCGGGCCGAGACGACATCGAATATACTGAGACACCTCGCCGTATTGGAGCGGGTTTATCCCGAGCGAACCGAGTTCCTCGGCGAGGTACACTCGCACTTTGCGCAATAGCCCTACTCGATGATGCATCGCTTGCATCGAGCGTGGGAGCTCAGTGCCCGTCGAGGTCGACGCGCCGCAAGAACTGGGCGTTGATGGCGACGATGACCGTGCTCGCCGACATCAAGACCGCACCCATCGCCGGAGACAATAAAATCCCCCAGGTATAGGCCACGCCTGCCGCCAGCGGCAGGGCGAAGATATTGTAGCCGGCAGCCCACCAAAGATTCTGGATCATCTTGCGCCTGGTCGCCCGGGAGAGGCCGACGATGCGCGGGATGTCTCGCGGGTCGGAGCGCACGAGCACGATATGGCCTGCCTCGACGGCGACGTCCGTACCGGCGCCGATGGCGATGCCGATATCAGAGGTGGCCAGCGCGGGGGCGTCGTTGACCCCGTCGCCGACCATGGCCACTGTCTTGCCCTGGGCCTGTAATTCTTTGACCTTTTCCGCTTTATCCTCGGGCAGCACTTCGGCGAAGACGGTGTCGATTTCCAACTGTTTTGCCACCGCGTCGGCCACGGCCTGAGAGTCACCGGTGAGCATGGCCACTTCGATTCCCCGCTTGTGCAGCGCGCGCACTGCCTCGAAGCTCTCTTCGCGAATGGCGTCGGCCACGGCGAAGACCGCCAGCGCTTTAGCCTCGCTGATGAGGTAGATCGCCGTCTGCGCGTTATCGCCCGCCTCTTCGGCGGCCCGGCGCAGATGGTCGGGGACATCGACGCCTTCCAGCATGGAGGGCCCACCCATCTGGTATTCTATGTCCTCGACGGTGGCGACCACGCCTTTGCCCGTAATATTCTGGAAATCTCTGGCGGCGGGATAGTCGATATCGCGCTCCTTTGCGCTCTTGACGATTCCCTGAGCGATGGGGTGCTCTGATTCGGCCTCGATGCCGGCGGCGATGCGAAGAGCTTCTTCTTCGGAGAAATTCTCGTCGGTGTCGATGGCGACCACCCGGAATTCGCCGAGGGTGAGCGTGCCGGTCTTATCGAAGATGACGGCGTTTAAGTTGCGGGCCTCTTCGAGGCCGCGGCGATCCCTGACCAGAAGCCCCGAGCCGGCGCCGATAGTTGTAGAAATAGCAACCACAAGCGGTACGGCGAGGCCCAGAGCGTGGGGGCAGGCGATGACAAGCACGGTCACCACGCGCACCACCGTAAAATCGATGGGCGCATCGACAAGTTGCCAGGCCACCAGGGTGAGCAGGGCCACGCTGATGGCCACGCCGGTCAAAAGTTGCGCCGCTCTATCGGCCAAAAGCTGGGAGCGCGATTTCGACTCCTGGGCCTCGGCAACGAGCCGCATGATGCCCGATAATTGCGTCTCGTCGCCCACGCCCACCACTTCGACGCGAAGCGAGCCCTGACCGTTGATGGTACCGGCGATCACCTCGTCTTTTTCGCCTTTGGAAACCGGTTCGGACTCACCGGTGATCATGGACTCGTTGAGGTTGCTCTTGCCCTCGCGAATAACGCCGTCCACGGGCACCCGGTCACCGGGGCGAACCAGCACGAGATCGCCCTCGGCAAGTTCGTCGACGCTCACTTCCTCGGTCTCACCATCACTGAGGCGGGTCGCCTTGTCGGGGAGTAATTTCGCCAGCTCCTTAAGGGCTCCCTGGGCGCTCGAGATGGAGCGCATCTCGATCCAATGGCCGAGCAACATGATCGTGACCAGCGTCGCCAGCTCCCACCACAATGCCGAGGCCTCAAAGCCGAGTTCGACGGCGACGCTGAAGACGAAGGCCACGGTGATGGCCAGTGAAATCAGGGTCATCATCCCCGGCATGCGGTCTTTGAGTTCGCCCCAGGCGCTCTTGAGAAAGACCATCCCGCCGTAGAGATAGATGATCGTGCCCAGGACAGGCTCGATAAGGGCTGAGCCCATAAAGGTCGGCGCCGTATAGCCAAACAACATCTGAATATGGTCGGACCAGAAGACGACCGGCACGGTTAGCACCAGACACAGCCAGAACTTCGAGCGGAACATCTCCACGCTGTGACCGGCGTGCTTGTCGTGCCCCTCGTGGTCACCGTGGTCGTGGTGGGAGTGATCGTCGGTCATCTCAAATCCTATCTGGCTCTTTCCGGAACATTCATCTCAACCTCACGGCATCTCTGCACCGACATCGGCCGACTGGGCCGATGATTCGGAAATGTTGATGGGGTTGAGTATACGATGCCTCAGGCAGCGAGGGTAAACACCTGCGGATCGGGTACAAACCTCGGAGCGCGGCAGCCCCGGGGCCGCATCGCCGTCTGGGGTCCGCAGGCAGCCTGCCCGCTTCGGCTAGCTTCGCTTATGCGGCCTGGCAGGCCGCGGACCCCAATCCCCTTCGACCGCCGCTGCTTTTAGGCGGCCTGCCCGCATCGCCGTCTGGGGTCCGCGGGCAGCCTGCCCGCATCGCCGTCTGGGGTCCGCGG
>SKQC01000373.1 GCA_007119175.1 Myxococcales bacterium | reverse complement strand
GTCATCTCCAGGCTTCCGGCGCTCAAGGAATTTTACGACGCCGTCGAGGTGGCCGGTGACGCCGACGAATTCGTCGCCCGCTGTGAGTCTGTGATGGAAAGCGACGACAGCGCAGATCGCCGCCGGCGCGTCGAATTAGCGGAGACGCACTCCTGGGCAAAGAGGGTGGAGACGCTGATGGAGAAGGTCACAGAGCGACTATGATCGGCGCCGCAGTGCCTGGGACTCGTCGAGATAGGCGAATAATCCCGCCCAGGCCAAAGGGATTTGAAATATGGCCATGCCGGCAATGCCAAAAGCGCTGCAGTCGAGATCTCGCTGCTTGAGTTTGGCGGCCAGTTTAAAGGGGTTGTCCGGAAGAAAATAGCGAGTGGTCTTAACGTATAACTTTAAAAATAGGGAGTAACGCCCCGGAAAATAATGGGATAATTGGGCGTGGCCGCGCCCGATTCGGCGTTGTTTTGAGAGCAGAGAGTCAAAGGTGAAGCGCGCCGGGTGTTTTAGCTGGATATTCGGCGCGAAATCCTGGCAGACGCCGTTGTCGAAGAGGCGCTGGCCAAACTCCATATCGCCACCGGATTCGAGCCGATCGTCGAAGGCTCCGAATTTCTCCACACAGCTTCGGCGCACGCAGAGACAACAGGTCGGGGCGTAATGGTCTTTTTCGAGGTAGCGCTCGATCGGAAATCCGGTCAGGCAATTATAAGTGGCGCTCAGTGACGAATGAGCGAGCGTGATTTCGACGTCACATGCCAGGTAGTCGAGTTCTTCGTCGGAGAATTTAGCGCCGACAGCATCGATATAATCCGCCGGGACCGTCATATCGGCGTCGACGAAGCACAAAATAGCACCGCCGGCGGCCTCGATGCCGCGGTTTCTAGCCGCATATGACCCCTGGATTGAATTTTCGCGGACCGCCACAATCTGGGCGTGGGAGTCGGCGTATTTTTGCGCTCGCCGCCAGGTCTCGTCGGTGGAGCCGTTGTCGGCGATGATGATCTCGTATCCCGATGCCGGTGAATCCTGAGCGAGCAGGGAATCGACGGTGTCGCTCAGGCCGTCGGCGTCGTTGAAAACGGGAATAATGACCGACAATTTCACGGTGCCGGCTCCTCGCTGGAGCCCAGTATTTTCGAATAAAGCTCGAGGTGCTCTGAGACCTCTCGGGCACGGGAGAAGTGCTCCTCGACATGCTCTCGGGCAATCTTTGCCATCTTCTGGAGCGCCGACTCATCGAGTTCGCTCAATTCGACGACTCGTTCGGCAAGGCCCTCGACGTCGCCCTCGGCAGCTAACCACCGGTGGTTTTGCTCGGCAATGACGTCTGGGATGCCCGCGTGGCGTGTCGACACTACGGGAAGTCCCATCAATTGTGCTTCCTTTAAGACATTTGGGACGCCCTCTTTATCGCCGTTTTCGGCGGTGCGACAGGCCAGAATAAAGCCGTCTGCACGTCGCAGCTCCGATTTTACCTCATCATGGGAAAGTCGGCCCACCAACTGGACTGCATCGCCGATATTCTCTGTGTCGATCAGCGATTGTAGCGCCTCGCGCTCATCGCCCTCGCCAATAATGCGCAACGACACGTCGGCGCCGTTCTGACGAGCCTTTGAGATGGCACGAATGGCGTCGCCGTGTCCTTTTTTCTCGACCAGACGGCCAACGGACAAGAATCGACGTACCGGCCCACCAGGCGCTTTATAGGGATAGTCTGCGACGTTTTTTCCGGCGTGAATTGTCGTCAGCGGTACACCACCGGCCAGGGGTTCGATACGCCCGCGCATCTCGTCGGTGATCAGGACGATGGCCCGGCATCGCGGAAAGATGTCGGCGTAGGCCTTTTGCCATTTGCGCTCCTCAACGAGTCGCGAGGCATCGTAGCCTCGCAGACTGACGATTAGCGGTACGCCCACCTCGTCGCAGGCATCGATGAGCAAATCGGCGGCCGGACCAAAATGAGCGTGGACCAGATCGGGCTTTTGCTCGTCGAAATACTCCGTGAATCGAATAGTATTTCGCTTCTTGTCGGCATCGCCGAAGATCCGCTCCAGTAGTGACACGCTTCCCCCGGGGGGCTCGGCAGTGACCTCGTGGAGCACGTCGACGTTGTCGAAGGGGCGAAGATCGGCATTTTCACGCTCCAGCGTCAAGACCCGGAAGCCGTCCGAAAGCTCGTCGCAAAGTCCACAGGCCAGACCATAGATAAAGGTCTGCGACAGGCGAGAAAAAGCAGGGGCGAATTTCAGAATCTTCATTGCAACCGGGTATTTCAGGGGGAGTCGTTATGCTCCGACGGGCTCAGGATATATTTTCGCTTTCTTATTGGTCGCAGGACTTTGCGAGCTTTTTGACGCAGAAATTGCGAGCAAATCTGAGCTTTGCTGCCCAGCGATGCGCTGCTCCAATCGTCGAAGGGCTCAAAGCGCTCGCAGTCCAGCCGGGCCGCCAATTCGCAGTGGATATATTGATCTCTGCGCCAGACGTCGACGTAGGAAAAATGGCGGATCTGGCAGTCCGCGCAGTCGGCGAGGGCGGCGATATCGTCGAGCTCCAGAACGAGGTCGACGGCCTGAATTCGCGCGCCGTCGGTGTCGTAGAGATGGCGTTGGTATTGGGGGCTCGGATAGGTCAATAAAATCTTTGCCTCATCGCTGAGCAACCTGCCGAGTTTCTCAAAAAATTCTCGACCCTCGGGACGCGGGAGATGCTCGATGACGTCGACCATGGTGACCACGTCGATATCGCCATCGACGAGGGCCTCGAGTTCGTCGAAATCGGCGATGACGTCGACGGTCTTAAAGGTGATATTTTCGGCGTCCACCGTTCGCTGGCAATAATCGATATGGGCGGGGCTGATATCGACGGCGAATACCTCCACGTTGCTGGCCGCAGCAGCGATTCGCTCGGTGGCGACGCCGATTCCGCAACCGATATCGAGGACGCGGCTGTCGCTATCGATGCGGGGGAGCATAAAGTCGACGGCTCGGTCGATTCGCCGATTTCCGTCGATTCTAGCGCGCACTCGGCGGGGTAGATCGGATTCGTAAAACTCTCGCACTTTCTGCGGCGAGGCTTCTTTTCGAATCTTCATCTCTCCTCCTCGAAACGTCTCATATCACTCGTCATCCTCGGACGTGGTAGTGAATTTCTTCCATTGTGACCAGAGAAAGCGCGAGACCTCCGTCCAGCCCTCGATTCCAAAGACCCGCAGCAGGACGATATAAAACGCAAGACCTGTGGGAATGGCGATGGCGACTGCCGCTGGTGCTGGGAGGGTGTGGAGAGCGCCGTAGTAGAGGCCGGCGAGCATAAGGCCCATGGCGACAGCGCAGGCCAGGGCGCCGCGGGTGGCGGCAAAGACCTCGAGAAAGCCCATGCCGATCAGGCGACCGGGAATCATGACGCTCGGTACCAATAACAGCAGGTGGGCGATGGTATAGCCGGCGGCGATGGCGTGCAGATCCATAAAGAAAGCGCCAATGACGATGCCCACGATCAAGGTGCCGCTTCCGCCGAGCCCCCACCAGAACATGATATCCGTGCGGCCCTGTGATTGGTAAATCCAGCCGGTGGGGTTGGAAAAGGTGGAGCTGACGCCCGTAATAGCCAGAATCTGCAATATCGGCACCGCCGGCATCCACTGACTGCCCAGAAAAGTCAAAATCAAGGGCTCGGCGAGCACCAAAATTCCGATGGCCATCGGAAAGGTGGCCAGCGATACGAGGCTCATCGTCGTCAGATAGACCTGCTTGCAGCGCTCGATATCATTTTGAATCGACGACAGCGCCGGGAACATCACGCCCGTCAATGAACCTATGACCTCCGTGACGGGCATGCGCATGATTTTATATGCCTCGTTATAAAAACCGAGCGCATCGGAACCCAATAGCTTACCGACGAGCAGATTGTCGATATGCTTCGCCCAATAATTGATGATCTGATAGCCCACATAGCCCGCGCCGTAGCGCAGCATGGGCACGATACTGGAGAAATTAAAGCGCATTCGGGGGCGCCAGCGGCCGTATGCCAGATAAAGTCCTGAGGCGATCATGGCGCGAATCATGGCCTCTGCGACCAGGGCCCAGGGGCCGAGTCCGTAGACAGCGGCGCCGATGGCGGCAGCGCTTGCGATGACGACGCTGACCAGGGTGATGATGGAGTAGAGCCGAAAGCGCATCTGCTTTCGGATCAATGCTGAGGGCACAATTCCCAGCGAGCCCAGGACGAATACCACGGCCAGTCCATAGGTCAGGGCGACGAGGTCTGATTCGCCGTAAAAGGCGGCGATGAGCGGTGCCGCCAGGATCGCCAGGCCGCATAATAAAAAACCCAGTCCCAGATTCAGCCAGAACAGACTGCTCAGTTGTTCCTCGGAGATATCTTCGGCCTGCACAATCGCCGGAGCGAGGCCGAAATCGGCGAGCATTTTGGCGAAATGGGTAAAGACCAGAACCATCGCGACCAGGCCGAATTCGGCGGGCATCAGCAGCCTGGCCAGGACCATGGTCGTGGCCAGGCTCAGCAGATGACTGCCGATATTGGCGATCGTCGTCCACCCGATGCCGCGCAGAACAGAGGTCTTAAAGTCCATCAATCCATCGAGAAATCATGCAAGTTCAGCGGTCGAAATCGGAATGCCGCCATTTGAAGAGAGACAAGCATATTTGCAGGGGCAGGGCAATCAAGCCGGCTGGCCCGGGTGTGATACAGCCCCGTCGGTTGAGTCTTGGACCCAGGGAGTTTGTACCGACGGAGCTGGATCACACTCAGGTCGCCCCGATGGTGGGAGCAATGCCGAAGGTCGCCAGCGGTGATTTGCCTTCGAGTCGGTGACCGTCTATTAATACGGCCCCGCAAATGGTTGCCGTTAATGGAAAACTGAGGTCGGATAATGAATCGCTTAATTGGTGGAATACCGTGGCTTTTTCGTCGTATTGCATTGTCGACGACGATGGCACTCATTCTGTCTCTGGCGGCATGTAGCGCTGACGAGCCATCGGAATGGGAGGAAAACGACGGAGTGGCCGTCGACGGGGTCGATGAATTCGGAAAACCGACGCTCGACACCACCGGGTGGGAAGAGCCGGCCGGCAAAGCCGATGCGATTCAGGGACGACCTGGATTGCCGGTCGATGTCGACGATTCGTCGACGGCCGTATGGGAGGTTGAAAACGACTGGTCCGATCGCGAGACCGATGCGGCCCGCGAGGCGGGCATGGCCTGGCCGGAGGACAGTGGGCTGAGCTGGGAGGAGAAATTCCACCTCTGGGTCGACTCCCTTCCGCGCATCGAGCGCGATGGGTACGGCGAGACGTTTTTGCTGACCACACCCTACGGCGTGGAGCTCCCGGCGCCGTCACTGGAATGTGCGGAGGTGACGATCTTTTTGCGGGTCGCTTTTGCGAATTGGTACGGATTGCCATTTTTTATGGAGGGACGAGACGCCAACGGAAACCGGCTGTATTTCGGGCATTTCGGCATTCGCACCGCCGATGGACGCTACGGAAATATGGCCAATTTCCGCGACGCTTACGCCGACTATAGTGATCTGGCCGACGCCATTGCCGCCGGTGACGAAGAGTGGCCCACTGACGCCAATCTGGCTGGACGGCAACTTCCCGGCGCTCAGGATGACGCTCAGCCCATGATCGGCGATGACGCTCATACCGGCGCTTATTTCGACCAGGTCTTTTTAAATAAGCGCGTCGGCTACTACCTGATGATGAACCTGATCTATTTCGGCTCCATCAATCTCGCCGATCCGGTCAACACCTTTAATATCATGCCCGAGTCCGTACAGCCCGGCGATACACTTTTGCATCGCTGGCAACGCACTGGCATCGGTCATGTGATGGTGGTCATGGATGTCGACGCGTTTGGCGAGGACGATGAAATGCAGATGGACGCCAACGTCGCCTCCGGCTCGATGCCGCGGCGCCAGCCATTGTGGGAGAATTCGGCGTCCACGAAGGGGCAATTCACCAATGAGCGCGCCGGAGGACCGGCCTATGTCGACTATAACGGTGGAATCAAGCGCTGGCGCAGCGCCGTCGAGGTCAATGGCCAATGGACCAACGTGGTCCCCGACGAATTTGCCGACGACTATATCTCGGGCTTTCAAAAAGACGACCTCGCTGAGCGTCCGGAGCGCTTCGATGATCTGTTGACGGAGCTCGACCCGGAAGAGCGCCTCGATGCCATGGCCGGTATTGTTGAGCAGGCCCGAGAGCATCTCAGAATGTTCCCCGCCAGTTGCGTGGCCCGAAACAATCGGGAGAGCGGCTTTGAGGATCTCTATGAAGTGGGCGAGGAATTGGGAATGACGCCTGCCGAGATCGACGAGCGATACCGCGAGTTAGACGATTATATCTTCGCTCCGCTGGTCTATGACCAGTCGAAGACCTGCTGCTGGAACTCGTCGACTTCCGAGATGTATCAATTGGTGGTCGACTACAACGTGGAGCAACTGGCCGATGCCGAAAGCCAGACCTGTCAAAAGCCGGTGGTCTTCAAAGGGCGAGATGACGGCGGGGACGGCTTTGAGCGATTCCGGCAATACGCCTCAGATGTGGGCAAAGCGGAGCTGTGGGTTGATTGGAGCGCCGACGAAAATTGTCCGCAGGCCGAAGACTGGGTGGAAGATGTGGAGCAGGAGCACGACTGGACGCCCTGGTGTGATATCGCCGGTGGCGGCGAGATAACGGCGCATAGTTTTCATAATGACGAGACGCTGGCGATTCCCGACAACGATCCCGACGGCGTTGTGAGCACTATCGACGTCGATGTGGAGGGGACCGTGGAGTCCGTTGTCGTCGATCTGTCGATTACGCATACCTACAATGGCGATCTGGTCGTCAATCTGCACAAAGACGGCGTCTCCTCTGAGATCTACAACGGAAATGGGCCCGGCGAAGACGTGCTGCTCGTCGACCACCAGGTCGACGGGTTTGAAGGCGTCGACTCGTCTGGAGCCTGGGAGCTCGAGGTGATCGATACGATGGCGATCGACGAAGGCGATCTCGAGGAGTGGTCGCTCCATCTCGAGGTATTTTGAACGCAGTCGATTCACAGATCTGGGATGCCGTGATCGTCGGTGGTGGTGCAGCCGGGTTTTTTGGCGCCATCACCTGTGCGCGTCTGAGTGCGCAACCGATCCAGGTTCTGATCCTGGAGAAGGCCCGGCGAGTGCTGGGAAAGGTGGCCATCTCCGGCGGTGGCCGCTGCAATGTGACGCATCACTGCTTCGAGCCGAAGCGGATGGCATTGGAGCATTACCCAAGGGGAAATAAAGCGCTTATCGGGCCCTTTCATCATTTCGGAGTTGCCGAGACGATACGGTGGTTTGAGAGCCGAGGAATGGAGTTGAAGACCGAAGACGACGGTCGGATATTTCCCACCACCGACGACTCCCAGACCGTCATCGATTGTCTTCAAGATGCGGCTCAAGAGTTCGGCGTGGAGACGCGGACCGGGCAGGGCGTCAAACGATTACAAAAGGTCGGGAATGGCTTTGAGCTTCAATTGACCACTGGCGGGAAAATCAACGCCCGCAGCGTGCTCGTGGCCACCGGAGGAACGCGCCTGTCCAGCAGTGCCAGCCTCGCTGAACAGACCGGTCATAAATTGAAGCCGGCGGTCCCCTCATTATTTACATTTCACGTCGATGACCCACGAATTACGGGACTTCAGGGGTTGTCAGTGGACCCCGTCGAGGTCAGCGTCGTCGGCGAGTCGCTGGAATCTACAGGCCCCTTATTGATCACCCACCGAGGTTTTAGCGGGCCGGCCATTCTCAAATCTTCGGCCTGGGGAGCACGTCTGCTCGCAGCGCGGGACTATAAATTTAGTCTCGTCGTTAATTGGCTCCCAAATCGGGCCGTCGAAGAGAGGTTGATGCAATTGCGCGGAGAGGCCGGAAAGCGCCAGGTGCGCACGCTGTCGCCGTTTGAGGCGATACCCAAACGCCTGTGGCGACGTCTCGTCAGGGCAGCACAGATTCCGGACGACTGCCAATGGGCCTCGTTGACGGTCGAGGCGAGACGCGCGCTGGTCGAGCAACTCTGCAGGGGACAGTACGAGGTCCGGGGAAAGAGCACCCACAAAGAGGAATTCGTCACCTGCGGGGGAGTCCCCACCGATGACGTCGATATGCGCACCATGGAGAGCCGAATCTGTGCGGACCTGTATTTTGCCGGTGAGATTCTCGATATCGACGGAGTCACCGGTGGATTCAACTTCCAGAGTGCCTGGACGACGGGCTATCTGGCCGGCCAGGCGATGGCCGACGCACTCGGCAGTTAGGACGGTTTCGAAGGCGATCAGGCTACGACATCGCCTCGACGGCCCAGGCTCCCGAGCTGTCGCCACAGGTGTGAATTAATTGCTACCCACAAAATGAGGGGTGGGCGCCGGGCCTGCGTTTTGACGGGTTCATTAAGAAATTAAAAAAAAGTTGTAATAAACCGCCGGCGCGACAGACAAACCTAATTGAGTGCGACGCCGCGGGACGCATGGCTACTGGTCAATGAATGAGATGCCGCGGCAGCGAGAAAACTGAGTGACCGTAATATTGGATGCTGAAGTAATGAATCTCGACGACTTATTGCAGGAATACGGCGCGACCATCCGTCGCGTGGCAGCGAGTTATGCGCCTCCCGGCGCCGCTCGTGAGGACCTGGAGCAGGATATCGCGTTTGCAGTGATGCGCGCGGCGCCGGCGTTTCGGGGGGAGGCGGCAATGAGCACCTATATCTATCGAATCGCCCATAATTGCGGCATCGATGCATTGAAAAAACGCGACGAAAATGTCGTGGAGTTCAAACACGACCTCCACCGCGGGGCGAGCCACAATCCCGAGGACTCGACGCTCAAAAATGAGCGGCGCGAGAGGTTGGCAGCGGCCATTCGCCAACTGCCATTGTCGATTCGGCAACCTCTCGTATTGCGATTGGAGGGCCTTTCCTACAAGGAGATCGCGGAAATTCTCGACCTGACGACGAGTAATGTCGGCGTCCGGCTGCATCGAGCCAAGGACGCACTCAAGACTCAATTGGGAGGGGCGAAATGAGCAAATCTGACAACATCATGAGTGAAAACGAAGATAATCGTGAAGACAACGAAATGGAGGAGTGGATGCATACCTGGCAAGAGATCGAACCGTCCAATGGATTGGCGAATATTCGCGAGGAATTTGCGAGCGCTCAGTGGCGCCGTCGCGTCAAGGATATGGTCAGCCTGATGATCATGATCGTGGCCGCCGGAGCGTGCGTGATGGGGCTCGCAGCCCCGGAAGTTTTATCGGTCGGACTGCTGGCGGCCTTCGGGCTGGTCGCGACCCTGGGTCTGACCTGGAAGCGCTATCGACGCATGCAGCGGGAACGCTCGTCGATTCCGCTCTCACCGACAGAATATCTGGAGGCATCGGATCATAATCTCTCGCTCTTGGAGCGGGAAAATCGCTTTACCAGATGGATATTCCCCATTTTGATTCCCCTTGTCCTGGCCGCCAATATCTGGATTGCCTACGACTTATACGATGTGTACGCGATGAGCGGCGGAAGCGTCGGGCTCTTGATCGCCGTTGTGGCCGTCTTGTTGGGATATGCGTGCTGGAAGGCGTATATAAAAAAGCCGGCCGAATTAAAGGCCGAACGCGAGGCCCTGCAAAAGCTGGAAGCCGATCTGCGCGCCGAATAAGGCAGGGGAGTGATGTCGTCTACCGTTGGCGTAGGCCTGGCAGGTATCATATTTATTTGTGTGGGCGCCGATATGGTCGCCCCACCGGTGAACGAAAGTGAGGTCTTTTTTATGAATGTTCGTGGGGTGGTGACCAACCATGTAGAGAGCAGGCGTATGCCTGTGGGGCGCTATCTCGATGCCCTGGAGGATATGTCAGAGATGCCAAAAACACCGTCCAAAAACACCGTCCGATAGGTGTACAATAGGTGTACATCGTCCGGTGTTTGCAGGCTGCCGAACAGATTTCGATGCCTTGCCAACGAGCTTTGTCGGGGAGGAGGTCAGATGAAGCACTTCGCGCCATTTACGTTCATCAAGTCTCCTACTCGGTCAATATCGACACATCTTTCGGCTCAAAGGGCTTGGTTGGCCGCACGCAAACGGCAGACGCCCTCAATAGCTCCAGCTCAGTCCGTATCCCAGCCCACATGATTGCAGCGCCAATCAAAGATATCTGGTCGGCTGTACGGTCGGGGTCTACGGGAAGGGCGTTGTCCATCTGGCTTCCGACCTCTCGGTATTTGCGATGAAAGAGGGTCGCTCCCGTGATCGCGTCGTCGACATGTGCGTCAGATTTTGTGTGGGCATTCTGGCTGACGAAGGCTTCCCAGATAAATAGATTCGATGGTGATGTTGCCCATTGCTCCAGATCCAGGGTCACATCGAGCTCATTGACCCGGTCGGCCAGCTCCCGAAGAAGGTATGCCGATTGGTGGACCGCCAAGGTTGTGACGTAGCCGCCGGCGGGTGCAAAACAGGAGCGGCTGCCCTCACCGGGTCGGCCGCAGCTCAAACGGTTGGCACTCCGGGGAACCGGGATATATAGCGGCGCCTCGATACCGAGTGATACGATGGTGCTGCCCAGATCTGCTACCATCGACTCAATCAAACCATCGATTGACTTTCCCGTTCGAGCCTCAAATTGGTCTGGCAGTCCGGTGATTCGCGCCCACCCGAAATTCCCGCTCTTCGTTGAGCCGACATCCGCACAATAGGTGATCAATCGCATCGCACTTTCCGATATGAGGTAGTGGTCTTAATAGATTGGACGTTTCGACGATAAGGAACGCCTTCGTCTCAGTCGATCATCGGCATGGGATCGCGGACCGGGGTCTTTTGGCGCTCGCTCAGAGCTCTTCGCAACATCGTGGCCAGGGCTCGTTTGAGTCCATCGCTTCTTCGCCACAGATTTGCTCGCAGGTCGACAAACCGAACCTCGATGCATCGCAGCTCCTCGCCGTCGCCCGACAGTGGCAGGTCGAAGACCTGGGGCTCTATCTCTTCACCGGGGTGGGGATAGAGGAGTACGTTGTGGCGGGCGCCGTAATTATGGGCGTAGGCGAAGAGTTGGAGGAGGTCATTGCGGGATACGCCGCGGCGGCCGCCTTTCTGGGCGGATAGGCGCTTCCATTTGGTGTCGATGACCAGCCGATGGGGACCGCGTTCGATGAGAAGGTCAGCTTTGAGGGCCAGGACGTTGGTGCCATGTTGTCGAGGTCGATAATTCGAGGGCAGCGTCGGTGGTGGCCGGTAGACGAGGTGTTGTAGGTGGTTGCGGGCCTGGGCGTAGAGGCGGCAATCTGATAGCGGCCCTTTGAGCACGTCATGGCGTAGGAATTGGGCGATAAATGTCTCGAAGACGGCGTTCATATCGAAGAGAAGGGAGAAGGTCTTCTGGTCGCCAGCGTAGTTTGCTGGCGCGTGGTCTTCGAGGACGAGGCGTGCAAATCGGAAGAGGTCGGCAAATCGCTCGTTCTGGCGGTTGATGATAATGCGCTCAAAATCGGCCGTTCTGGGAATCACGTCGCGGACCTCGCCGAGTAGGAACAGGCTGTCCGTGATGCGCTCTCGGGTGGTCATATTAGTCGTCAAATCGACGACGCGGCGGCAGGCGGCTTTGAAGATTCGGTTTAGGGCTGTGTCGGCGCAGAACTCGTCGTACTCGACGAAGAAGCGGTCCGGGCGGGCCAGGTTGCACGCCAGGTGTCGGCCGATCTGGAGCTTGCCCTTAATATAGGGGAGATTGTCCTGACGAAGGACGTAGTTGTGCTGCTGGCCGAGGCTGAGTTCGGCGAAGAGGCGGTCGGCGAAGATCGCGATTAGAGATTCTAAGAGCGGGGCGTCTATTGTCGCCTGGTGGGCCAGATCGCGCTCTCTGAAGGGGAGCTCACCGGACACCATGAGCATATACAGCAGGTTATGACGGGGCGTGACTTTTGGCAGGATTTCGATGCACAGACCCGGGATATGAATGACGCCGACCCACTGGCGAGTCGTGGCGTATCGGTGGCGCCAGTCCAGAATCTGGCGGCCCTCGCTGGTGGCCCGGCTCTCGTCGTAGCTTCGCAGGCGCCGAAAGTGGAGGTCCGAAAGGTATAGCCTGCCGGCGCCGCGGGTTCCTGATTGGGTGTCCGAGTTGCCGCGATAGAGGCGAGTATATTCACGGAGGGCGATGTGGCGCATTATCGCTGCCCCGAGAAGTAGACTTTTTGCTGATAGTCGTTGAGATAATCGCCGGAGAGAATGCCCTGGAAGAAATGTTGGAGTTTCTCGGGATCAAGGCCGCCGGAGATCAGGCGGGGGTTGACCTGGAAGCGAAGTTGGTCGCGGAATTCACCGTGGTCTAGTCCCAATAGGTCCCGCTCGATAAGAGATATTGTGGTGATGATGGGAGCCCGATATTGGCTGGTGTCCACGTTGTGGCCGTCGGATCTGGCCGGGTTACCCTGCTCGTCGTAGGGGCAGCCCAGGGCGAGGCAGATTCGGTCCCATGAGCCGTAGAAATATTCCTGAAGCAGAGGGATGACCTGTTCGACAAATGCCTTGCGCAGGGTTTCAAAGCCCGTGACATCGAGCAGATAGGAGTGGCCCAACATATGGTCCCGGTCATAGAGAAATTCGATACGAGAGTTGATATTGCGAAAGACGGCGATGACGAGGTTGATGAAGTCCACTTTGCCGCCGTAGACGTCGTCGCTCAGCGAAGACTCGAGGTGGTCTCGGATGATGCGCCAGTCCGGGAGGAGTTCTTCGAAGGTAAAGCGTCGTCTGAGGGCGGCGTCCATCAGGGCGATGGAGCGGTCAGCGGTATTCATGGTGCCGACGATATGGAGATTGGGAGGTACGGCAAAGCGCTCCTTGGAGTAAGGCAACTGAACGATGAGCTCGTCTTTTTCGGTGAGACGCTTTGACGGTTCGAGGAGGGTGATGAGCTCGCCTAAGAGCTTGCTCATATTGCCGCGGTTGATCTCGTCGATGATGAGCACGTAGGGCGGGGCGTCCTCGTAATTGACGGTGACTTCGGATTTATCCCCGCGGAGCAAAAAGTCCTGTAGGAGGGCGATGCGCTGGAAACTCGTGAGTTCCCGTTTTGCGGCTGTGGGATCGACGTCACTCTCGAGTTTTTGCAGCTCCAGATAGACCGTCCAGAGGAAAAGTCCGTGGCAGCCACCACGGGTGCCCAATTCCTCAGCGATGATTCCAGAGATCTGAGAGTAACTATAGTCTTCCGGGGTGTCGCCAAGTCTGTCGCGATGCTCCCAGATCGCTCGAGAGTACGTCTTGCTCGCTCCCAGCGAAGTGCCGGTCAGTGAGATGCCCTCGGGTATGTGTTCGACACGCTGGGCGCGCAGGTTGTCCTGGCTGGTTGTCATCAGGGCGAACTCTTCGCCTTTGTGGTCTTCGATAAGAGGCGGTGAACCCTGATCCTCTTCGGCGACGCGAATGCTCTCGATAAGGGTCTGCCAGAGTGATTCGAAGGTCTGGCTGATCTGAGGCACGTCGACGCCCTCGGCAGCTGCGCGAAGGGCGATATTTTTAAATGTCCCGGGCTCGCATTGGTATATGACCTCACCACCGTCTTCACCGTCACTCATGACCGGTCGAATACCCTCGACGAATTCCTCATAGGCAAAGGATTGGTGGAAGGTCAGAAATTCGATTCGTCCCTGCTGGCGAAGACGGGCATATTCGACGTCGATCTCGTCATCGTCTAGGCGTTCGTCCGGCCGGAGACAGAGCTCGACGGCGCGGCGTTTTGTGCTCCAGGTCTTTCCCGTGCCGGGAGGACCGAAGAGGATGATATTCTCGGCGCTATCCATCGGTGCCGGGGCAGACTCGATGGGCTTCGATTTTTTAATCTCGTCGGTTTTGACGGCATCGATGGCGATATCGCCTTCGACAATAGTGGCGTCTTCGATCTCCTCGACGGTACGTTCGTCGAGCTTGAGAAAGGTCCGACGCCAGCCGGGCTGGTCGACCTTTCGGGGCACCTGGTCGGTCCATTCCACGGGGACGCGGTGCATATAGTCCTTCGCGTTGTTGTCGAAATAATACTCGTCGACTACCTCGCCGATT
>SKQC01000110.1 GCA_007119175.1 Myxococcales bacterium | reverse complement strand
CGGCGGGTGCGAAAGACATCTTCGGCGGGACGCTTTCGAATATCGGCGGAGAACATCTCCACTCCAGGCGGTGCGTCATGCCATGGCCTGCGGTCAATACCCAGAATCTGGTGGCCCTCCTTGAGCAATTCAGCCGCCACCATCCGCCCCGGTCGACTCGCGATTCCCGTCACCAATACTTTCACGTCGAGCCCTCCCGGCGTCGTCCGATAACTCCCTCGTCGAGCGCCTTGCGCCGCCACTTGCGGCCCCGTTCGATGAGATTCTCAATCTCTGTGCGCACCTGATCGACATATCCAAAGATGACGTCGTCGGACTCCGTGCCGTCACCATCGAAATTCAGTGGCTCGCCGTAGAAGAGCTGGCACGGAATCGGCAGCGGCACGGGCAGCAGATACGGCGTAATCGGCACATAGGGAGCGTTGATGAGGCGGGCCAGCCGATCGAGATGCATGATGGTAGGAAGAGCTTCCTCACCGCCGATAAAGGCGAAGGGCACGATGGGCGTCTTCGTCGCCAATGCCAGCCGTATAAAACCGGTCCCAAAGCGCACCAGTTGGTAGCGATCTTTGTACAGCTTTCCAGTTCCCCTGGCTCCCTCGGGAAAGACCATCAGGCAGCGGTCGTCCTCCAGCAGGCGCTCGGCATGATCGGGAAGCCCCGTAAATTGCCCGACCCGGCTGAACCAATGCGACAGAAATGGCCAGCGATTGGCGAATTTTTCGACCATTCCCTGGCCCAGACGGGGCTGTTCGAGTTCCAGAAGCAGTGAGGTCAATACCATCGCTCCGTCCACGGGAAGCCCGCCGGAGTGATTGCCAACGACCATCGTCCTCCCCTGGTCGGGGATGTGTTCGGCGCCGAAGACGCGAACCGAAAAATAATGTCGATAAAATGGTGCGAGAAGTGAGAAAAACGTCACCAGATGATCGCGGGAGATCCCGTAGCGATCGAGCCCATACGGGTTAAACGGAATCTCCAGATTTTCAACTGCGGCCTCCACCTCGGCATCGGCGACCCAGCGAGTCATCATCTTGCCCTTCATCATCCATCACCATTGCGAACGCATCATTTTTCCGCGCATCACTTCGCGAGCATCACGCCGTTTATTTACTTAACATGGCAGCCTGGCTCGGGTAAGGCGCCTGACTTTGCCCCGGATATGGCTTTTGCTACCGTGTCGCATCTAAAGGTGGCACCTTCGACAAAAATCTTCTGAGGATTGATTCCCATGGCCGGTCACTTCTTGCGCCCTGTGTCGAACGCTGTGACGGCGGTGGCAATCGCCGTCGCCGTATCGCTCGTCGGCTGCGAGGCCGATAGTGGCTCCATCGACGAAACCGACGCCAACGGTATCGAGTCCGATGCCAACGCGACGCCCACCGAACCGCGCGAGCCCGATGAGCTTCCCGGCGCAAATACCGAACCAGGCGAAGATCCCTGCGAGTCCGACGCCACCTGCCACTGGGAGGCCCGAGGAGTGGGCACAACGGCGCCCTTCGACGAAGAAAACGTCACCGGGGCCCATCTCGACGACGAAGGGGCCGTAACTCTCAACGATGAAGCGATCCACGATTATGTCGCCTGGATACCGAATACTGCGGCCGGAACCATCTCGCGACTCGATACGGAATCGCGCGCCGAGGTAGGCCGCTATTTCACGGGCCCCACGGGCGAACAGATGTCCCCGTCGCGTACCTCCGTAGGTCCCGATGGCAGCGTCTATATCGCCAACCGCGATGGTCAAAGAATTACCAAATTTGCCCTACCTCCTGAGTGTCCGGGAACCAGTGGCGGCGAAGCACCAACGACCTCGACCGGCCCCGACGACGTCTACGACTGGGGAGACGACGACTGCCTGGTCTGGAGCGAGGAACTCACCGGTTATGGACCACTTCGCGCCGTGGCCGCTCAGCAAGACGGCGATGACTCCGTGGTCTGGGTCGGAGCCCGAGATCACAGCATCTGGAAGCTCGACGGCGATGACGGGACCGTCTTATTTCGCACCGATTCCCCGGTGCAACCCGATGGCTTCGCCATCGACGATCTCGGAAATTTGTGGATCGCCACATTCTACGAGTCGAAGTTGGGCCGCATCGACACCACTCGCTGCCGCGACCACGGAAGTTGTGACACGGAGATCTGCGACAGCGTCGATGGCGATTGCGCAAAAAAGAGCCTGGATACACCGGCAATGGCAAAGGGAATCACCGTCGATGCCGATCAGAATATTTGGCTCGGCGGCGACCTGATGCGCTATGACCGCCAGGCGCCCCCGGGAGAACGCTGGCACCATATCGACCCTGACGCCACCATCGAGGGATTGGTGGCCGACGAAAACTGGATCTACGGCGCCGCCGGTGGCGACGGTGTGATGCGTTTTCTCCGGGAAAACCCCGAACAATCGGCCACGATTTCCGGCACCGTTAATCGCAGTGTGAGCGCCCTCGATATCGATCACGCGGGATTCGTCTGGGCCATCAATCGCGATCACAATGACGCCTTCGTCGTCGAACCGGGAGACGGAATCTTCGACGGACAAGTCGACGATCAGGTCGCTGGCTTCGACGAACCCGACGCCTACTCCGATATGATAGAGTCCGTAATTCGATTTCCCACCCGGCAACTGGGGATTTTTCGGCAGATATTCGAGCAATGCGATCCGAACGAGCATTTCCATACCGAATGGCAAACACTTCGTTTCGATGCCGCCGCGCCGGAGCCGAGTCGGCTGGAGTGGCGGGTTCGCGGGGCGACTTCCAAGGAGGGGCTCGACGCCGCCCCATGGCTTGAGATCGGTCATACACCACCGACCTCCTCCCCCATTGATTTGCGTTCAGTGCTCGCCGAGTCAGAACTCGAGCGAATCGACGTCATCGAAATCGAAACCCGCCTTCGCCCCGGGCAAGACGGCGATGAGTTCTACGTGCCGCGCCTTCTGAGTACGGACGTCATCGCCGAGTGTCCGGAGATCATCAACTGAGAAAGCGGGGGCTACGACGGAGAGGCACAGCAGCGAAACCCAACGGTAGCTCGACTCGATCCGGGAGACATTGCCGAGGAATAGCTACAGGTCGCCAGGTCGGGCCCGCTGTCGTAACCGCCACCGGCGACGCGCTGCTCTTCGACCCATTCATGCACGTTTCCGCTCATATCGTACGCGCCAGAAGGGCTACGGCACTCGGGAAACGAGCCGGCCTCGGCAAGAGAACGCTCAAACCCGTCGCCATCCTGAGTATTACATCGCTCGGGGTTAAATGATCCGCCATAGGGGTAGGTACTCCCGCAAGCGGCCCGCCATTCCTGCAGTGTGCACAGGCGCTTGTCCTGTTGGTCGCACAGGCGGCGAGCATCAAACCAGCTCACATTGACCTCGGGCATCTGTCCACGGCCGGGATATTGATAGGCGTCGACACACACGTACTCGCCGCCGACGGAGATGCGAACCATATTGCCCGGGCAATCCGTCGGAGTCGGTGCGGCCCGAGTCCCTCCTGCAGGGGCTGCTCCGGCACCGGTGGCGGCGCTCGCCTGCTCGGCCTCCTCTTCCTCGAGCTCCTCGGCTTTCGACTCCGCCTCGCCCAGGGCTGCGTCATGTGCTTCGCCGGGAATCTGTGTGGCGGCGGCGAGCGCAGTAGCCATCTCCTCACGGCGCTGCGCGGCTAGTTCCTCGGCTTCCTTTTCCGCTTCCTCTTCAGCCGTGGTTTCATCTTGCTCCACAACCTCGTCTTCCGCGGCGGCCTCCTCGGCAATGGCCGGCGGGTCAGCGACGGCGTCGATGTCATCGTCGCCGGAAAAAACGAAATAAAAGACGCCGGCTCCTACCGCACCGATAAGTGTTATGCCGCCAACGACGGCGAAAAGGCCGATAATTGCCACCAGAATTCCTGACTTCTTCTTTTTCTTCTTCTTCGGTTTTGGAGTTGGTTGTTTCTTCGCCTCTTCAGGTTGTGTGGGCTGTTTCGGCTCCGGTGACGGTGGATCAGCAGGTGCGGGCTCCGGCGTGGGCTCCGGCGTGGGATGCGGAGAGTCAGTAGGCTCAACGTCGGACGCAGCG
>SKQC01000122.1 GCA_007119175.1 Myxococcales bacterium | reverse complement strand
CGTATTTCTTTGCGTTCTTCGCGGTTCCTGTTTCTTCGCGCTCTTTGCGGTTCAAAACTCGAAGGCAAGCCCCAGCGCCCAGTGATTGGCGCTCAGGTCGATGACGCCATCGCCGAAGTCACCGACGCGATTCCAGGTATGCTCAAAGAAGAGATATGAGTTGGCGATTCCCCAACTCATGTCGAAGGCCGCCGCGCTCTGGCGGTCGAAAAAATCTAAATGCAGGTGGATTCCCGCCGTCACATGCCATCCGGCCTGACCACCGGAGCCGCGCTGTCCGTCGGCGATTGCCGTATCGCCGCCGGGGTCTTTGGCCCGCCAGAAATTGTAGTTTAACCCGGCCTTCAATACCGGAACCAGCGGGATATTGTGGTGTTGAGCGCTATAATCGTAGCGATAGACCAACGAGGTACGCAGGGGAATGATGCGAAAGCTCGCCTGCTCGTCGGCGTCGAGTTCAGCCCCCGTCTCGTCGCGAACTGTCCCGCGGACCCGGCCATAGCCGCCGTGGATTCCGACGCTCAATTTCCCGACTCCCTGCCAGACGTGATAGTCGAAGGCAATCTCGCCGTAGACCATGGAGCTGCCGTCGTAAAACCTCTCGTAGGGTCCATCGTCGTCGAATTCGGCATCGATCATCGGCAGATAGGGACCCAGCTTATACTCCATCATCCCCCTGGTCTCCGGTGGTGTGTCGTCGGCGGCCGCCTGGGAGACGGCGACGCTGAAGACGGCCATCGAGCAGGCCAGAACTACTGCGATTTTTGATCTGCGCTGCATCTTACCTCTCATCGTCGTCCGTCCTTGCCTGCGAAATTCGTCACCTTCGCCACTTTCTGCGAGCCCGTCGCTCGCCGCCAGATAAGGGCCATCAAAAATAGCGCAGCCACCCACCACGCCGGCGCGGCCGGTGCAGTACTGGCTGTCTGACATCCATAACCGCCCTCTTCTCCGCCGCCGGCGCCAGTATAAAAATCCCAGAAGTCGTTGGTCTCAATCACAGTGGCCTCCATCGGCGCGGAGACGGGACTGAAATTGCCGGCCCGATCGCGGGCGACCATCCCGACATAGACGGTCTCTCCCCCTTCGAGCTCGGCGCTGACCTGACCGGACTCCGACTCATCTCCCTCGACAGCCCGCGGCGATCGGACTGTCGAGATATCATCGAGCAACTGACCTTCCTCAAAGGATTCCCTCGAATAAAATACGAGGTGGCGCCGCACATCGTCGCTCACCGACCGTTCGAATTCGACGGTCACCGAATTCTCCGTGGCCAAAACGTCGGTCAGCTCCGGGTGCTCCGGCCGCACCAGATCGAGGACAAACCGAGCCTCCGCACGGCGACGTCGCAAGTCGGTCTGGTTCTGGTTCCAGACATAGACATTGATCTGTATATAATAGCTGACATCGTGGTCTCCGTCCTCACATACGCTCTCGTCGGTGAGTCCCGTCAGCTCCTCGAATAAAATCTCTGCCTCGACGTCAACTCCCTCGGAATGCTCGATAATCGTCGGATCACTGAGTGGACCTTCGCAGTCCTCGTGAACATTGTCTTCGCTATCTAGACAGGAGATCTGGCTCTCCTCACCCCTGGGAAAATTATAGTGATAGACCCCATCGAATTCCTCATCGATGCCGAGAACCGTCTCGAAGGTCACCGAAAATAGGGGGTTATTATTGATCAATGGCCGACATTGTTCGATTCCGGCATAAATCGTCGGCCACTCCGTATCCAACTCGTAATTTGGCTCAATCGATGGAATAACATTGGGCACGGTGTCTGCATGCTGCGGATCCTGCGCCGTCGCCTGCGACGGTGCCCACAGGCCGATCATCACGACCAATGTGCCGGTCAGGAGCATCAAGTTTTTTATCCACTTCCTCATCATCGGTGGTCCTCTGCAAGCGATTCGGCAATCTGAATAGTGTTGAGCGCTGCGCCCTTGCGCAAATTATCACTGACCACCCAGAAATGAAGCGTCTGCGGGCGGCCCAGGTCGCGGCGAATACGGCCGACCCAGCACGGATCAGTGCCCTCGGCAGGCCGCGACAGGGGATAGGTGGCATTTTCGGGCTCGTCGAGAACCTCCACGCCGGGAGACCGGCGCCACAGGGCGCGAATTTTGTCGGCGTCCACCGGCTCGTCGAGATCGACGGTGACGGCCTCGCTATGACATCGCACCACGGGCACCCGTACACAGGTCGCGGAGATGTCGAGTCGCGAATCGTCCAGAATTTTTCTAGTCTCCCGAATCATCTTCAATTCTTCTCGGGTATAGCCACTGTCGTCGAATACATCGATATGTGGCAGAGCCTCAAAGGCGAGCGGATGGGCAAACGTCGATGGAGTCGGTTCTTGTTCCCCGGCACCTTTTGCGCGCACCCCTTCCAACAGCTCTGTGACCCCGCTCTGGCCTGCGCCTGACGCCGATTGATAGGTACTTACCACGACCCGTTCGATCCCAAAATTTTCTGCCAATGGCTTCAACGCCACCACCATCTGAATCGTCGAGCAATTTGGGTTGGCGATAATTCCCTGATGGTCGTCCATCGCCTCTGGGTTGACCTCGGGAACCACCAGAGGAGTCTGAGGGTCCATTCGAAACGCACTGGTATTGTCGATGACCACCGCCCCGGACTCCACGGCGCGCGAGGCGTGTTGGCGGCTGACCTCGGAGCCCGCCGAAAAAAGGGCGTAATCAACCCCCGAAAAGTCGGCTTTTTCAAGGTCTTCAACCTCGATGGTCTCGCCTGCAAACTCAAAGGTCTTGCCCTGGGAGCGATGCGAGGCCATGGCCCGAAGCTTTGCCACCGGAAAGTCGCGCTGCTCCAAAATGGCCATCATCTCCCGTCCCACAGCCCCCGTGGCCCCGACCACGGCGATGTTGAATTCTCGCTTTTCCACGTCCTGCCTCCCATGGTTGCAAATTCGCTGGCCTGCGCGCGGCACCTTAAACGGGAAGAGATTGAAATGAAAGTCGGACCCGGCGAGAGCACCGGAACGGTGATCACGCCGAAACTATTGTAATTCTTGGTACAAAACTTGACCGGCAGGTCAGTTTTTTGCTAGCTTCCCGGCGTGAAGCTAATTTTCCGGAAAACCCGGATCTGCTTGGCTCGCTCCAAGGAATGCGAACCAAGCCCGTTGTTACCCACGCTGGAGGCACTTCCGATGAATTTGAAACAAGCACTTAAACTACTGATCGTACTTTTTCTCAGCACCGGGCTCGCGTTCAGCGTCGCCTGCGGCGACGACGATGAAGAAGAACAAGAGGTCAACCAGAACCAGGACGAGGACGTGGGAGTCGAGGACGCCAACGGTGGCGAGCCCGACGCCAACGGCGAGGACCCCGATGTCAACGGCGAGGATCCCGACGCCGACGAACCGGACGCCGACGCCGGTGAGCCCGATCCGCCGATCATCCCCGATCCAGTGCCGACGTGCGACGACGACGACGCCCCGCCGCGCTGTGAAGAAAACCTCGATGAATTCGACGACTGGGGACCGGCCTCCATCCTCACAGAACTTATCATCGATCCCGATTGTTGCGTCGACTTCGGCGGCCAGGGCGGAGCCGGAAACCCGGACAACGCGCTTGCTCAAATCGCTTCAATCGAAGATCTCGACGACGTCAATGACGGCATCAACGGCAGCATCCAAGATGGTGATATTATCATCATTCTTGAGCACGACGGATTGGAAGCCATCGAGGACGGACAGGAATACGACCTCAACTTCCTGCTCGGCGAAGAAGATACCGAAGACGGTATCATCCTCGATCCGGCCAGCTTCGACGACGGCGCCCATCCTCACGCGGTGCTTCCCAATGCTAAGACCGCGGCAAACGGTCAATTCGATTTGACCACCGAGCCGGGCACGGTCTTTCTCTCCCTCTCCATTGGAGCCCTTATCGGCGATCCCAGCGTCGAAGAGGAATTGGAGCTTCGCATCTCGCGAGCCACCATCGAGGGCACCCTCGTGGAAGCTACGAGCACCGTGGAAGACGGCGTGGTCATCGAAGACGGTGAGCTGGCCGGTCTGCTGCGTGTCGACGACCTGGTCGATGCCCTCAACACCTT
>SKQC01000208.1 GCA_007119175.1 Myxococcales bacterium | reverse complement strand
TCGCCACCTGTCGCTTGAGCACCCGATCGCGGGCCTCCACTACACGACCTCCTCCGCCTCGTCCCAACTCGGCGCCGAGTTCGTAGCGGTCGGGCGCCTCGATGACGTCGGCCATCGGCCGTGGCGGCTGATACAACCCGGTCCGCTCAAAGGCCAGATCAAAATCCACATCTTGCAGAGTCTGAGATACCCGTGGTGGTTCGCTCTGAGAATGGCCCGACGCTGTTTTCGTTTTTTCTTCGTTTTGCGGCTCTTTTTCACTGGCATCTTTATCGTCAGCGCTGACTTCAATGGTCGCCGTCGAAATATCTGTAAACGGGTTGGTGCGCTCATCGCCGAGCTGCTCTTGGCCAGGTTTGGTGTGATCGTCGAGCGGAAATTCTTCTGCCTCACCGGGCTTTAACTCCTCATAAAATTGCAGGTCCGCGCTGATTTTCTGGGTTGCCGTAGCAACGAAATGCTCCTCTGGATTCTTCCCCCCCGCCTCTGCCAACGTCGTATCCTCGACCAGGCCGACCGGGTGCTCCTCGCCTTTGTCGTCCCCTGGCTCTTCGCTCTTAAGGATAGCCTCCAACTGCTCTTTACTCAGTCGATCCGGCTCACGCCAGAGCGTCACCGGTACGTCTTCTTCGCTCGCGGCGCGTGCTCCCAATTCGGTCAATATCTCACTGACTCGATCGAAGTCCAGATATCTCAATTTCAGAGCACTGCGGGCGATTTTATAATGTATATTCCACTCCAACTGCTTTCCCCTGGCGATGGAACTGGAGTTGGTTTACTTCTCCGACCATTGATGCGAACTAGATTCGTGAATGCTCATCCTACCATCGTCTGCCAGTTCACAAAACTTTGCTTTTCTCCTTTCCACAGCCACCGCCGGGGGCGACCATCAACAAATGGGAAATAATCCGTGACCAGAGCCTGCTTAGGCACGGAATTGTTGGCCCGTCCAGCCATTGACTTTCCCGTCGCCTTGGGTATCGTGGCATGCTCATTGGATGGTCAAATTGCATCTTGCATTGTCGGCCACACCAAGCAGCGCTGCCCACAAAGCTTGACCCATAACAGGAGGATCTCATGATTCAGCGTCTTATCATCCGCACCCTCGCCCTAAGTCTCGTGGCCTCATTGATGGCCTTTAGCTTCGCCTGCAGCAGCTCCGACGACGTTCCCGATGAGGAAGTCGCCGAGCAACCGACGGAGCCGGAAGACCGACCGGTGGTGCTTTATCAATACCAATTTCAGCCTGGTTCGATGACGATTGCCGCCGGCACATCGATCACCTTCCAGAATCAAGATCCGGAATCACACAACGTCAATATTCCCGCCCTGAATGTCGATGAAAATATCGAGCCCAATCAGGAATGGACCTACACCTTCGATACAGAAGGCGAATTTGCCGTTGGAAACCGGTTCAGCGAGGGAATGCAACTCGATTTGACCGTCGAGTGATCTGACGCCGAGTTGTGTATCCAAGCCCATCGCCAGTGTGCGATGGGCTTTTTTTTACTCTTTGTATTGCGATCGGGCCATGAACGAAGTCTCCTCTGCCGTGGTGCATTTTTATCGCGCCATCGTCATGCACGCCGACGTGTGGCGCGAGCGCCTCGATGCCACGACTAACTGGGCGGTCGTCACGACCATTGGCGTAATTTCTTTTGCCTTTGCCCGTCCGCAGGCTCCCCACTTTATCTTATTATTGCTCATCTCGGCATGCGGGCTGTTCTTGATTATGGAGAGCCGGCGCTACCAGACCTACGACCTATGGCGTCGGCGAATCCGCAGCATCAACAAATATATCATCGCCCCCCGGATCGCCCCCGACACAGCCCCGTCGGATAGCGAAACACAACGCGAACTTGCCTCCCTGGCAGAAGATCTAGGTCGTGCGGTACCTCACCTGCGATTTATCGACGCCGTGGGCTATCGCCTGCGCCGAAATTACGGCTATATCTACCTCTTTGCCGTCGGCTCCTGGGCGATCAAATTATACCTGCATCCCGCCGAGGCCACGACGGCTGCCGAGCTGGTATCCCGCGCCGAAATTGCCATGATTCCCGGCACATTCGTTCTCGGTTTCGTCAGTCTCTGCTCGGTCCTGATCTTATTTCTCGCCCTTCGCGCCCCATCGGAACAAATGCTGAGCTGGCGACGGCTTCCCTCTCCCCTAATTCGCCTTCGCAAAGGCACCATCTTTCCCCAGACCGTGGCCGAAGAAGAAGAGGAGCGAGACGCCATGCGTCCCGGAGCCCTCACCCCCGCTCCGATACTTCCCACAGAGGACGGCGACGAAGAAGATACAGAATCCGATGGCGTCGAGGACACCACAGGTGACGACATAGAAAAACCCCGAACAGGCGACGAAGATTGAGCCCTCGTCATCCGCTCGGGGCGTAAGTTTTTCTACACAACAAACCGAACTTATCAGCTCTCGTCGAGCTCCTCAGCCCACCGACGTCGCAACTCGGCGACCGATTCTCGCAATTGCTCAAATCCCTGAGCAACCCACAGCACGGGCTGATAGATGTCGATTCGAAATGGGGTCGAGATCACTTCGTCCAGATCAAAGGGACGAATCTCCGGCCCACCGACGAAGACATTGTCGGCCTCACCGAATGACGACATATGACCGGAGCCGTATAATTTGACCTCGTCACCCTCGTCGACCAGCCCGAATTCGACCGTGTACCACCACAACCGCCCCAGCGCGTCGAATTTGTCCGGGTCCTCCAATTCGCTGGCCAACTGGCCGTATTCCTGGACAAAATCGGCAAATACCGGGTTGGTGTGCATTGGCACGTGGCCGAAGACATCGTGAAAGATATCCGGTTCCTGAAGATACTCCAGGCTGTCCATGGGACGCACCTCCAGGGTGGAGGGAAATTCCCGTTTGGCCATCGACCCGAAGAACATCTCCGCCGGGATAAAGCCGTCGACAGCACGCACCGTCCACCCCGTCAGCGGCTTAAGCCGCTCATTGAGTTCGTCGAAAAGGGGGATCCGGTCCATCGGCATCTGCAGTTTTTCGAGCCCCTCCAACCAGGCATCACAGGCGGTCTCCGGCAGTTTTTCCATGCGGCGCCGACACAAAATCTCCCAGACCTTATTTTCCTCGGTGCTATAGGTCCTTCCCTCGTGGGAGATAAAGCCGGCGTTCTCCATTTTGAGGCCCTCGAGTTCCTCGGGGCTGGGCTGTGCAACCTCCATGATTCCTCCTGTTGGACAAATTGGATATTGGCAGCGAGCGTCGCGAGCCCCAACTCTCAATGCTCTCTGCGAATTTGCGATACGACTGAGTGCTTACTCCGTCATTTCTAGCGAAGACCGCTCGTCGAATTCAAGCTCATCGTCGTCGTCGTGAACCATCTCTGGCTCATCGTCGGCCTCGTCCGCCCAGGGAGCGGGAAGCACAGGGCGACGCTCTCGGGTCTGCTGAGAGCGCTGCAACTCCACCTCGGCGGTCAACAGCGCCGGGGCCACTGTGGACACCGGAACATAACCGCTTTCGGCCCCACAAAAACCGTTGAACACCGCCGTATCCTCGCCGGCCGCCTCGATTTCATTGATCGCCGACAGAGGCGTGCCCACCATCTCCACCCCGCGCACCAGAGTTTCCTCGCCGGTCTCGGCATCGACCTTATAGATCATGCGCGGAATCCCCTTGAATGCCTGGTAACCAAACCCCAGCGTATTCGTAGAGCCGCCCGTAATATCGCGGATAATCAATCCATGAGGCTTGTCCTGGCGGCGTGCTTCCTCAAGGAGCATCTCACGCAATTCCTCATTGGATACCGTCGACTCAGGATCGGCCTCCACGACCAGATTAGCCATCCGCGCCTGGGGCACGCTGACTCCCTGGGCGCGACCGTGACCGGTGGATGAGGCGAAATCCTCGATCGGCGTTCGACTCATCAAAAATCCCGTCAGGATTCCGTCTTCCACCAGCGATGCCCGGCTGGCGGGAACGCCCTCGTCATCATAGCGATAATGGCCGTTGAGCTGGGTTTGATCGTATTCGCTCAGGCTCGGGTCGTCATAAATGGACAAAAACCGGGGCATGACGCGATTGCCCACCTGTCCGGCGAAGGTCCGTCCTTCGGCCTCGTCGAGTTGACGCTCGCCTTCGAGCCGATGGCCCACGGCCTCGTGAAAGAGGACTCCCGACGCCTCGGGATCGAGGATCGCCGGCCCGGTAAACGGATCGAGCACAGGCGCCGAGCGAAGCTGGTCGAGATCGTCGATCATCTCCGCGACCGCCTCACGGATCGTGTCGCGATCGGGGAGACGGTCGGCGTCGCGGGCGTAAAAACGGCGACTATTCTCGAGCAACATCCCATCGTCAGCCCGGGTAAATGCCTGGGCATGAACGGAGTAAATTGTAAATTCTTCTACAATATCCGTCCCCTCGGAGTTAACCAGATAGCGCACCATTCGCCGGGCGGAGACGTCCATTTTGGCGTCCATCAAAAAATCGTGTTCCCGCATCTCCCGGGTGACCTCGCGGGTCATGCTCCGCCAGGCGCTCTGGTCGAGGTTAAGCGGTTTGACCTCGCCGCGGTACTCGCGGGCCTCTTCCTGCGAGAAACTGGGCACATCGAGATCGTCGTCGGCGCTGTAAATCGCGCCGCCGCGTTTGGTCTGATAATCGCTGAGTGCCGACTTATATGTCTGGTCGGTCAACAACCACAGAGCGCCGCGCAGTGCATCGACATCGGTGTCAATAGGGGCGATGCGGTCGGCGTGAAAATCGCCCATCCGATAGCTGTGGGCGTCGATATTGGCAAAATTATCGAAGTCATAGCCGCCAACTCGGCTCTCTACATAGGCATAGCGCTGCCGATTGTGATTTTCTCCGGTCAGCGCTCCGTAGCGTGCCGATAGGTTGTAGCTTTCCTCATCGCGGAGGTGATAGGACAAAAAATAGGGGGCTTCGTAGTCATCGATAGCCAATCTCTGCATGGAGCGATCGAGCTCTTTTTGCAATGCATTGATCACCTCCTCGCGCTCCTCCTCGGTGGCCACCATAATATCTTCTTGCAGATCCGGTGCCGCCGGCGCTGCCGCACACCCCATCATAGCCACCCAGCCTCCGGCCATGAGGGCGATGATCCGATCCGTGGCATTTCCCGGGCAGTCTCTCATTGAAATCCTTTCTTTTATTTCGTCCGATTGGTTACCGTCGATCGCGCAATTCCTGAAGTGTTCGCGGATCGCTGTCCTTCCACTCCCGGATATATTCCGCCTCCCAGGGCGCTCCTTCCCGGTCTTCGTTGTAGCCCCACTGCCCCTCGAGTTCTACGCCGTCGCCCCGCTCGACGAGATGGAAAAACCCCTTGCCCTGCATATCGCGCCGTGCCGCATCTCGATCGCCGGGCTGATCCCAGTCAAAGAGCAATAGATTTCCCTCCACTTTACCCTCGATCTCACCACCGCCGCGATAGGTATAGACACCGACGACGCGATCGCCGTCTTGATGTAGATACATATGCTCGTATTGCGGCGAATACCACAACCCGGAGTAGCTCTGGCCCTGTGGCATTGGATCGGCGACAGGACTGGAGGCCGAACAGGCTATCAGCCCCACGCTCATTATCGCCATCACAACTAAAGAAATCAGTTTCGCTGTATTCATCGTTCGTCCTCGACAAGATGTGCTCCGACCAAAACTCACCAGACCTGGTGACACAAATTCGCCTCTCTCGACCCGATACTTATAACGCGGCTCTTAAGACCTGTCGTGTCTGCTCATCGGCGCGTTGCATCACGGTGCGAAGAATATCGGAAACCCGCTCGTTTTCCAGCAACAGTTCCCATTCTCGGGGGGCCAAATAGCTGATTCGCCGTCCCTTTTGTCTGGAAAAGACCAGACGCACCGTCACCTGCTCTTCGTCGCGCTCCACCGCCTGCAAGCGCACCGTCTGTGGATCGTCGAGAGCGAGCAGATCGTCTTCCAGGCTCTGAAGATGGCGATATAGTCGCATCGCTCGCTTGACCTGCGGATCTTCGTAGGCCTCGAAATTGCGGTTGCGGCTAAATTGCACGTCGTCATCGCGCAGCAACCGTCGGACGATGAGGTAGGTCAGATCCATCGGGGCAGATGTCACGGGCTTAAAGGGCGATGAGTCGACGAGCAGGTCTTACTTATACAATGCTTTTGCCCGTCGACGCCATTCCCCTTGCCTCCGGTCCGCGAGGCGATCACTCCCAGACATGAATCTCTTTGAGGCCATTGGAGTCGCGAAAGCGCTCCAGGCGCTCGATTAACTCCTCGGTAATAATCATATCGCGGGGAGCCACGGGAATGCCCTGCTCGGTCTCCAGCGGTCGGGCCAGGACCATTCCCGACTCCAGTTCATCGAAGCTAATCACCACCTGTCGGCCTCGTGTCGACTCCAACTTCCGGCCCACCCAGTCCTTAAATCGGCGCACCAGGTCGGGATCGAAGCGGCCGCCACTGCCCTCGCTTATCACACGCAGTCCTTCCTGAACCCAGGAGCGACTCTCGGAGTCACCGGTCGTTGCTCCCTGGCGCGAGGTCTTGACCTGCTCGAAGGCACTGCAGATACCGAGGATCTGGCAGCCCCGGATAAACTCCTCGTCCATCTCCTCGGCACTGGCACCGGAAAACGGAGCTCCTGGCTGAAAATCACGGTCATCGTAGCGGTGCAGATAATACAGAATAAACCGTCCCACATCATGCAGGGCCGGCACGTGGCGCAGGGCCTGTTGGCCGAGCAGGGGATGAAACTCCCAGGTCGCCGTTTCCACAGCGTCGAATTCCTCGATGGGCTTTCGAAATAGCGGCGCCGAGGCATTGATCAACCCGATCCAATGCAACAGGGCTGCTCGCTCTAATTCTCGATTCAACTCGGCATCAATGCCGAGGTGCTCACCGAAACGCCGCACCCGCTCGGCGGTGCGCTGACAATGCTCGACGACGTGGATCTCGCCTAGCTCCATGATGCACAAAAGAGCCTTGATCACCCCATCAAAACTCTGTTGCAACTCCCCGTACAATCGGGCCACTTCCTTCTTTTTCGCCACTACTTCTTTGGTGCGCTCCTGAACCCGATCTTCGAGTTGCTCGTTGAAGTCGCGCAGCTTGTCGTTGAGCTGTTGCAACTCTTTGTTCTGAGCGGCTATTCGGCGCTCATTCCGGTCCTTCGATTCCCGAAGGTGATATTGTTCGAGGGCTAGATCGATGGTGTGCAAAAAGTCGTCGTGACTCCAGGGCTTGGTGACGAAGCGAAATACAGCTCCCCGGTTAATGGCCTCCAGGGCCGTGGAAATATCGTTATTTCCGGTGAGCATAATGCGGATTGTATTCGGATTATTTTTGCGCACGAAGTCCAATAACTCCGTGCCGCTGATTCCGGGCATCCGCTGGTCGGAGACGAGCACAGCGATCGGATTTGCCTTTACGATCTCCAGCGCTTCTTCGCCGCTTTCGGCGGTCAGCAACTCGAAGTCACGATCTACGAAAAGCCGGCGTACCGCCTTTAAAATATGGTGCTCATCGTCGACGAAAAGCACCTTCGGCTCGGGTGCGGACTCGTCGACTAAAGGATCTCCGGGCTCCTCATCGGCATCGGTGACGTCGCTGTATAATTCCCCGGAATCCACTTCCGTAATTTCATCTTCCAATCCCATTCGATCTCACTCCTGGCGGCACAAGGCTGCTGTTGCCTTACACACGTATCCGGCAAAGTAGATATCATCCACCCCCCTGACAGTCAGGAGATCATCATTTCTCGGAGGCCCGTGTCAACCGGTCACATACTTCCGCGGTGCCGGCGGGCAACACGGTGGTCAACAGGACCAGGGCCTGAGAGGGAATGACCCAATAGGCCACGGCGGCCAGCGGTGTCATCTCACAGGTCAAAAGATCGGGAAGAAGAGCCCAGGTCACGGCGACAACCCCGACGCTGCCGGCGACGACGACCAGCGGGAAAAAAGTCCAGCCGATGACGAGCTGACGCGGTCTCAGTTTTGCAGATGCGGAGCTGGCAAATAATTTTCGCCCCCCCACAACTCCCACCACCGCCAGAGCGCCGAGGCCGTGACCGCCGACGATAAGCCAGCCCCATCGCCACACCCAGGGATTTTCCGGCATCGCGAAAAATGCCCATATCGCCCCGGCGAGCATCAATACCGCTGGCAAAATCGTCACCGCCACCATCATCGTCTTCAGCACTCGGCTACGGGTCCACAACAGGGCCGCCCAGCTTCCCCAGGTGATACTGCAGGCACCGACGACGGCCGTGGCGGCAATCCACTGCGCCTCATTCCACCCCAGCAGGTATTTTGCACCGGTCATCGCCACCAGGGCCATGGCAGTGGCGAATAACCCCACCAGGATCCACAACGCAAATTCCCCGATGGGCGAAGGTTTCTTCGTTGCTTCATCTCGAATCATGGTTCTCACCGTGCTGGAGTTGATCCTGACACCATTCCCATAGTAACGGTTTCTCTGTGGAGAACAAACCTGTGACGACGTCCATTCCCCACCGGGCGGCGATCTCGACAACGGAGTGCCACTTGAAAACAAGCCGTGCCATCATCCTCGCCGCCGGCTTCGGAAGCCGGCTAAGCGTCGACGCCAGTCATAAATTACTCACCCGAGTCGGTAAGCGTAGCTTATTGGACCGTCATCTGGATAATTTTTCGCGCCTCGGCATCGACGAGGTCATCGTCGTCACCGGATACGATGCCGAGGCGCTGACCCGGGCCGTAAACGACCACAGGCGACCCTCGTCGATATCGGTTCGCTGTGCCTATAACGGCGACTTCGAGGGCCAAAACGGACTCTCCGTCCTCGCCGGGGTCGACGCCTTCGATGACGATCAGTCCTTCTGGTTGACCATGAGCGATCACCTCTTCGATCCGGCCCTTTTTGACGAGCTGAATCGGCGCTTCGATGCCGAGCGCCCCGATCGGTGGCAGGGGGCGTTGGTGATCGATAAAAAACTGGAGACCATCTTCGATATGCCGGACGCCACCAAAGTTCGGACCGACACCGACGATTTCGCGATCGGAAAACAACTGCAGCGATTCGACGTCGTCGACGCCGGGCTATTCTGGTGTGGCCCGGGATTTGTGGAGGCCTTGCGCGCGGAGCGCCGCAAAAGAGGAGATTGCTCCACCTCCGATGCCGTGCGCCGGCTACACAGAGCGGATCGCTTCGGGTTCTGGGACCTCGGCGAGTTTTTGTGGCAGGATATCGATACGCCACAGGCGCTTGCCCATGCCGAAAAATTATTGGAATCAAAATTTTCGGCATCATAAGGCAAAAAAGACCCTCGATCGGGGCTCCGATCGAGGGTCTTTCGATTATCCCAGACGGAGTACCGTCGAGATGATCGCTTCAGCTAAATTGTACGCTGTAGATCAGCCCAGATTCTTAAAGGCCATGCACACCGAGGTGCGGTCGTCACCACCCATATTGGCGGTCAGCCCCACCTCCGGCGTTTCGTCGAGCTGGTAGTCGCCACACAATCCCTTCATCTGGCGATAAATCTCGAGCACCTGCTTGACGCCGGTGGCTCCCACGGGATGGCCAAATGCCAACAAGCCCCCGCCGGTATTGACCGGAATCGATCCCTTAAGCCCGGTCTCCCCGTCTCTGGCGAGCTCGGCGCCTTTGCCAGCCTCGGCAAAGCCCAGGGCCTCCACCATCAGACATTCGGTCACAGCAAAACAGTCGTGGACCTCGACGACATCCACGTCGTCCGGACTCAACCCACCGTCGTCATAGGCTTTAGCGGCCGCCTTTTTGGTGGTGCCCAGTTCCGTGTAGTCATCGACGCGGCCCAGAGCGCCGGTGGCCTGTCCGTAGGAGACCAATTCGATGCAGTCTGCGGGCGAAACCCCAAGGCGATCCAGTCCCTCCTCGGTGGCCAATACGATGGCCGCTCCCCCGTCGCTGACCTGAGAGCAATCGGAGACCTTTAGATGGGGCTTGAGTTCCTCATTGGCCAGAAAGGCCGGGTTTTTCTTGCCCGGCTTCGAGGCACTCTCCAGATCCCAGGAGACCTCGCGCATATGAGCGTTGGGGTTTTTGTTGCCGTTTTCAAAAGCCTTGACCGTCACGTGGGCGATATCTTCGTCGCTGACCCCGAAATTTTCTTTATAATGCTTGGCCCGACGGGCAAACATGGCCGGGAAGGTAAATTCGTCGATATCGCGCTCTTCTTGCCAGTGGGCAGCGCGGGCCAGATAACCCGCCCCCTCTCGGGCGCTGACGGTGGTCTGAACCTCGGCACCCGCGGCGAGTATGACGTCGCTTCCCCCGTGCAGGGCGTCGACACCGGCCAGCACGGCCAAGCCGCCTGAGGCACAGGCTCCCTCCACGCGCATAAACGGCGTTCCCTCCAATCCCTCGTCGGCGCGCACGGCCATCGCCCCCAGATGGCCCTGCTGGCTGAAGAGCTGGCCGGCGAAATTGCCCACGAAACCGCGGTCGATATCAGCGGCATCTACCCCGGTGCTCTCAAGGGCGCCCCGGATTGAACGGGTGAGATAATCCTCGAGGCCCGGATTTTCCTTTTTGCCGAAATCGGGGTGCTTCTTCCAGATAAAATCGGGGTGCATTTTGCCGATAAACGGTGTCAGATGGCCGCCGACAACAAAAATTCGCTTTTTCGGTTTCATCGATGGGCTCCTTTTTTAAGATCAGTGGATCTGGCTTGCGTGGGGCACACGAATAGGTACAGGACGAAAACTGTCAATACAACCGCTGAGCAGCCGGTGGCATTTCACGGATATAGGCGCTGGCGCTGCCACTGCCAGTCGTCGCCGATGCGCTCAAAACGCCACCGGTCGTGGAGGCGGTCGGGGCGCATCTGCCAGAATTCAATCGTCGCCGGCACCACCCGATAGCCCGACCAAAACGGGGGGCGCTCGACGGGCCGGCCCTCAAAGCGGGCCTCGATTTTTTTGACCCGCCGCTCAAGACTGTGGCGATCGTCCATCGGGGCACTCTGCTTTGAGGCCCAGGCGCCGATCTGACTGCCCCGGGCACGGGTGGCGAAATAGGCATCGGCCTCCTCGTCGTCGACCAGCCGGGCCGTTCCGTCGATGCGCACCTGTCGGCCCAGCGAGTACCACAAAAAGCACAGACCGGCCTTCGGCTGGCTTTGCAAATGCCTGGCCTTGGCACTTTTTAAGTTGGTATAAAATACAAATCCCTTGCGGTCGAACGCTTTGAGCAACACAATGCGAGTCGTCGGTTGGCCGTCGGCATCGACGGTCGCCAGGCTCATCGCCGTGGGGTCGTCCTTCGACGAAGCCCGGGCGTCGTCCATCCAGATGCGAAACCATTGCAACGGGTCGGCCAGCGGCAGTTGAGGCATAATTTCTCCGGTTCGGTGGTTCATTTTGATGAGCCCGTCGCCGAACCCTTTGAACTTGGGATCGATCGAACGGCGCTTAGCTTTTCCTTAAGAGGGCGTCGGTGGATGGCGCCGGCCGAAAGCGGTCGCCGAAGCGCAACAAAGCCACCTCCTCCTTCGATCCCATCGCGGTGATGTGTCGTGAATTGCTCGATGCATTCAATGGTCGCAGCAGATGGGAGCCAAGGCGTGAGTCAGCACGAGACAGAAACTGATGTCGTCCCCGAAAAAAAGTCGAAGGTCAAGAAGCCTCGACGATTCGTAGTGATCTTTCACAACGACGACTATACGACCATGGAGTTCGTGGTCCACGTACTGGAGACGATCTACAATAAGTCGCCGGCCGAAGCAGCCCAGATCATGCTAAGAGTCCACAACCAGGGCTCGGCGATGGCCGGCGTCTACCCGCGAGAGATAGCGGAGACAAAAGTGGAGACCACACTCGATCACGCCCGTCGCGAGGGCCACCCTCTGATGGTCACGATGGAACCCGAATAGGGCGGACCGGCAATCCCGCTCCACCCGGAATGCCGTCCCTTCGCCGGAGCCAAGGCCCATGATTCAAAAAGACCTCGAAATCGCATTGTACGCCGCCGTACGAGAAGCCAAGCAGCGGCGTCACGAATACCTGACACTGGAGCACCTGCTATATGTATTGTGTTTCGATGAGACGACGCGATCGATTCTGCGCCACTGCGGCGCCGACTTAGACCAGTTGACCCGGGATCTCGATCATTTCTTAGACGATCAGATCGAGCGGCTGCCCGCCGACGCCGTCGCCGAACCGGTGCAGACGGTGGCCTTTCAACGGGTGATGCAGCGGGCGATTATGCATGTGCGCTCGTCGGGTAAAAACGAAGTCGACGGGGGCAATGTGCTGGTCGCGTTATTCAGCGAGCCCGACAGCCATGCCGTGTATTTTCTGGAAAACCAGGGCATCACCCGCCTCGACGTGGTCAGCTATATCAGCCATGGAGTCTCCAAGATTGACGAGAGCTCCGGCGGCGGTGAGGAAGCGACCTTCGACGACGACGCCACTGAGTGGGATGACGGCCCCACCGGTCTCGACGACGACGAGGACGAGGTGCAAAACCCGCTTGAGACCTATTGCTCCGATTTAGTCCAGCGCGCTCACGATGGCCATATCGATCCCCTCATCGGCCGGGCCACCGAGATTGAGCGCACCGTCCAGGTGTTGTGTCGACGGCGAAAAAACAATCCCATCTTCGTCGGCGAGCCCGGCGTGGGAAAAACGGCGGTCGCCGAAGGGCTGGCCCGAAAAATCGCCTTCGGCGAGGTGCCCGAGGTATTGGCCGACGCCACCATCTGGGCCCTCGATATGGGGGGACTGTTGGCGGGGACGAAATTTCGCGGTCAATTTGAGCAACGCCTAAAAGCGGTCATCAAAGCCCTGCAGGATCGGCCGGAGGCGATATTATTCATCGACGAAATCCACACCATCGTCGGCGCCGGGGCCACCTCGGGATCGACGATGGACGCCTCCAATATCTTAAAGCCGGCCCTCGCCGAGGGTTCGCTGCGCTGTATCGGCTCCACCACCCACGAGGAATTTCGAAAAAGTTTTGACCGCGACCGGGCCCTGGCGCGCCGCTTTCAAAAAATCGACATCATCGAGCCCACCATCGATGAGACCCGCGATATCTTGCGCGGCCTGCAGCAGCACTACGAGTCGTTTCACGAGGTCACCTACTCCGATGAGGCCATCGATACGGCGGCGACGATGGCCGCCAAGCATATCACCGAGCGGGCCCTGCCCGACAAAGCGATCGACGTCATCGACGAGGCCGGCGCCCGACACCGCATCCACCGCGATGACTACGAGAGCAACCACATCGATATCGATCATATCGAAAAGGTGGTGGCCTCCATCGCCCGCATCCCCGAATTTAAGGTCGAGGGAAGCGAAAAAGACCGCCTCCACGATCTGGAAAAAACGCTAAAGGACAACGTCTTTGGCCAAAACGCGGCCATCGAGGCGGTGGTCACGGCGGTGAAGATGAACCGCGCCGGTCTGACCCGGCCCGACAAACCGGTGGGAAGCTTTGTCTTCGCCGGCCCGACCGGGGTTGGAAAAACCGAGGTCGCCCGCCAACTCGCCGCCGGTCTGGGCATCAACTTTATTCGCTTCGATATGTCCGAGTATATGGAGCGCCACGCCGTCAGCCGGCTCATCGGCGCCCCTCCCGGCTACGTGGGCTACGACAAAGGCGGCCTGCTTACCGAAGAGGTCCGAAAGACCCCGCACGCCGTGCTGCTATTGGACGAAATTGAAAAGGCCCATCCCGATATCTTCAACGTCTTATTGCAGGTCATGGACAACGCAAAATTGACCGACAATAACGGGCGCGAGGCCGATTTTCGAAATATCATCCTCATCATGACCTCCAATGCCGGGGCCCAGGAGCTGTCGAAAAATGTGGTCGGCTTTGGAAAAAGCATCGATCTCTCAAAGGCATCGGCGGCCATGGAAAAGACCTTCTCGCCGGAATTTCGAAACCGCCTCGACGAGATCGTCATCTTCAAATCACTGCCCCACGACGTCATCCTGAAGGTGGTCGACAAATTCATCGACGAGCTCGAATTTCAGCTCGACGAGCGCGACGTGGTGGTCACCCTCGACGAAGACGCCCGCCGCTGGATTGCCGAAAAGGGCTACGACGAGACCCTGGGCGCCCGGCCTCTATCACGCGTCATTCAGGAGTCCATCAAGCGACCGCTGGCCGAGGAAATCCTCTTCGGCAGTCTCGAGGAAGGCGGCGAAGTGCAGGTCGG
>SKQC01000065.1 GCA_007119175.1 Myxococcales bacterium | reverse complement strand
GGCAAGGGCAAGGCGCGATGGCGCAGGCGATGCCGCAGCGCATCGTCGAGCCGGCGCAACGCAGCCATTGGCGCAGGCGACCGGCGATGGGCCGTGAGCTAAGTGATGTTGTACTACTAAGCCGAGCGAGACTGGACCGGATTCTTCATTTGTCACTGAGCGATTTTGAGTTTCCCGTGATGGTGGATGTGGACTTCGGACATATCGATCCGCGGCTGACCATTCCCCTGGGAGTACCATTTCGGATGGATGCAAAGGCGGGTGAACTGAAGCTGGTGGACCGAAACTCCTTCGCCTGATCGCCAATTACTATTTTCGTCTCGCGCCTCAGCGTCTATCTTCACTTCACTTCGCATAGGCACTGAGTCTGCTACCGAGAACCCCCTTATGACACCTTCCATAGCCGGTATCCACCATGTTACCGCCTTTTGCGGCGAACCGAATCGAAATGCCGACTTTTATGTCGGTCTGCTCGGACTTCGCCTGGTGAAATTTACGGTAAATCACGACGACACGTCGACGCTCCACCTATATTACGGCGACTATCAGGGGACACCGGGGACAAACCTGACCTTTTTTCCAAAAACCGATCCTGAGGAGGCCGGAGAGTTCGGCGCCGGACAGACTCGAGAGACAGCATACGCGATTCGTCCGGCATCGCTCGAATATTGGAGACAGCGTCTCAGGGAAAACGATATCGCTTTCGACGAAAATCGGCGTTTCGATGACACCGTCTTGAGCGTCTCCGATCCCGACGAAATCAATATCGAATTGGTCGCCACTGATACGGCCGACGATGCCGATATCACTCCCTGGGCGGATAGCCCGGTGATGCCGGAACATCAGTTGCGTGGATTTTACGGTGTCACGCTGGCCGTCGACGATGCCGAGCCCACGGAGCGGGTCTTGACGGATAGTCTGGGCTACGAGCGGATCGGCGCCTCCGACAACCGAATCAGACTGCGGGCCGAAGGCGCAGCTCCGGCCTCCATCGTCGATATCGCCGAAACTGATCTGGGGCGCGGGAAAATGGGCATCGGCACCGTTCACCATGTTGCCTTTTCGGTCGACGATCTGGAGCACCAGGACGAGGTTCGACGGGCACTGATCGACGCCGGCCTGTCGCCGACGGACAGCATTGACCGAAGATACTTCCAATCGATCTACTGCCGTGAGCCCGGCGGGACCCTCTTTGAATTCGCTACGATGTCGCCCGGATTCACCGCCGATGAAGACCTCAAAAAACTCGGTATGACGCTCGTTCTTCCCGAATGGCTCGAAGACAAACGAGACGAAATCGAGGCCAGCATTCCCGACTTTACGCCGCCGTCGTGATCGCTTCTTAAAATTTATTGCTATCAACGCAAGTGATCTCACATCTCGACCGGGGGTGCCGTCCGAGAGTGGTATTGCCCTTCCCTTCCGTTCTGTGTTTTAAACGGGACATGATTGAACGCCTCGACCATTGATTTTAATTGCCTGCGAGGGACCTTGAAGATGAATGCAAACGATGAATTTCGATTCGATTATTCGCCCGGCGTTGTCCGTTTCGGCATCGGTTGTGTCGCGAACCTCGCCGACGAAATGGCCCGACAGGGCCTCGAGACCGCCCTGGTCGTCACCGGCAGCGGCGTCGCCAATAATAGCGACACCATCACCCCTGTGACCGACGGGCTCGGCGACCGACTGGGCGGCGTATTCAGTGAGACCACGCCCAAAAAGCGCCTCGGCACAGCCGCCGCGGCCCTGCAGAAGGCAAAGGAATGTGGCGCCGACGTCCTCATCGCCCTCGGCGGAGGAAGCAGCCTGGACGTAAGTAAAGTGGTCAGCATTTTATCTTCTCGCGATGACTCGCCCGCAGATGCAGGAGCCGAATTCGAATCGGCGGGCACCATCAAGATGGGCGACGGCGACGAACTCCCCATCTTCGCCATCCCCACCACCCTCGCCGGCGCCGACATGTCCATCGTCGCCGGGGTCAGCGCGTCGCCGGAGTCTGGACTCGTCAAAAATCCCATCGGCGGAGGCGTCAAAGACCGGCGCCTGATGCCCACCGGTATCTTTCACGATCCGGCCCTCTACGCGACGACGCCGAAGGGGATCTTAGCCGGCTCGGCAATGAACGGATTTAATAAGGGTTTGGAGACGATCTACACGCGCCACTCCACGCCGATAACCGACGCCACCGCCTCGCGGGGCATCGGATTGATGTATCGCGGCCTCACCGAACTCGGAGACCAGGAACCGACGGCCTCGATCTTGGAAACCGTCGTTCAGGGATTGATCCTGGTTCAATACGGCATCGGCCGGCCGGATACGACGACGCTGTCGCTTATCCACGCCTTCGGCCACACCCTGCGCGATGGATTCGAAATCCAGCAGGGTATTGCCCACGCCGTCATCACCCCTGAAGCTCTGCGCTATCTCTTCGACCATGTCGACGGTCGCCGCGATTTGCTCGCCGATGCATTGGGCGTGGGCGAGGCCCGGGACAAGCCGGCGGCCATCGCCGACGCCGTCGCCGAGATGCGCGACGGACTCGGCCTACCCTCGAGGCTCCGCGATCTGGACGGCGCCGATCGATCAATTCTCGGAAAAATTGCCGAGGCGACGATCAAAGACGTCTTCATGCCCAATGTCCCTGAGGGGCTCCACGCGTCGGCCGACGATATCGAGGCAATGCTCGAGGCCGCCTGGTGAGGCCCGCCTCACTAAGCTGAACCCTCGGTCATTGTCGCAACCGACGCTCGTCATCGGTCGACCTCGGAATATATCTAACGAGAGGAGACCCATGACATTTCGGAATGGTCTATGGCACTTCGCCAGATCGATATCTATCTGCCCGCCGACAGCGAAGCTATTCCCGGCGTTGCGGAACTGCGCGAAGAGTACAGGGTTATAGATGAGCATCATTTCCGCGACGTAAATGGTGATTCAGTCTTCCGCCTATTGATAGAGGCGACGAATACGGAGGCGCTCCTCGATCGAATGCTCAGTGAAATGGGGGACTCCGAGGAGTACCGGATCATCGTCACCAAGGTGGCGGCAACACTGCCGCATGCTGAGAAAAAAGAAGATGAGGAAGACAGCGCAGAAACCCAGGATGAGCGGAAAGCAAAGGAAGACAAGGAGGTCTCGCGTATCAGCCGTGAGGAGGTCGCCGAGGAGGTGCAAGACTCCATCAGTGTCTCCAATGTCCACTATATGCTGGTCTTCCTTTCGACCATCGTCGCCGCCGCCGGCATGATGCGCGACAGTACGGCGATTGTCATCGGCGCCATGGTCATCGCGCCACTGATAGGCCCTAATATCGCGCTGGCTCTGGGCACGACCCTGGCCGACTTCCGACTGCTGCGCCGGGCGTGGAAGGTCAATATTCTGGGCCTGCTGGTCGTCATCGCCGTCTCATTGGTGGCTGGATCACTGCTGACCGTCGACGCATCGCTCGACGAGATCGCCACCCGGACACAGATCAATACTGGTGATATTACCCTCGCCCTGGCGGCGGGTGCCGCCGGCGTCCTCTCGGTGACCCGCGGCGTAGCCACCGCCCTCATCGGGGTCATGGTGGCCGTCGCCCTTTTGCCCCCTCTTACCGCGGCGGGCCTTCTGCTCGGCTCAGGCGAGTATGAAGCCGCTCTCGGTGCAGCCCTGCTGACGGTCGTCAACCTGGTCGCCATCAACCTCGCCGGCGTACTCACCTTCTTATTTCAGGGAATTCGCCCCTCGACCTGGTATGAGGCAGAAAAGGCCAAACGAGCCACCGCCGTCGCCATCGCCCTGTGGATCAGCATCCTCGCACTGGTCACGGCAATTATCATCGTGGCACTCCCGGAAGGGCTATGATCGGGTGTGCGCCCCCACAATGAACTCGGCGATACGGTAGCGAGAGGCGATATGAAATACTGGTGCTTGCGATGTCTCCCATCAGTAAGCGTTCAGTTAGGTGACGAAATCATGCTCTAGCAGCCCGAAGGGCGGCCAGGCTGGCCGCGGGCCCCGGGGGCTGAACACTTTCCTTCCATCACCCACCTTTTTTTGCTGATTGGCCTGCTATTCTGCGCCGCCCTTATCGGACCTTTTGACCCGGCATAGTGAATTGATGTCAGCCCCCCTTCGAAATTCACTTTTTGTGGCCCTCGGCGGTGCCCTGGGGACATTGCTGCGCCACGCCATTAATCTATGGACCTTCACGCCGGTTTTTCCGGTGGGAACACTCCTGGAGAATATCACCGGTGCATTGTTATTGGGCATCGTCACCGGCTGGCTTACAACCCACCAGAATGCTCCGGATTGGGTGCGCTCCGGGGTCGGCGTCGGCTTTTGTGGCGGGTATACGACAATGTCGACATTCGCCGCTGACAGCTTCGTGGTCTCCGTCCATCAGACGCCTGTGCTCGCAACCGGCTATGTGACCGCCTCGCTGGTAGCGGGATTTCTCCTGGCCTGGGTGGGTATCGGCGTTGGTCAGTTTCTCGGGCGACAGTCCGGGAGGTCGACATGAGCGCTGTGACCGTCGCCCTTTTATGCGCCGGCGGTGCCGCCGGTGCCGTGCTGAGATTCTGGACCGCCCGACTCGGCGCCCTGCTGGCTCCCGACCTGGAGTTTCCACTGCCCACATTATTCGTCAACCTCACCGGCAGCGCCCTTTTGGGCATCATCTTCGGACTGACCGACCCTGATTTTCTCGCTCCCTTTAGCGACCCCTGGCTGCTATTATTCGGCGTCGGATTTTGCGGCGCCTACACGACTTTTTCGAGCTTCTGTACTGAGACGATCACCCTGGTGACGCAGTCCGGGAAAATAGCCGCCATTTACGTGCTCACCACAATCGTCGGCTCCCTCGGTGCCTTCGCACTTCCCTTCGTCTTTCTCACATAAATGATGCTGTGGTCTGACCAGTTGACCACCCCATCGGGCCGCTCTATCATCGGCGCTGCCCACCTTTTCGAACCCGAGGCGCCACCATGTCGAAGCCCTGGAAACCGGTTACCAAGAAGTCGCTGGCCGATGCCGTCTTCGACCAACTTCGGGCCCGAATCTTAAGTGGCGAACTCGAACCCGGTGAAAAGCTTCCCGCCGAGCGGGCGCTGGCCGATAAATTGGACGTCAATCGCGGAGCCGTTCGCGAAGCTCTGAAACGTCTTGAGCAAGCCCGACTCATCTCCATTCGCCATGGCGGTTCCACGAAGGTATTGAATTTTCGGCGCACCGCCGGCACGGATCTGCTCTCCTCGTTATTACTCAATGAATCGGGCCAGATCGACGTCCGCGTCGCCCGCAGCGTATTGGAGATGCGCACCGCCCTGGCGCCGAGCATCGCCCGCATCTGTGCTCAGCGCGGCCAGGACGTCGTCGATGAGCTCGACGCAATCCTGGAGACCATGGCGGAGGCCGACGAAGACCTGGAAGTGCTGCAACAGGCAAGTCTGGAATTTTGGGCAGCTCTGGTCGATGCCGGCGGAAATATCGCCTACCAACTGGCATTTAATAGCCTGCGCGAATCCTACGCTCATTTCGACCATCTTCTGACCGGCGCCCTGGCCCGAGAATTCGAAGCCTATGACGATTATCGCGGCGTCCGTGACGCCATAAAAAGAGGCGACGAGGAAGACGCCGCGCGATATGCCAGGCGAATCATCCACCTCGGCGAATCAGCGCTGGCCGCCGTCCTCGACGCCCTTGAATAGCTTTCTTCTCAGGTTTTAATAAATCACCACTCCACCGACGAGCCCGGCTCGAGGGCAATCACCTCGATATTCTCATCGCCCAGCAAGTCCAGCTCTTCGACGAGCTGATCCGGCGTTCCCGTCAGCAGCGGAAATGTTCCGTAATGACAGGGAATTACCTCATCGACACCGACCAGATCGGCGGCAAACGCCGCCTGCTGTGGATCCATCGTAAAATGATCGCCAATCGGTAAGATGGCCACCGTCGGATCGTATAATTCACCGATCCACTCCATATCACCGAATAGACAGGTATCGCCGGCAATATAAAGCGACTCGTCGTTAGAGAAATGAAGTACGTAACCGGCCGCCTCGCCGAGGTAGACCAACTCCTCGTCCTGCGTCGCATAAGACGAGGAGTGATGGGCATTGGTCATCGAGACCTCGAGGTCGATTCCGTGGTCCTCAAGGGAAACGGTTCCGCCCTTATTGATTCCCACCAATTGGTCTCCGTCGACGCCCTCAAATCCCAGCCATGTCGTCAGATCGAAGATTCCCACAATCGGTCCGTCACATCGATCGGCTGCCGAGAAAATATCGCCGATATGGTCGTTATGACCGTGGGTAATCAAGATCACATCCGATTCCACGTCGTGGAACTCGTCGGGGCAACTCGGGTTGCCCTCCAGGAACGGATCGACGAGCACCGTATCTCCCTCGGGAGTCTCAATTAAAAAAGTCGAGTGTCCCAACCAGGTGATTTCTACGCCAGCGAGTGCCATATATTACCTCCGTATTGATTCCAGGATGATCATCGAAAAAGCGTTATTCGGTCCAGTAAGCGTTCAGTGGGGTGACGAAGTCATGCGCCAAAGCGCCCTGAAAGGGTCGGGCTGACGGCCCGAAATGCGGCCAGGCTGGCCGCGGACCCTGGGGGGCTGAACGCTTACTCGGTCCAATTATCAGGCCGCTTCGGGCGGCCAATCCATTCGCACATGATCGATGCCGACGATATCAAAATTGGGACCAACGCGGTGCCAGCCCAATCCCTCGTACCACCTCTCAAGATGGCTCTGAGCGTGCAATTTCGCCGGCCGCTCACCGAGAAATTCACCGACGGCCACCATCATCTTCGTTCCCAATCCGCGCTGTCGATACTCCCTGTCGACGGCGACGCGCCCCACCTTGATCGGCTCTCGGTCACATAGCAGGCGAATCGTTCCGACCAGTTGATCTTCGTCCCACAGCAGCAGGTGATGGGCCAGTGGATCGCGACCGTCGACTTCGGGCTCTTCGGTGATCTCTTGTTCGACGACGAAGACGCGGCTTCTCAAAGCGAGCACTTCGTGGAGCTCGTGCTTTGATAACTCCTCGTAATCCTTAATTTCGATGCGCATGCCCGTCTCGTTGAGATTGCGCGCCGTCCTCTGGCGCACTGACTCATCTATTATCGATCGACTTCGACGACCGTCTGATCGATTGTGCCGAAGATATTATTACCCTCGGCGTCCTCCATCTCGATCTGAACGGTATCACCGGGGGCCATAAAAGGCGTGATAAACTCCCCGGTGTCGATTTTCTCGATCATCCGCTTCTCGGCAAGGCACGACGAGCCCCGGGAGCGATCTTCGTTGGAGACCGTGCCGCTTCCCAGGATTGTGCCCGCCGTAAAGGAGCGGGTCATCGCGCAATGCTCGATGAGATCAAAAAATGAAAAGTGCATATCGGGCCCGGCTTCGGGCTCACCGAAGATCTCGTCGTTATACACGCTGCGAAGCGGCAGATGGACGCGGCCCTCTTTCCAGGCATCGCCCAATTCGTCGGGCGTCACCGCAAAGGGAGCAAAGGCGGTGGCCGGCTTTGACTGAAAGAAACCAAAGGACTTCGCGAGCTCGTCGGGGATGATATTTCGAAAGGTCACGTCGTTTAAAATCACGATCAGGCGCACATAATCGCCGGCCTCTTCGGCGGTAGTGCCCCGCGGCGTATCGCCCAAAATAACGGCTAACTCCGCCTCGAAATCACAGCCCCACTCCAGATTCGGAACCTCGATATCGTCGGTTGGGCCCATGAGCACACCGGAGCCGCCCTGATAGACGAGGGGATCGGTCTCCAGGGTCTCCGGAGGTTCGGCATCACGGGCTTTTCGGACCAGAACGATATGATTGATATAGGCCGACCCGTCGATCCACTCGTATGCCCGCGGAAGCGGCGCGTCGAGCTCGTCGATCTCGACAGGCGTGCCGTCGCGCTCTCCGGAGTCGAGCTCCGAGGCAATCTCAATTAACTCCGACTCTACTTGCTCCCAGCGCTGCAGAGCATCCTGCAGTGTCGGCGCCACTTCTTCGGCGCTGGCGTAGACCTGATTGTCGCCTCGGACAACCACCAATTTGCCGTCGCGAGATCCATCTCGTAGCGTCGCAAGCTTCATTAATTCTCCACCTCGTTCGAGGTCAAATAGCTGACAAGACAATTACCTTTTCTGGGCTGCTCAGAGGTAGCCACGACACTCAGCGCTGTCAATGGCCACAGAGATAAAACGGGCGCCCTCCCAACTGGAGCGCGCCCGTTTAATTGGCCAGACTTCACGCCGTCGGCATCTTCATACCGACGTCATGTCGTTTATAGCAATTCGCGAGGCTCGACGAAGACGTGGATGTCGACGTCGCCTTCTTCGCAGAATGGCTCACCGGAGAAGAAGTCGACACCACAATATTGTGTGATCGCGAGGGTGAACTCGCCATCTTCGTCTACCTGGTGGACCAGCGCACCATCCCAGTAGGCGTCTTCCTCACCACCGTCCTGACGCTGCTCCATCAGAAGCTGACCGCCGGCGATTTCATCGCCATCGCCGTCAACCAATGACAGCGGCGACTCCATATTGGGGCCATTTTCAGTAGCCACGACGATGAAATCATCTTCGTCGGCCTCGAAGGTGTAGTAGTAGACGTGAGGATCCATCTCTTCTCCCTCCGGCTCGGGCTCCTCAAACTCTCCCGAAATGGTGACCGGCAGGCTCAGCTCGGCGGCATCGCCGACTGACTCGTTGTCGTCGACGAGATCGGCGCTGCCGTAGTCCGGCTCGTCGATATCAAAGGTCACAAAACGACTGTCGGTTTCGAAGGCATCATCGCCGCGGAAGAAAAGGTCTCGGAATAACAGGCTAAAATCATCGCCGTCACCCCAATAATATCCGTCCGCTGCATATCCGGTGGAACCGCCGACACTGGCCAGCGTGGTCGTTCCGCCAAGTCCCCAGACCGGCAGAAAATCGGCCTCTGCCGGATTGTCGTCGTCTTCCATCTCCGTATAGGTGCCGCCGTCAAGCCACAGAAGGTGATTGTCCTCCAGCTCCACGTCGAAGATGTTGATATCGCCGGCATTCGTCGACGAGCTGGGTCGGTTTAACTCCATTCCGTCGCTGGTATTAACCGAGCTCGGTTCCACGTCGGATTCCGACAATTCGATGGTATACTCATAGCCGTCGCCACCGTGCTGGGCATCCTCATCGAGCATGTGGCGCTGGTCAGTGACCTCCACTGAGAACGTGGCGGCCTCACCATCGGGGTCGGCGCCGAGTGTAATTCCGGCGACGTCTCCGTCGGCGGATAGCGCAGTGCTCGGGAAAGCAAACGCACCGGCCTCAAGGTCACTGGCCTGAATTCCCGGCTCGAGGTCTCCGTCGGCATCCACGGTCACCAGTTTATACTCTCCAGGCTCGACGGAGACTGTGAAGTAGTCGGCGTGAAAGCCATCGTCGCGCTCCTGAATTTGACCGTCAAAGCTATCCACGTCGCCCAGGCTCAGCTCGATTGGATTGCTCGGCAAGGTGTCGGTGAGGTTGGTGACGATTTCGTAGTCAGCGTCCATCACATTGTCGACCATATCGACGATGACCACGTACTCGTCGCCCTCGTCGACGGTGAAGCTGACCTGGGGATCGTAGATTTCCTCGGCGAGCGACTCGCTATCCGTAATCAACTGATTGGCGTCGGCGTCCCAGATAAAGACCCAGGAATCCAGCGAGCTTCCCACTCTCTCGCGCAGCGCGAAGATCTCGAGTTCGACGTTGGATTCCTCCGAGGCGCTCAAATCATAGGCATCGAGCATGCCGTCGCTTAAGTCTCCACTGGTCGACCCCGGCAACTCCACCGAACCGTCGACGTCAAGACTGCGTTCTTCGGTCTCCACGACAAAGCCCGCGTCATCGCCGCCCGGGCCGTGTGCCAGCACCATGTAGGTGCCACTGACAGGAGCAAAGAATTCGCGGTCGTCGTGCTCACCCGGCAAAAACGCCCGTCGGAAATCAGAGCTCATTACCTCATTTTCCGGGGCGTGAACGGTGACCGCGAACTCTTCGGGGTCGCCGTCGATGACACTTTCGTAGTCCACCGACGCCACGGCAATCACATCGCCGGCGTCGAGATCGATCGAAAAGAAGTGAGCCCCATCAGCATCGAAGCGGCCGCCGAAGCTCTCGCCGAGTTCCAGCGGCGTCGGCGCCGCGTCGTTATCCGTTTCTCCGCCGACCCAGACGTCGACCCCTTCGGCGAATTCATCTTCGCCGTTGTTCTGATTTTGGTTTTGGTTCTGGTTTTGATTCTGATTTTGGTTCTGATTCTGGTTTTGGTTCTGGTTTTGGTTCTGGTTCTGGTTCTGATTCTGGTTTTGGTTCTGGTTTTCGACCGGGTCGTCATCCCCACCACAGCCGACAGCCATTCCCATTGCCAGGGCACCTACCAATAACCAACGTTGCCACTTCATATGTTGTCCTGTCTTTATCCGCAAAATTGATTTCTCCTTCGACGCGATGGTCTCAACTCCCCTGTTCCCGGGGTTACTCATCGAGGCGACACAAACGAAGGCGAGCCTCTCAACTGCAGGAACTACCATAAAAGAGACATGCTTTTCCAGTAGTTAGCTTGCCCCCTCTATGCTGGTTGCAGGGAAGGACTGAGACATCGCGCTTGTTCTCTATTTCCCGGGGTTGTTATTCTATGATGTATGGTTTTGGTCTGATCGCAGCATCAGGTCGGTGTTGGACCGGACGTCTTTTCCACGAGGTTTTACTTGGCTGACCCTCCGACAATTTCACGCACACGACAGGCGGAAAACCTTCTCGAAGTCCTGCGCCACAGCGGCGTACTCAACGTCGAGCGCCCTCGTCAGGTCTACTGCAATCGCGACATCAATCTCGCCGATATTGGGATTATCGGCTTTGATATGGATTATACCCTGGCCCTCTACGATCAGGACGCCGTCGACTCTTTGAGTGTCGACAAAACGCTGGCGCGACTGGTCGAGGAACGGGGCTATCCCGACGAGATTTTGAAATTGGAGATCCCCACCAATTTCGCGATCCGCGGATTGGTCATCGACACCCACCGGGGAAATATCTTCAAGCTCGACAGCCATCGCCACGTGGGCAAAGTCTATCACGGCTTTCGCGAGGTGACCGGCGACGATCTATATGAATATCGCGTCAATTCGATGCGAATGACCACTCCGCGCTATGCCCTGGTAGACACCCTATTTGCCCTGCCGGAAGCCACGCTTTACGCCGCCCTGGTCGACTATTTCGAGACGGCACAACCGGACAAAGACCACGACTGGCAGCGGCTATACCGCGATATTCGCTACTGCATCGACCTGGCCCACCGCGACGACTCGATAAAAAACGAGATCATCGCCCACACCGATCAATATCTAGAGCGCAGCGTGGAGCTCGCGCTAACCCTTCACAAATTCCGCTCCGCCGGAAAAAAGCTCTTCGTACTCACCAATAGCTTTGCCCCCTTCACCGATCATATCTTAAGTTTTTTACTCGACGATATCTTGCCAGAATACCCACGGTGGCAAAATTATTTTGATATCGTGGTCACCGGAGCCTGCAAGCCCGAGTTTTTCACGGAGCGAAATCCCTTTTTACGCGTCGATTCCACGGGCACCGTGCTCGACAAGGAGTATAGCCAATTCGACAGCAGCGCCATCTATCAGGGGGGCAACCTCATCGATTTTGAGCGCATCAGCGGGTTTCGCGGCAATCGCGTTCTCTTCGTCGGCGACCATATCTACGGCGATATCGTGCGCAGCAAAAAATCCAGTGCCTGGCGCACGGTGATGCTCGTCCAGGAAATGGAACAGGAATTAAAGCAGGCCGCAGCCCTGCGAGAGGAAAATAGCCGCCTGGAAGAACTGGAGCTGGAAATCCAGCGGGTCAACGAAGAAATCGCCTTCGACCAGGGCCTCAAATACAAGGTCGATGCCCTGCTCAACGAGTCCGGCGAGCCGCGCGTCGACGAGGAGGCGCTGCCCGATTTCGATCCGGACCAACTGCGCAGCGCCCGCGACGAACTGCAGAAAAACCGCGATCACCTGCGCCGGCGCCGCCGCGATCTCCTCGACGAAATCCTGAACCTGGAAAAGCGCTTCGAATCCCAATTCAACCCCTATTGGGGCCTGCTCTTTAAGCAGGGAAATAAAAACAGCATTTTCGGCGAACAAGTCGAGGTCTATGCCTGCCTGTACACCAGCCGGGTGGAAAACTTCGCTCATTACTCGCCGTTGCACTATTTTCGCGCCCCTCGCCAGCCGATGCCACACGAGCGATATTGATGATGAACAACTCCCCAGCGGCCACATCGAAAATCACCGGATTCGCGCTCGTGTCCGCGCTGGCTATTCTCTGTTCTCTGCCCGCCGTCGCCGAGGACGGAGCCGCGGCAAACGGGGACGCCGAGACCACCAACGAGGCAAACCTATGGATCGAAGGGTCGCCCGCCATCGATCTCGGTGATCTGCCATCGTCGCCCTATGCCAAGTTGGTCCGCGAGGTGGGCCCGGCGGTCGTCAATATCCTGGTCTCCTACGACGACCGGCAACGTCCCCCCCACGCCCGCCAGATGCCCAGTCCGCAATTCAACGGCCTTGCCGAGGGATCGGGATTTATCATCCACCCCGACGGGTATATTTTGACCAACTTCCACGTCATCGATCGGGCGAGCACGGTGACCATTAAATTCGAGGATAAAAGTGAGCTGGAGGCCAATGTCATCGGCGGCGATCCCCTCACGGATCTGGCGCTTTTGAAAGTCGAGGCCGACGACCCACTTCCCGTGGTTCCCCTGGGCGATAGTTCCGCCGTCGAGGTCGGCGATTACGTGGTGGCCATCGGAAACCCGCTGGGGCTGAGCCACTCGGTGACCGCCGGAATCATCAGCGCACTGGACCGGCGCGACCTGCCGATCGAGGGCCAGGAGCATCAGGGCAATTTCATTCAGGTCGACGCCCCCATCAACCCCGGAAACTCCGGGGGGCCGCTTATCAATATGCGCGGCGAAGTCATCGGTATTAATACGGCGATCAACCGGCAGGGACAGGGAATCAGCTTTGCCATCCCCTCCAATCTCGTCAAAGCTCTGCTGCCGCAATTACACGAGCGCGGTTATGTGGTGCGAAGCTGGCTCGGCGTGCGTATCCAGCCCCTCGACCCGCTGCTGGCCCGCTCCTTCGACCTCGGCTCCAGCGGCGGCGCCCTGGTCACCGAGGTGCTCCCCGACAGCCCCGCCGAAAGAGCGGGCATCCAGAAGCGAGACGTCATCGTCAGCCTCAACGACGAGAGCGTCGACGACAGCGACGAGCTTCCCCTGATGGTCTCCACCATCCCTGAGGGCGCAAAGACTGTCCTCCACATCATCCGCGACGGCGAGGCGATGAGCCTCGAGGTCGATCTGGAGGCATTGCCCGACCAATCGCCTCCCGATCTGCCGGGCTCCGAACCCACCTCCGAGGTCGATACCGAGCCCGCCGGTGTTGAAGTCACGGCCATGACCGAAACCCTGTCCCGCGAATTGAGCGCCCCTGAGGACACGGGCGTCGTCGTCACCTCCTTGTCCGAATCCTCGCCGGCTCGTCAGGCCGGCCTGCGAAATCGGGACGTCATTTTGCAGGTCGGTACCACGGTCATCGACTCCGAGAGCGCCTTTCAGGACGCCATCGACGCTCTCACCAACGACGATGTGGTCCGCCTGAAGGTGCTCCGAAACGGCCGTTCCGTCTATATGGCGTTTACCCGCTAATGGTACAATATCACTTGGCACGCGGCCCATCGCCGGTCCGTTGTTCGCGCGAGCGGGGAGCCTGGGTGCTACAAAAGCCAGCGGAACGCACGGCGCAACTCGGCAGACCCTTCTTTCTCATACCATCGCCCATGGGAGATGATGATTCTTTCGGGCTCCCATGAGAGCATGGTGTCGACGGCTTGACGGAGCAACTGCCGTCCCTTCCCGCCCTCTCCGAATCGAAAGCTTAGGCGCATATCGAGTGGCATCTTGCCGTCCGGGTCGCGGATACCTGCCAGGCGCGTCAGGGGGCGAACCCAGCACGGTGTCTTCTGGGGCTCAAAATTCTCGATCAGATCGGTCAAGATCAGGGTCTTCGAGGCCCGATGAAAGAAGACCACCTCAACATGCACCGGACTTCCGACCACGACAAGTTGATCGATCTGGCCGCGCCAGGCTTCGGACTCCTCGTCGGTGAGAATG
>SKQC01000046.1 GCA_007119175.1 Myxococcales bacterium | reverse complement strand
GTCCCAATAAGCCTGCCATATGAAGGGCTGTGGCCTGGGCCTCTTCATCGGCGATGACGATGGCGTCGTAGTTTAGCCGCGTTAAGGCGAAAACCGATTGGCGAGCCTCGACGAAGGCCGGAAAGATCCGAAAGGCGAATAGCTCCAGGGGCATATCCTCGATATCGGCGCTGAGAACGTCGTCTCGCACGGCGACGTATTCGCTAAATTGCTCCGCCAGTTCTTCGACGAGCTCCGGTTCGCCCTCGGCGGTGGCGTTTTTACGGGCTATTTCCAGGGCGGACTCAAAGGTCTCCTCCGCCTCTTGCATGGCCTCCATATCGACCTGTTCGGTGAGCAATCCCCGCATGGTCAGCGCGTTTTGTTGTTCCAGCGCCTCCATCATGTCCACCGAGGCGGAGACACTGCGAAAATTTTCGCTCAGGATGCGGTCGATGGCCTCACTGATCGTAAAAAAACCAAATCCGGCGGTCCCGGCGGTCAGAAGCAACAGGACGACCAGATAGCCGTACCCGAAGAGCAGTCGTGTGCGCAGATTGATCATGAGGGCAAAGGCCGGATGGATAAGAAATTAAGCGAGGGCGGCGACGCTGCGAACCGACTCGGAGGAGCCGACGATGACCAATACGTCTCCGCTCTCCAGGATCTCGGAGGCCCGGGGGTTGGCGATGACGTGGTCGGCGCGCTGAATGGCCATAATCGAGACGCGGTATTTGTTGCGGATATCGAGCTCGGCCAGTGATTTACCGACGAATGCCTCCGGCGATTCCACCTCCGCGAGCTGACTGTCGCCGAGTTCGACTTGCTCGATGATGCTGGGCTCGGCGAGGTGGCTGGCCAGTCGGCGGCCCATTTCTTCTTCGGGGTTGACCACCTCGTCGGCGCCGATATTTCGCAATACTCGCGCATGGAGCTTGCTCATCGCCCGGGCGACGACGCGGGGGACGCCGACCTGGGTCATCAGAGCCGTGGTCAGCACCGAGCCCTCGATGGAGTTGGCGCCGATGGCGACTACCACACAGCCCATGGTGTCGAGCTGGAGCTCATCTAAGGTGCGCTCGTCGGTGGCGTCTGCCCGGATCGCAACGTCGACGTAGGGAGCGATATCGTCGACCAGGTTTTGATTGAGATCGATGGCCAGCACTGACGCTCCCTGGTTGGCCAGATTTCGGGCCACGCTGCGCCCGAATTGTCCCAGTCCTACTACTGCAAATTCACTCATGAGCCATCATCGCTGGCAAAGGTGGAGGTTAGCCGACCATCACGTGTTCTTCGGGATAGTCGATTCGGCTCGGCTCGCCGCGTCCGAGCATCAGGGCCAGGGCGAGAGGACCGACACGGCCTAAGAAGATGACCATGATGATCAATAATTTTCCGATGTCATTTAATTCGGGGGTGGCTCCCACGGAGATCCCGACGGTACCCGACGCGCTGGCGGCCTCGAAGGCGAGCATTTCAAAGGGCAGGGGTTGCGTCAATAACAGCAAAAAGAGCAGCACGAAAAACACCGATAGATACGCGAGAGCGATGCCGGCGCTTCGGTAGACAACGGTCTGCGAGATGCGGCGGTTAAAGATCACAGCTCGGGGTTGTCCCTGACCGATTCCCTGCAGGGCGATGAGCAGGATCACCAGGGTGGTAATTTTGATGCCCCCGGCCGTCGAGCCCGGGGCGCCGCCGATGATCATAAATCCGATGGAAAACCAGATCGTGGCGTCCGAAAATAAAGCGGTATCCAGGGAGTTAAATCCCGCCGATCGCAGGGTGGCACTCTGAAATAAGGCGTTAAAAAAGCGCTCTGAAAAGCTCATGCCCGCCATGGACGTATTCCACTCGCAGATCAGAAATAAGACGATGCCGGCGGCGAGCAGAACAAAGGTAGCGAGGGCGATGATCCGGGCCTGTACGTTGGTCTGCTTTCGGCGGCCGCGGATCCAGTCCCAGCCGACGGCCATCGCCAAAAAGCCGATGCTCCCCAGGACGATCAAGGCGGTGATCACCGTCAGCGCCAGCGGATCGTCTTGGAAGATGATCATCGACTCGCTGTGGAGGGCAAATCCGGCGTGGCAAAAGGCGCTGACGGCGTGAAAGACGCCCTGCCAGATCGCCTCCGGCACCTCGTAGCCGAGGCGCATAAAGCGGAAGGTCAAAAAGGTCGCTCCCACGCCCTCGATGATCAGGGTGGCGCCGACGACGAAGCGGGCCAGCGAGTAGGTGCTGTCCGCGCCGCGCACGCCGAGCGATTCCTCGACGGCCTGCTCGGCGCGGAGGCCCAATTTGCTTCCCAGCAAAAGGGTGGCAAAGGTGGAGAGGACCAGAATTCCCATCCCGCCCAACTGAAAGAGAAGAAGCAGGACCACATGACCGAAGCGGGAGAAATCGGCCGGCGTATCGAGGACAATAAGGCCGGTGATGCAGGAGGCGCTGGTGGAGGTAAATAGGGCATCCAACGCCCCCACCGGCTCGCCGGTCGCCGAGGCGGCGGGCAAGCTCAACAACAGGGTGCCGATCAGGGTCAGGGCGGCGAAGGTGGCCAGTACCAATACCGCCGGATATTCGAAGAAAAAATCGAGGACGTCGTCAACGACGGGGGTCCGAAAATAAAAGACCATCAACGTGATCAACTGAAAGAAGCTGACCAATAAAAGCAGGATATCCGGGTTTTGAAGATAAAACGCCATCAATAGCAGGGGAATGCTCATCAGGCCCACCAGCCAGCGCCCGCGGCGCAGCATCCGCCACAGGGGAGGCACGGATAAGACGACGGTAAAGATCGCCAACGTCAGGGTCATCCCGAAGGCCACCCACTGCTCGCTTAAGCGGTAGCCGAAGACGGCGATGTTGAGCACCAACGAGGTAAATAAAAGATGGCGCACGGCCGGCCCGTTTTCGCGCTGCCAGCGCTGAAGGCGGCTCTCCTGTCTGGCTTCGCTCCACTCCCGGAGGCTTGCGATGGCACTTCGGAGGGGGAAGAGAATCCAGCTCAAGGCGATGAGATTCCAGATGATGGTGATGGCGGCGATGGCGGGACTGGCCGCCAGCGGGGCCACGAAGATCCCCACGTTGACCGACAGGCTCGCCCAGACCAAAAACATGATCCTTTCTTTGCCGGCCCATAACCCCCACAGGCAGGCTACGGTGGTCACCAGCAATAGCGCCAGATACACCACCCCGACGGCGGTGACCGTGTCGGCGGCACCGAAATAGCCCTCCGGCATGTCGACGGCAAATTGGGCAAAGGCCGAAAACGCGTTGGCGCCCACCAGCCGGGCGGCGGTCAGGCGCCGCTGCGATGTCGAGCCGAGCTCGGCCATATTTCGAAATTCTCCATGATCAGTGGACGCCTAATTGATGCTGAGATTTGCACCGTAGCCCGCGACTTTTAACCCGCGATCGGCGGAAATGCAACTTTTCGTCGTCTGCTGCGGTTGGTATGACATGGGAAGAACTTTCAAGGCGCCACGGGCGATAGACGGCGCTGCGAATGGTATTTTTCCCACAACCTGGATAGTCGTCATTTCAACTCCCGAATCATACCAGGATCTCCCGGAGTTAAAGCCAGGGGATCTGGTGGCAGGGCGATTTCGCATCGTCGAGATCATCGGCAGCGGTGGATTCTCCGTCGTCTATCGAGCTCACCAGGAGGGGATGAATCGGTTTATCGCCCTGAAAGTGCTCAAGCCCCAGGCCTCGGACGACGACACGATCGTGGAGCGGTTTCGCCGCGAAGCGCTATTTGCCAGCCAGTTATCTCATCCCAATACAATCACCTTATTTGACTACGGTCAGACCGACGACGGGCTGTGCTATATCGCCATGGAATACCTGGTGGGCTACGACCTGAGCGAGGTCGTGAAATACGGCGAGCCCGTGGAGCTCGATCGGGTGTGGTCGACCCTGACCCAGATCTGCAGGAGTCTGTCTGAGGCCCACAGCATCGGGCTTATCCACCGCGATCTAAAACCGGAGAATATCTTCGTCGTGGAGCGAAACGACCGCGACCATATCAAGGTATTGGATTTCGGGGTCTCAAAGGCATTGTCGGGATTTGGACCGGCGGAGGCGAGCACGTTGGTGCCTCTGACACAGGAAGGCACGGT
>SKQC01000120.1 GCA_007119175.1 Myxococcales bacterium | reverse complement strand
TCGCCATTGTCATCACTGGACTCAACGATCTCGATGGGGACGGTATCCGTATTATTGTTGAGATTTACGTCGTCGTGTTCGTCATCGGGATCGACGTGCACGTGGAAATACTTGCTTCCCTCGTCGATGCCGGCCGGGACGTTGACCTGCCCCTCGATCTCGATGAGGTCATCGGATTCGACGTCGTCGACGCTAAAACTCCCGAGAAATTCGTCATTTCCCGGATCGGGCGACGAGGCGTCGCCGATACTCACCTGATAGTCCACCGATGAGACGGCATCACCGCCGTAATTCAGCAGGTCGAAGTCATACCGAATCTGGTCTCCCTCTTCGTAGGTACCGGAGCCGATATTGAGGTTTTCTGCGGCCAAATCAACGCCCGGCAGCCCGGAGGCGTCGAGGGTGTAGGTCACCTTGTGCTCGTCACCGCCGATCGAGACCTGAAGATAATACGTTCCCGTCGTCGGCGGAGAATAATCCTCGATGGCCGCGGTGGGAATACCGGGCGCGGTCTCCACGGTCACCTCCGGACTCTGATTGGGTCGATAAAGTTGCAGCCGCAGAGTGCCCGGTTGATCGGCGGGATCGAGGGTAGCGCTGAAGTCGACCGTCGACGTCGGCGATAGCTGAACGGTGTAGACGTCGACGTCGTCTTTCGGGCAGCGGTCGATGGTATTTTCGTAATCAAGCGCCGCCCACAGGCTGGAGGCTGTCTGAAAGTCGTCGTTGGGCTCAAACATGGGATCGCATTGCAGCTCGGGGTCGACTTCGTCGATATCGACGTCGAGGCTATAAGAACTCTCGGCTTCGTCGGCCGTGGTGACGAGGACGACTCGCAGATAATAACATTGCTCGCCGTCGACGTAATCGACGCCGACTTCTTCGGAGCTGACACCGGTCTGCGCCGAAGAATCGATGCTGGTCAGGGATTGGTCGAAGAGGGTGATATCGATATCACCATCGTCGGGATCGAAGCCATGAACGGTGGCCTGAAGGGATGTGGCATTGGGGGCACAGATCTCGTAGTAGTCGCTGCTTCCCTTGCAGGCGACGAGATTGCTGTAGCTGCCGGCGTCGATATTGGTCGCCTGGGAGAAGGAATCGTTGGGGCTAAACGCATCGTAGCATCCGGTTTCGACGGTAAACTCGGGGGAGAAATCGATATTATTGTCCCGGTTGTCCTCGTTGAGGACTTCGTTGGGGTCGAGGACGACGCCGATATAATACTCGCCGTCGTCGATCTGAGAGGATAGCGGAGCGTCGAGGGTGACGTCGCGGTGGCTGCTGGGACTCATGGATTCGATAGGTTGGGTGGCGAGCGTGATGTCCTCCGGTCCACCGAGCTCCTCGGCATCCCGATTTTTCGTAAGGATAAGCTCGGCATCGAAATCGCCGGTGACCTCGGCGCCAATATTATAGATGCGCATGCTGACGTCGACGATGGAGCCGATTGAAAAAGAATCCTGCGGTGGCAATTGGATATTGCGTGGCAACACGTCGACGTTCGGCGCCTGCGGGACGACTTCGGCGCTAAAATTATAGTAATTTCGCGCCGAGGAGTCAGCGCCGCAGACAGAGAAGACGTAGGACAATCCATCGCTTCCGACGTTGAAGATGCCGACTTGTTGGTGGTTTTCGCTATCGTCACTGTCGAGCTGAGTGACACCGCCGGGGGCGTAGATTCTGGTTTCTAGAGGGCCTCGGCTGGAGTCGTGTTCGGTATCCACCAGCAGAGACTCTCCCTCGTTTACGACGACCGTATAAAAGTCGCATTCGTCGGCGACACACAGTGCGCCTTCTTTGGGTTGGTCAGCGCCGGGATCGACGACATATGCGCTCTGAGGATTTTGATTGGGCCCGAAGTCGTCCTCGATGCACTCGCAATGGGGCCCCTCTAATAAGATCGGCTGCTCAGAGGCGCTTTGATTATTTGAGGTGTCATCCTCCGGTAGATTGCCTTCGTAATCCACGAAAGCGCCGACACTTAATTCGTCGTTGAAATCGCTGCACTCTGCTACAATTTCAAATTCTTTTTCCAGACAATCGCCGGGATTGATATTGGGAAGTTCAAAAGTTTTGTGCGGTTCGGCATCGAAGTCCACCGTGTTGCCAGCGTTGGTGTACAGGGCGCCAGTGGTCGACCCGGTGGAATTGGTGCCGGCGACGCAGGCGGTCACCTCGACGGTGATTAACTCGCCGTCGTCGGCGGTTTCGGGAACGGACACGCTCTGCACATATAGATCGATATCTGCTTCGTCGGTGATCTGAATGGGGTCGAGGTGCATCGCCTGACTGTTGCCGCGGAAGGGCTGATCGATGGCCCCCACCGGATCGCAGACGATATACATATAATAGATTCCCGGATCGTGAAGGGCGGGGACGGTGATCTCGCGTTCAATGACTGTTTCATCCCCGGCGTCGAGTCCGAGCACGTTGACCGTGCTGATCTGAGGGTCGGTGTCGAAGTTGATCTGCGGCTCCGGATTCATAAATAGCCCGCAGAAAAAACTGGGAACATCGTGAGTTCCCTCGTTGGCGATGGTCACGTTGAGCTCAAGGGTGCCGCCGAGGAATGTGCTCTCCGGGGCAATTGAGAAGTCGTGAACGGCGATATCGGGACCGTCTACCGGCTCGTCGGAGACGATGATCGGATCCTCGGAGGCGCGAATATTGTTGGATTCCGTTGCCTCCTGAACATCGCCGTCTTCCGAAAAAGCCTCGACGATCACGTAGACCTCTTCTTCCACACCGGCCGGAGGGACGATGGGGTCGGGGAGGACAAAGCTGTCGGGACCGACGACTCGTTCGTCTTGTGTTCCCAGATTCACAGGATCACTTGTGTGGATCAGGATTGCCGACTCGTCGCGCTGCGCAGACCCGACTTGCAGGTAGGTTCGGTGGACGACGTTAAAGACGTCTTCGCCGCCGATATTGGCCAGCGAAAAGGCCCGCGTAAATTGATTGAGCTCGGGAAACGCGCGGTCCGGCAGCACCTCGAGTTGGTCGACGTCGATATTGGGCAGGCCAGAGTCGACATTTTCGACGAGAATATCATTGGTGCTGGAGGCGACGGTCTGCTCCGGATTTGTAGTCTGGAGTTGTTGGTCAGGGTCGATGACGACGACACCATAATAATTACCGGTGGGGACATCCGGGATCTCGGCGGTGACGCTGATATTTCGGACCTGTCCTCCGGTCATGACGACGTCACCATCGAGCTCCAGATGTTGATCGCCGATGGGCTCCAGGTCGTCGAAGCCGTCATCGTCGAGATCGGAACGGCTGATATCGGAATCCTCCGACAGGTAGGCGCGGACTGTAAACGGGGTCAAAATGGGACTGGCGGTTTCGTTTCGGATATCGAAGGAAACGGTGGCGTTTTCTCCTACTAAGACGTTGGCCGGTTGGATCTGAACGGAATCCACGCTCAGATCGATGGGGTCATAGATGGGAATAGAGACTTCAAAAGTATCAACGACGTTGCCATCATAGAGCGCTTCCACAACGATATCGAAGTCGCCGGCTGCAGCGTAGGCGTGGACGGCAGTGCCGGACAATCCGTCGCCGGCTCGGCTATTTCCATCGCCAAAGTCGACGTTCCAGCCGTACTCGTCTTCATCGGAATCGCTTTCTGGCTCGATGCCAAGGCTGACCTCGATATCGACCTCGGGGTACCCGGCCTCGGGGGTGACCAGCACGTCGACCAACTCTCCACCGGCATCAGCGTCATCGCTGCCGCAGGCTATCAGGGGCGATGCCGCGGCGAATGTGGCGAGCACAAAAAAAGTAAGGGCGAAGCGAGAGCCCGGGGGCCTCGTGTTGTTGAGGTTCGATTGCACGGTCATGAGCCCATCACACTTGGTGGAAGAGGTAGGAAACGACGTCGACATCAGGCCAAATACCTGTAACTGCTACAAACCCATCCCCGCAAGGGCGAGCAGACTCGGAACAGCCAATTCTGTTGAAAGGGGCCGCACTTTTCAAGGATATCTGTTCTTGAGACTCGCCGACGACAGCCAGTGGTACTTGACGGGATTTAGACCGCTGAGATAGCGTGAGCAGCACCAGATTGTCGGTAAATCACGTGCGAGCGCTTTTTCGATTCGACCAGTCTCGTTCATAGATCTCTGGTTCAGCGGTAGTGGCTGTTTTCAACGCAGGAGGATGTCCTTGTCGACAAAAGACAACAAACCGGACCTTTCCAATCTGAAGTCACGGCTGGGCCTGAGTAAGTCGGCCGGCAAGACCAAAGAGAGTCAGGACGACGAAGCGAGTTCGAAGAGCGCCGGCGGCGCTTCCCGCGACGGCCAACAGAATGTGTCGTCGCAAAAAGCGCCGGCAAGTTCGGCGCCGCAACAGCAACGACAACCTCAGCAAGCCGCGTCGGCTCAGCCAGCTCAGCCAGCCCAACCGGCTGAGCCAGCTCAACCGGCTCAGCCGGCGCCGCGCAAGGCGGGGCCGCCTCCGGGGGCCAAGGGGCCGCCGCCGACGGCGATGAGCAGCAAGGAGCCCAAAAAAGCGGAGCCGACGCCGTCGCGCTCGGTCGATCTTGACGCCACCGGTGTTGACGACGTCGGCCTGGAGGATTTGGACGGCGGCAGCATGTTTTCTCCGCCCGTGCTGGTCCTGTTTGCAGTCCTGGCAATGGTGGGGATCGTATTCGGATTTCTCGCCGCCCAGAGTAACCAGACGCGGGCTGTCGAACAGACCCGGATCGACGACGCCACAGCGCTTCAGGAGCGGCTCGAGGAGACCGTTGAGGAATTCTACGCCGCCCAGGAGATTATCGACGGCCTCGATCCGATGAATGTCGACTTTGAGGCCGCCGAGCAGTTGGGGGAGCTCAATTTTAACTACGATCCCCGATTTTTGCCCGGCAATCGAATCCTGTTGGGCGACCGGATCGTCGGCCCCCTCCACGAGTATATCGCCGATGCGAGGTGGCTGCACCAACTGGCCGTTGAGCATAGCCGTGCAACGACGGGGGCAGATCGCGAGGAGCTGGAAGCCTTTATCAGCGATCGCGAAGAGGCCCTGGATGAGGGCGATCAGGTCGCGGTGGTCTTTGACCTGCCGAATCTTCAACGGCATTTTATTCAGGACGAGGAACCCTCCGAATACAATCCTCTCAAAGGACGTCTGGTCGGGGTTGCCGAGGATGCGGAGCCCAATGACGATGGACAAATCGAAGTGTTTGTCTTCGCGGCCGGCTCCTCCGATCGCGTCGATGTGCGGTCGCTGGTTCCCATTGTGGAGTCCGATTTTCTGGACATCGATACCGATAATGCAATGCAGCGATATTCGTCGAGAGTGGCGCAGATGCAGGACCTGGCTGACGAGCTAGACTCGGATATCGAGCGATTGATGGAAGCGGTCAGTGAGACGGCGGAGGCCGACTCGCCGCCCCTATTTACCCTTCGCGGGGCAAGTGATCCCGATGAGGAACTCGAGGAGATCGACGATCTCCCGGAGGCCGACGACGGGATCACCGACGACGACTAAAACCATCTCCGACACTCAACAGCCACGAAGGCCCGCGCCCACCGTCTAAGGGGGCGAGGGCCTTTGTTTTTTACCTCGGTGGAGGGACCATGGCCCGGACCATCGTCGAATTATTCGAAGAGCAGGTGCATCGTTCCAGCGTGCGTGTGGCGTTGCGTCGATATCGCGACGGGGTGTGGGAGACGACGACCTGGAAGGAATGGTGGGAGGCCTCGGAGCGTCTGGCGGCGGGACTGATCACCTCGGGGCTTGAGCCCGGCGAGAAGGTCTGTGTGGTGTCGTCGACGCGACTGGAGTGGGTTGTCGTCGATATGGGATTGGCCATGGCGGGCGCGGTTTCGGTGCCACTGTCGGCGGCGGCTTCGGCACACGAGCTGAGGCAGGCATTGACCGACAATCAGATCGGTACGGTGATCGTTGAAGATCCAATTCAACTCGGAAAGGTTGCGGAGGCCATCGGTCAAGACACTTTGTTGCGCCGTGTCATCTATTTTGACGATGACGTCCTCGTGGAGACCCGCGGACGACAGGGCGGTGATTATATGCGCTTGGAGTCGATGGGGTTGCCCGGCGAACTCCAGCGGGAGTCGTTGATCGATGTCATGGGGCGCGGACGGGCGGCGCTCGCCGAGGAGCCCCGGTTTGTCGCCCGGCGAAGACGCTCCGTTGACGCTCAGACGGTGGCCACCATCTTATATACCGCCGGCGTCAGCGATCAGCCCCGCGGCGTTGTATTGACCCACGCCAATCTGGCCGCCCAGGTAGAGGCGATGTCGAGCCTCAAGCTCTTTTCCAGCGACGATATTCAGCTTCTCTTTTTGCCGCTGGCCCACATATTCGCACGTGTGCTGTACCTGGCGGCTGTCGGCTACGGAATGACCACCGTCTTCGCCCGGGGCAGAGGGCGATTGGTGGAGGATCTGGCGGAGGTCAAACCCACGCTGATGGCCAGTGTTCCCAGGGTCTACCAGCGTCTGCAGCAAGAGATTGTGGAGCGAATCCGCCAACGTCAGATTCGCTCCCGGCTACTTCCGGTGGCGCTCGAAGTGGGAAAAGCTGTGAGTCGACGAACCCGCGGGGGAGATAGAGTCGGGCTGTTTCTGGGCTGGGAGCATCGCTTTTTTTCGCAGTTGTTGCTGGAGGATGTCCGTCAATGGCTGGGCGGAGAGATGCGGTTTTTAATCTCCGGTGGGGCTCCCCTGGATAGGGAAACGGCGGAGTTTTTCTTCTCCGCCGGTGTCCTCCTCCTTGAGGGGTATGGATTGACAGAAACCGCCGGGGCCGTCTCGTTTAATATGCCCGATGACTTTCGCTTCAGCAGCGTGGGAAAGCCACTTCCAGGAGTGGATACGACGATTGCCGAGGACGGTGAAATTCTGGTTCGAGGACCGACTGTGATGCAGGGCTATCTGGAGGACAAAGATCGCGACATTCAGGGGATTGATGAGGACGGATGGCTTCATACCGGTGATATCGGCCATTTCGATAGCGACGGGTTTTTACACCTCACGGATCGAAAGCGTGATGTGATTATTACGTCGACCGGCAGACATGTCGTGCCGGCAGCGATTGAGCGTGAGTTGTGCAACCATCCGCTGGTGGCGCACGCGATTTTAGTGGGGGAGGGACGCCCGTTTTTGGCGGCTGCGTTCGCCCTCGAGCCAGACGGAGTGCTAGACTTTGTCGATCGCCACGACCTCGATGGTCGTCGGCCGGTGCGAAGCCTGACCGGCGACCCGCGCGTTCGCCAGGCGCTCAAAGCCCATATCGATGGGGTCAATCGACACCGGACGACCTATGAGCATATTCAGCGATTCTGTGTATTGCCGGAGTTTCTCACGACCCGAGACGGGACGCTGACCGCATCGGGAACCGTCCGTCGTGCCGTGGTGAGGCGCCGTTTTTGGCGCGAAATTGAGGATCTGTTCCGGGATCGATGACCGGCGCCCAGGGCGGGATGACGAAAAAATTTTTGACGGCTTCCACCGGTGCGCTACCGTGGGGCAGTAGATTCGACAAACCGGCCGAGGGGGCCGGTCCCACAAGATGGTTTCGTCCAGGGAGGACGTCATGAAAGGCATGCAAGGAAGCATTCGCCGCCGACCAAAGTCCAGCTTGACCTTCGCCGGTTTGCGCCGGTATCCGCGTAAGGAATTCAGCGTGGAGGTCCTGGCACAGGATTCCGAGGGCTGGGAGATTCCGCTGGAGAGTTTTGATTTTAGCCCGATGGGAATGTTCGTGCGTTCCACTCTTCTCTTTGAGGTTGGAACGATTCATCACTTGATTTTTCGCGGTCCCGACGGACAGGAACTCTTTTCGGTCCACGCCCAGATCGTGCGCGTTGAAAAAGACGACGCCCAATTCAGTGACAACGGAGACGGTGTAGTCCCCGGGATGGCCTACGAGTTTATCGATCTTGCCGAGGAAAAACGGGAGCGACTGCTCGGTCTCGCCAGGCGGGTTTAAGATCGCGGTTTTCCATCCAGTGATAGCGGCGCCACTATGTTCGAGTTTCGAAAATATCACGGGTTGGGAAACGACTTTATCGTCGCCGAAGGCACGGCGTCGACACTGTCCACAGAGCAAATTATTGCGCTCTGTCGGCGCCATCGAGGGGTCGGCGCCGATGGCGTTATCCTCGCAGAGCAGATGCCCGGCGAGTCGGTGCCGCGGATATCGATGGTCATCTTCAACCGCGACGGAAGTCGCCCGGAGATGTGCGGCAATGGCGTTCGCTGCGTGGCCGCCTTTGCTAGATGGCGCTGGGGTATTGGCGATGAGATGGTGGTCAAAAGTGACGCCGGCCCTCGCCGATGCGTCATCGTCGACGGTGGCGAAAAACGGTGGTCCGTCGCCGTCGATATGGGCGTGGCTGCGGCCCAACAGGTTGAGGGTACGCTGGATGTCGCCGGTCGGTGCTTTAAGTATATATCGGTCGATGTCGGCAATCCTCACGCCGTTATTTTTGCCGATGCCTCCATCGAATTAGTTGAAGAGGTCGGGGTATATGCAAATGACGGACATCCGGCATTTCCCGACGGGGTCAATGTCGAATTTGCAGTGGCAAATGACGGCGGGAGACATTATGAGACCGTGGTGTATGAACGTGGGGTTGGCTTGACGCAAGCCTGCGGCACCGGGGCCTGCGCCGTTGCCGAGGCGGCCTGGACGACGGGCCGTGCCGGCCGCGACTGTGAGTTGGTCGTCGAATTGCCCGGCGGTGCGCTGACGATCGACTCCCGGGAGGATCGCCTCTGGATGACCGGTCCAGCGGTGGAGGTGTTTTCCGGGGTGTGGAATTGGCATTGATGAAACGGCAATTGCCGACAGTATTTTTCGAAGGAGAGATGACATCATGAAAGCGATCTGGCCGATAGCAATTGTCCTGGTGGCGGGGCTGGCGACGGGGTGTGCGGAGTCCGCCACACTCGCCGGAAACGGCGCATCCATGCTGGTGGCGACGGCGCTGTTGTGGTCCACTGTCAATATCAATCGACGACGCGACGACGAGGGAGCGTGACGATGGACTGGACCGATGTGCTCGATCCCGACCTGGAGCCCGATGAGGTACTCTTAAAGCGAGTGCCCGCCCTGCATGAGGACCGAATTGAGCAATTTCGCCAATATGTGGCGACGCCGCTTATTTTTAGTCTCGAATTCGCCGATACGCAGGAGCGATTTACCATCATGCTCACCCCCGATGAGGCCCGGGTTGAGCGAGGGGCGATGATCGACTTTCCCCAGGCGAGTATCCGTGGGGAGGCCAAGAAGTGGCGCCGGTCGGTGGAGTTGTCGCGCCTGCTTGCGCAGCCCGCCGATGAGCAGATCGAAAAATACCAGGGGCGCTTCGAAATCACAGACAAGGTTCGCGATGGCTTTGAGCGCTTTGATGGTGTTTTGCAGGTGCAAATCGTCGATCTGCCAGACGGCGGAGTGCCACTGCAATTCGAGGTGATCCTCAACGATTATGACGAGCCTCCCCGGGCACGCCGGGCGGAGTTGACCGTGGGCTGGTCGATCCTCGAGGAGTTGGCCAATGGGCGTCTGTCGCCGGTTGAGGCTGCCCGCAAGGTGACGGTGAAAGGGGCCATGGGGTTGGCCTTCGATATCGGCGGTTATTTTATGAGTGAATTCGACCTCTGAGGGCGCTTGCACCGGGGCGCAAAGGCCGTTAATGATGGGGCGTCGATGCCAATTGAGATGGCCGATATTCGGCGGTCCTACGAATCCCCATTTCCTCCATGATATTACAACCTCGCGACGTCGGCTGGCTCGAGGTCATCTGCGGCCCCATGTTCTCCGGCAAAACCGAAGAACTGATCCGGCGGCTGACCCGGGCGTATTATGCCCGTCAAAATGTGCAGATTTTCAAACCGAAGATCGACGATCGCTATGACGATGAGGCAGTCGTCAGCCACAGCGAACAAAAGCTGCCCGGTGTGGCCGTCGAGAATCTCGCACAACTCAAAGGGGCATTGTCGTCGCAGGTGGAGGTCATCGGCATCGACGAAGTGCAGTTTTTCGACGATCAAATCGTCGAATTCTGTGAGGAATTGGCCAGTGAGGGCAGAAGGATTGTTGTCGCCGGCCTCGATCAGGACTATCGAGGGCGTCCATTCGGACCGATGCCGAGCCTGTTGTGTGTCGCCGAATATATTACGAAATTGATGGCGATCTGTGTCCGGTGTGGCAATCCCGCCCATCGCAGCTATCGCCTCGCCGAAGATCCGCAACAGGTTTTGGTGGGTACCGACGAGCAATACGAGGCGCGCTGCCGCCGGTGTTTCGTCGAGGGATACCCATCTTCGAGTCCGTCGTCCGACGATCACCAGCAGTAAGGAAGTTCTATGGAGTCGCGAGGAAAAAAACTGGATGTATTGCTTTCAGCCGAGCAGTTAGATCAGCGCTGCCGGCAGCTGGGGGAGGAGATTTCCAGGGACTACGCCGGCGAAGAATTGCATGCCGTGGCCGTATTGAAGGGCTCCTTTATGTTTCTCGCTGACCTGGTGCGCTATATCGACGTCGATGTTTCCATCGATTTTCTCGGCCTTTCAAGTTACGGTAGCCGTAAAGCAACGAGCGGAGTCGTGCGAATGACCTCCGATCTGGCGCTGCCGATAAAGGAGAGGCATGTGCTGATCGTCGAGGATATCATCGATACGGGACTGACGATGAAATATCTTCTCGACAATTTAAAGACGCGAATGCCCAGGTCGTTGGCGACATGCACCTTGTTGGATAAACCCTCCAATCGTCGGGTCGATGTGCCCGTCGATTATGTGGGATTTGAAATTCCCGATAAGTTCGTCATCGGGTACGGTCTGGATGACGCTGAATTTTCGCGCCATTTGCCCTATATTGGGGTGGTTTCACAAGACAAAGATGGATGAACAACAGTTCTCGGACGCAGTTTTCGTTCATACGGAGAGACCCATGACAGAATCGGTGGATGCAAATCGGTGCGCCGTGCTCGCTACGGTGCTGGTTGGAATCGTGTCTATGGTGTTCGTCACCACGGGGTGTGAACGCCCCGATTGGGAGGACCCGGATTACGTCGCAGAGATGCTGGAGGAGGGCGACTCCTCGCAGCGCCGTTTGGCGGTGGAGCAGTTGCGGTATTTTCCGGAAGACCGGCGCGACGAGATTGCCGAGTCCACGGCCAATGTATACCTCGAAGAAGAGCGGCTTCGATCAGACGTGATGCGTCGGCTCATCGAGTGGCGGCTTCCGGGCGCGAAGGAAGCCTATCTCGAGGAGCTCGCCGAAGACCACACCGGATACGGCGATGCCGCCGCCCGCACCCTCGGCGAAATCGGTGCCAGCGATGCGATTCCGAGAATGATCGAGGTATTCGACGAGACCGGCGACAATAGCCGGCGGGTGGGAATCCTGCGTGGCTTATCGTATATGCCGGAGCCAGACGCCATTGAAAAGGCTCTCGAGGTCTTCGAGCTCGATGTCGACAACTATCCCATCGATCTCCACCGAGCAGCCTGTGAGTTCGTAGGCGGTCTCGCGCAGGAGCAACCGGAATCGGTGGACGAGGATCTAAAGCGGGCATTGGTCTTTGCACGGTTTCTCTCCGGAGAAGACGGCAGAACGACCTCCGAGGCCTGTGGTCTGGCAATTCAGCAGGTCGGACCGTCGATGGCGCCACTTCTTATCGAGGCATTTCAAGGAGAGAACGAAGATATTCAAAGGCTGTTGATGACCTATGACAGCCCGGGTGACAACGAGCATTTTCCGCAAAACACATCGAAGCATACGGCCGCCGAGCACCTGTCAGCGCTACGGGCACCAGAGGCGGTGGAGTTATATGTTGAGGAGTTGGAATCGGAAGTTGAAGCGCCGGATTTGAGCGGTGATCGACTCGGACATTGGCGAGCCACCGAAGTGCGAACGATCAACGAGATGGTGCGTGGCCTCGGCGATATCGGCGATTCCGACGCCCGGCCGATTTTAGAAGCCACCGTTCAGGGCGAGACGTTTAGCGACTGGGAGGAGGTCATTGACGGACCGGCCGGCTTTCAGATGCTTCAGGACAGTGCTCGGGCACTGGCCCGTCTGGGGGACCGTGATTCGCGGTCGACCCTGATGGAGATGACCGGTGCCGATATCATTCCCGGCATGGCCGCTCGTTTTCAGGCCATGGAGCGCGCTGCCGAAGAAGACGACGATATAAACCCAGTTCCGCTCACCGAGCAGTTGCGCCCGCAGTGGATCGCCGCTCAGTCGTTTACCCTGCTCGCAGAAGCCGAAGATCGCGAGGAATTCGAATCGCTCGTCGAGGAAATCGAGGACGAAGAGCTCAATGAGAAGCTGGCATCGTTTACAGGAGCCTTTGATGTGATGGACGAGTGTGAAGAAGCCGACGACGATGCAGCTCAGGCCGCATGCTTCGGTGGCTATATCGGCTCCGAAGACGAGCACAAAGCCACAAAGGCCGTCATGGAATTGAGTCGAATGCCGGCAGCGGCGGCCGGTCCGGTGGTTGCCGAGGCACTCGATACGCGGGATCTCGATCTGCGGGAGACTCTGACCTTTGCCGGCTATCGCGTGCCAAGTGCCGAGCTCGCAGCGGCGATCGAGGACGTTTTGGAGTCGGAGTCGGCCCGTTCTGGCTCTGAATATCAGCGTGACCACCGGCGGCTGCGAATGCTTCAGGCCTGGTTGCAGCATCAAGATACTTGAACCGAGCGAGCTCGATGGCCCCGGACGCGTTGAAAAAGGTGGCGATTCTTCAGGGAAACGCCACGGTCGCGCAAGTGATGAGCGAATGCCTGGAGAGCTCGGATTTCTTTGAAGTCGAGCTCCTCAGGGGTTCGCCTCCCGGGGCTGCACGTGCTCAACTGGCGATTATCGATGTCGACAGCGGTATCGAGGCTGCCGAGCAGTGGATTCATCACTGCGACGGACGCCAACTTCCGGTGCTGGTCAGCGGTGTGGAGCGATCGCGCGATGCGTTTGCTGACCGCCCCTGGTTGAGCCGCCCGTTTTCGGGCTCGCAGCTGATCAATTTGTGCCACGAATTGCTCGGAGCATCGGGCGACGACGAGCATGGCGCCGACGAAATTCCGCCTCCTATCGAGGTGGGCTCCAACGCCCACCGCACGCCGACCGTCGAGGTTCCCACTCACGGAGCTGACCTCGATAACGATGCTCCACCGACTCAAAACGATCTCCCCACCGCCCGGGTCAGCCCCGAAGAATTGCTCGACGTCATCGATCTCGATGGATCGGGGAGCATGATCCTGGAGGTCGAAGAAATCTCCGATACCGAGGAGGCGGGCGGAAAGCTGACTGGGAGCGGACGGCGGCGCAGCTATGATGCCGAGGAATTGGTCGAGGAAAACCCCTGGGCCGACGAGCCGGATACGGCGGTGGAGGGAGGCCGGGAGCGAGAATCGACGGAGTTGCAGTCCCGCTCACGCATCGAATCATCGTCGGGCAGCGCGCCGGCATTGCGTGCCGAAGTGACGGCTATATCGCCACTGGGCGATATGGCGAGCAATGACTTTTCCGGGGCTCATCGGGTGGCGAGTCTGGTCGCTGAGCACTGGGATCAATTGGGACTGACAGCCCGGCCAACGGATCGGGCCGAACGTCTGCAACGAGTATTGACGGCAATGTTACGTCAGGGACTCGACGGCGTCCTCGATGAATTAAAGCGAATCCCTCCGGTCTCCGGATTTTCAGGGTGTCTGCAGTCGATGCCGGTCGTTGATTTGTTGCATACCATCCGCGACCGCCGGTTGCGTGGCCGGCTGGAAGTGGGGCTCGATGGCCATAGTTTCGTGCTGTACATCGATCGAACGACTCTGCAGGGGATCGATTCGCTGGGAGAAAATACGGCCGGTCTGCTCATTGAGTTTCTGAGAAAAAACGGTGCTCTCGACGACCATAATCACCGCCATTATCGCCAGCTTGTCACCGAGTTGAGCGGAGAACCGCTGGAGATGAAGCTTCGCCGCGACGGAGTCGTCGACGACAGCGATTTGATGGAAGCAAAAACCGCGCGGGCAAAATACCTGCTGGGCAAGATGTGCCAGGGCAAACACGGCACCTTTGCCTTTATCGATGTGCCTCGCGACGGCGGTCAAGCCTGGCCGACACAGGGGTTGAATCTCAATGTGGACGCTTTATTGCTGGAGTTATATCGCAAGGGCACACTTGCGACCGATCAGTCAGGGCCGGTGACGCGCTCCGACTTGGTCATCGATATCGAGCGCGCTTCTCAGTTGGCACCGGAGACCCTCACGGAGAGTGAACGGCGCCTGTTGGCGTTTTTCGAGGATGGCCAGAGCATCGAGGACGCACGGGACTTACTCGGCGATACCGACGAATCCGTCGATCAGGTCATCCAGCGCCTAAAGCGTCTGGAGTTACTGCGTCGACTGGGCCAGAACGCAACGGCTGCCACTGGCGCCGATCAGCAGGAAGCGACCCGGCGCACATCGATTTCGGAGGTCTCTAATATTACCGACGATCCGCAAAAAAAGCCGACCGCAGTGGAGTCGAGCTGGGATTTGCAGATATTGGACGAAGTAGATACAGGCGACGACGTTTCGTCCGACGTATGGGCGGATCCGGCGGAAGAAACCGAAGAGGACGTCGGTTTTTCGCTGGGAGTCCCCGACGATTTCTCGCGAGATAAGTCGACAGGTGCTCCCAATAAGGTCGGACGGGAGCCGAGCCAGCCCCTCGCCGATGATGATTCGGAATCTGGCGAAGAGCCCCACTGAATATAGCGCAGCTTGCGGTGGCGAACGCCGTTAAATACATGCTGCTGCCTTGACGCTTTTTGCCCCCCGCGAGTACCATCGCCATGGACCATTTACCTCTTAAAGCCCAATCGGTTATTGCCCTCGTCATATTGCTCATCACCGTTGCGTCGGGAGCGCTTATGGGCTGCGACGATGGCGTGGAGGGCCCGGAGGATGTGGCGACGGCGTTTCTCGACGATTTGCGTCGCGGTGAGCGGGCATCGGCGATGGACGCCGTCTGGCCGCCGACGCGGCGGGAGCTGGAAGCCGCGCACGATGATCTGGCGGATCTATTCGACGGTGAGTTAACGGTGGACCGATCGCGAATGCTCGTGGTGACACGACTGGAGAGCCCGATGCTCATCTCGAGGATCAGCACCGATGATAGTGTGCCCGAAGGCCCCTCGGATGGAGACGTGGTAGAGTTGACCGTCGAGTTTCGCGACGACCGAGATGCGAAAATCCCCATGCGATGGGGAGCTGAGAAGCAGCGTTGGTTTGTCGACCTCCCCGTCGACGAGCGTCGCCCGATTTTAGTGGATGATGGGATTGATGAGCCGTCGCCCGAACCAGAAGTGGACAGTGAAGCCAGCGAGCACGAATCTGTGTCCGACGAGAATGTAACTGATGAGTAATTCTTCAGATGACAAGCAGGCCACCGCCCCCCCTCCGGGAGGTCCCCCGAAGCCACAGGGTAAAAAGGGCCCTCCCGGACCACCACCGAAGCCGGCAGTGCGTCCTCAAGCACCGGGCGTTCGCGACAGTCGTCAGGCCCCGGAGACGACGGCATTGAAGACCGGTGATTCAGTGGGCGGACGCTTTTTCGTCGAGCGCTACCTCGGCAGCTCCGGTGGCGCCGTAAGCTATTTGTGCAATGATCGCAAAACGCAAGAACCGGTGGTTTTAAAGCTGCTGGAGATGACCTATCCGGGAGACGACGAGTTCAAGCGGATGCGCTCCGCCATCGGTAAAGCAAGTTCCATCGATCACCCGAACCTGACCGGTGCGGTGGGAATGGGGCGCAGCGATTCCGGCGATATCTTTATTGCCATGGAGTATGTGGAGGGGGCGACGCTCTCACAGTTGGTGTCCGAGCGGCGCGAGAGCGGACGCACGCTGAGTTTGCGTGATGCGTTTACCGTGCTCGCCCATACCTGTGATGCGTTGAGCGACGTCCACGACCGAAATATCTGCCACGCTGTATTGACGCCTTACAACATCTACGTCACCGGCGATGGAGACGTCCGAGTCGGCAACCTCGGCTATGGCCGTGTGGTCAGTGGCTATCTGTATGAGCGGGGCGAAGGGGCGTACGTCGACAGTATCTACGTGGCCCCCGAAGTGGCCGCGGACCCGTCGCAGGCGTCGCAACAAGCAGATCTGTATAGCCTGGGGATGATCGCCGCTGAATTGCTCAGTCCCACCGGGCTTCCCAGCGATCGCAAAGAAGCCCATGATATGGCGGTCGATGTGCTGGCCAATTATCCGCCATCGCTATTTAGTCTCATCAGTGGATGTATTAGCTCCGATCCGGGTCAGCGCCCGTCGTCGGTGATGGAATTTCGCGACGAATTCGAAGAGATCGCCCGCGATGCAGAGGCGAAACTGACCGGTCCGCCACCGCCGGGAGCGCTGCCGATAAAACCCGCTGTGCAGGCAGCTCCCGACGAGGCGGAGGCCGATCTTTTCGATCTTTTCGATCCGGACGAGATCGGGACTCCGGCGCGAGGGGATACCAGCGAGGATCGCTATCTGGTCCAAAAGGACGGTCTCGACTACGGGCCGTTTACCGAGGAGGAGATCCTCGAGCAATTATATGCCGACGAAATCGACGAGCACTCTCAGGTGCTCGATCGCGTCAGCCAGGGACGTCGGCCGCTGCAGGAGCACGACGCCTTTCGAGAAAAGGTGCTGGCCTATATTCCGGAGCGCGAAGAGAGATTGCGCCGAGAGGCTGAGCGACGCGCCGAACTGGTCGGTAAAGCCAAAAAAGGTGGCAAGGCGGCGTTATTGATAGGAATTGTGGTCGCACTTTTCGTGCTCGCCGGAATGATTCAGGTGTGGCTGAATCTGCCGGATCCGGAGCCGATCCCAATGGAGAGCGCCTTTGCGTCGATGGATTATCACTTCTCGCCGCCGCCGACTGAATTTCAGACCATGGAGGTCGATCCGGACGTCATGGAGGGGATCTTCAATCCGGAGGCGACGGAGGAGGAAGTGGCCCGCCAGGTCGCCCAGGCCCAGTCGGCAGCAGCACCGTCATCGGCCGGCAGCGCCGCCCGAGAGCGTCCCACAGAAGAACGGGAAGAGCAGGTCGTTGATTTAAGCGACGATAGTGGAACCGATCATCATCTGACCGATCAGGAGATCAACCAGGTGATCATGGCCGACTTTTCGAGGTTGCGGGACTGTGTAATGAAAGAGATCAACAGCGATCCCTCGTTTCGCGGCGTGACGATCAAATTCTTCATCCGCCCCACCGGTACCACCGGAGGAGTGGGTTTGCAGGAGTCGCAGTATCAGAACCGGCCGGTCGGTCAGTGTCTCATCGATCGATTTCGCGGCATGCGGTTTCCCGAACACGGTGCGGTGCATGAACGTGGAGTGGAATTTCCGCTGTATGTTCAGTGATTTCTACGGTGGGAGTAGGCGGAACACAGTTTAATTCGCGCCCTTTTTCGCGTCGGTGCCCCATTTCAGTCAAATCAGCTTCGGCTCAATACCGCAAATCAGGGATAGGTGTGAAATCGCAAGTCTACTCGGGGGTCCATGACTCGCCGGTGGCTCAGCTCGCGCTGGCCGACGCGGACCAGACCCGCCAACTCGGAATCTCGCTGTCCTCTCAGGCAAAGCCCGGAGATTTTATCGGGCTTATTGGAGAGCTGGGGGCGGGAAAGACGACGATGATGCAGGGCGTGGTCGCCGCCATCGACGACAGCGATCGATGGCAGGCCACGAGTCCGACCTATGCATTAATGCAGGTCTACGAGACGAGGCCGCCCATCTTTCATATCGACCTATATCGCCTCGAGGGGTGGTCAGATCTGGAATCGATCGGATATTGGGATGCTGTGGAAAGTGGCCGGGGCATCAGTTGTGTGGAGTGGCTCAACCGAATTCCCGGAGCCTGGCCGGGGAGGGGGCTAATCGTGGAATTAGAGCGCAATGCCAACCGTCGAGTGGCGCGATTATGGGCCGACGACGACTGGGCACAGCGAATTGAGTCCCTCGAATTATCATCACCGGATCAATCAGCGAACCGGGAGTTATCGTGATGGACGAAAATAAACCGAGCTCGTCGGAGGTCGTCGTCAGAAAGGCGGCGCTTCGACGGATTGAAGATCGATTAAAAACCCGCCTTCGCGCTTATTTTCGGCCCGGAGAGCGACTGTCGCTGACCGTGGAGGACGAAAAGGACTTCGTCTACGCTCAGATGTCGCTGCAGTCACCGGACGGTGAGTTTCGCCTCGATTTAGAAGCGGCGATGATCGTCCAGGACCAGGACCGACGCTTTGTGTCGGCGACCACCTCGCGAGCGCGAGTATTGGGAGCGATCGAATTTCTCTCCGAGAAATTGGAGGAGTATTTCCGTAGCCAGCGCCGGATTCGTTTTCATATCGACTGGCGGTTATATCCATTTAAGGCCGCCACAGTGCGATTTCGCGGCCGGCTTCGTCATCCGGAATTGGAGGAGCGGGCCGACGAGTGGCTCGATACCAACGAGGAGTCGACGTGAGCGAGCCGTCGGAGCAGCATCCCTCGCCGCCGCCGGCGAGCGCCTATACGACGATGGCCGTCGTATTTTACGGGCTGATGTTGGCCCTGGCGATCTTGCTGGGATCGGTGTGGCTCGATCTGAATCTCATCGAGTGGCACGACCAATGGGAGACGGCGCGCTGGCTCGATGTGGTGCTCGGCGCCGGGCTGGGCATCGCTACGGTTGTTGCCAGCCGGATTCTAGAAAAGACCACCGAGTGGGCCCGCACGCTCACCGACGAATTCCGTAAGATCCTCGGCAGGTTGACGCCGACACAGGTGCTGATCTTTGCCCTGACAAGTGGAATTGCCGAGGAGGTGTTTTTTCGAGGATTTCTCCAGCAGGCATTGAGTGAACTGGTCTTTTATAACGACTGGATAGGCCTGGTCGTGGCGAGCCTGATATTCGGGCTGATTCATATCGGTCCGGATCGAAAGAAATTTCTACCCTGGACCATCATGGCCGTCGTCCTGGGTTTTCTCTTCGGACTTCTCTATTTATATACGGGAAATATTCTCGCCCCGGTGATTGCCCATTTTACGATCAACTTTTTTAACCTGATGCATATCGCCGCCCGCCCACAAGATCCCACGCCGTCTTCAGAAAGCGGCGACGGGTAGAGACCAATCATGGAAGCAGTAGTTCTCATTACGACGGTGCAGCCGGAGTTATTGGCCTGGGTGGCATCGATTAGCTTTTTTATGAGCTTAGCGCTGACGGCCATCGTGTCACCGAATCGACGGTGGTTTGAATTGGCGGTCATCTTTGCGATCTGCTTTCTCTTAAGCACCTGCCTCGTCGGCGTCATCGTGCAGTGGATCGCCGGCGTGGAATTAATCCACGTCGAGGCCATTGGACGACTCGATTATAGCGGGGGCTGAGCGGCGAGGATGCACGCCGGCTCGATGGGGCATCTGGGGCATCGATCGGGACAGCGGCGGTGAATACATTGCTGGCTGATTCCCAGATGACAGAGTGCAAAATCGTAGCGAAGGGGATCTTCGGCGTCGAAGCGAGCGAGCTCTTCAGTGACCTGACGAGCCGCCTTGCCGTCAACGCTCTTGCGTTCCAGAAGGCCCAGATACCGGCAGATCCGACTGGTATGGGTATCGAGTGGCATGATGAGGGCGCAGGGGTCGATACAATCCCAGATGCCGAGGTCGATGGGATCGGGGCCCCGGGCTATCCAGCGAAAATAAAGATGCAATCTTTTGCAGGCACTGCCGTCGGCGGGATCGGGCAAGAGATAGCGAAAGCCACGGTGTAGCTCGTCGCGTCGGCGGCGTGCGCGTAGGCGGCGGACAAAAGCCGATGCCAATTGTAGATGGGCGTCGCGATCGGCGATGGGCTCTGAAGAGCTATGGCCATCCAGATAAAGTCCTTGAAGTGATGCTTCATGCTTTAAGGTGGAGGCAATTGCCGAGGCAAGATCGCGGACGTCATCACCGCCGGTCATGCGGTAGCGGAAATTTCTCCACAGACTGTCGAGGTGTGCTTCATCAGCCTGGCGGAGAAATTCTGCTGGGTGATCGCCGAGCGGGTCCAAGATATCGAGCACCCCGCGGCGCAGTAGTTCAACGCGCCCATAAGCCAGGCAACTGGCGAAGAGAGCTACAACCTCCCGATCGTCGTCGCGGGGATAGGGGTGGACAAGACCGACGGGATCTTCGCGCAATCGCTCCACGTGAGAGCATTGCCGGATCGTTTCTTCAAGCAGAGGTTTAAGTTCGGTGGGGCGCAAAGGTTGAAGTTCTCCTTAAATTTTTTTGACGGCGACGATCGCTCACCTATGGTGGAGGTGGATGTAGGATAAACGCATACACACACCGACATCCACCTTCATCCGCCGCGGTCGGCCCGCGGTCTGCTGGTAATCGTTGATCATGGAATGAAAGGAATCTAAAGATGGCTGCCAAAAAGAAGATGACCCTGTATTTTTCCGAGGAAATCGTCAATCAGACCAAACAGGAGGCGCTGCGCCAGGATCGCTCATTGAGCTGGATCATGGAAGTGGCCTGGAAGATCGCGCACCAAAAATTGGAGTCCATGCCCGGAGTGGATGAATTCGTCGAGGATGCCGAACCGTCGACCTGATGCTGAGCTTCGAAGGTCCGCCGGGACTCTTGTCGCTCAGACCTCGCCGGGAGCACCTGCGTACTTCCGGCGGTCAGCACTGAGAAAAGCAAATATGGAGTCGCATCTATTCACCGCAGTCGGTGATTGCGTCGTCCACGCCGTTGTTTTATCACGTGTTGGATTTAGATGAGCAGAACGAGAATTAACCTCAGCTTCAGGGCGCTATGTGCAGGGCGTCAGTGGCGGTCGTTGCGGTCAGAATATGAGCGAAGAAATACGACGAGACGATGAGATAGACGGCGATGGTGAGGACACCGGGCTCAAAGAGGCCAGGGCTGTCTTCGAGCGCACCGAAAAGATCAGCCGGCGCATCGGCTATGTGCTGCTCTTCGGGGCGGGGTTCGCCATTTTCATTCCCATGGTTATTGGTGCGATCACAGGGGTTCAGGACGACGAGATCTGGGATCCTTTTACTGATCTTCCAGTGGCCATGGATGATCCCGAATTGGAGTGCGTACGTGAGGCCGGTGACCTGATGTATCTGGCGGGGGCGCACGGCGAGTATGAACCCCGCTGGGAGCAGCGCTTTCGGCGCTGGCGGGTGCGATGCCAGGATGAGGAGCCGCAGTTATATCAGTTGCTGACTCAGACTCGAGAACGGCTTCGCGGCGATGAAGCGCTGCCAGAACTCGATGAATAGCCCCAAACACCTGTTGCGAGCCCTACCTATTACCTGATTTTAGGGGTCGACGATATCGGCGGAAAAGACGATGTGAAAAAAGCCGTCGCTATTCGTGAGTCCCTCACCGACGATGCGATCTGGTGCATCGGGAACGAAGGCGCGCAATCTGGCCTGAGTGATTGGCTGGCCGTCTGTAGTATCGAGAAACCCGGTGGCGACGACAGGGCGGGGAAATTGGGCCGATAGGGTATGGACATCGTCGGCGGTATCCACAGAAAACGATTCAACAAAAGGGGGAAGACCGATGGCTGCTGGCGGGCGCATATACGCCAGAAAATCACCGGCTCCGAGCCACAATTGAAACTCCCCCTGATCATCGGAAAATACCGCCGGCGCGGCCGTTGCCGAGTCGTCGGTGGACTTCACCAAAATACGGACATCTTCGACAGGTTGGCCTGCAGGATCGACGACGGTGCCCTCGACGAGGGTGCGGAGTGGCAATTCGATGTCGAGACTTGTGAGGCCGTCGAGAAGATCGACTTGTTCCGATGCCGGACCCCAGGGTGCCCCATCGGGAGTGATAACTTCCACCTCGTAGCTTCCGGGCAATAAATCCACTTCGGCGCCACCAGTGTCGTCGAGACTCGGGCTTACCAGTAGCTCGCCGAGGTCCACTGAGCGGCGAAAATTAACCCGATAATCCTCCCAATCTGGCGTGTGTCCATCGACAGACTCCACGGATACCTCGGCGGCAGCCGTGAGGAGTTCGAGCTCGAACTCACCGATGGAGATGGAAATATCGTCTGTGCCGGCTGTGATTTCTTCTGCAAACGAGGCATAGGGAATCAAATCTGTGTCGTCGCCCGGGGCGACGAGGACGTCAAAGGTATCGTCACCGGGGGGAAGCCGGAGCTCGAATTCGCCTTCGTCGTCGGTCCTGGCGAGCGTGGAGCGATAACCCGTATTCGCTCCGACGGCGATAATTTCGGCACCTTCTACGGGCTCTGTGAGGATGTCGACCAGGTCGCTTACGTCTCTGGTCAGGGTCCCCGAAACAACGGGCAGATCGCCTAATTCTGGAATTTCAAGAGCAAGTCCGTCGGCGGGGTCGATGATCTCTTGAGCATCAAAATGCAACTCGGGCCACCTGTCGTCGTCCACCAGATATTGTAGTCGGTATTCACCGGCGGCGACGTGCATCTCAAAGTCGCCGTCGCGAACCGGAGGCTGCGCCGAGGATGGGTTTGATGGGGATACGGGTTCGACAACCAGAGTTCCATTTGGTGCCGGGTCCCCATCGGCGGTAATCACCTCACCCGCAATGACTTGAAATGCCGACACGTCCACTTCGGCACCGGTCAGGGCGCGTGATGCGACGTCGAGTTGCTGGCGAGGCACATCTCCGCGGTGACGCGGCGTGATGAGCAGTCCATAGTCCAGCGAGGTCACCGACGTGTCGAGGCCGCAGATGCCGAATCGGCAGATTTCGTCGCTGTCGCATTCGCCGTCAGAGATACACCAATTATCGGGCAGGGCGGGCTCGTCATCCTCGTCGGTCGCCGGTGCCGGCTCCGAACATCCCATAAGGAGGACGATGAAAGTGGCAAATAAAAGCCCCCTCTGCATGGGCACGCCGGTGATCAATGGGTGCATTCGGTCCTCACGGGCATAATTGGGAGCGAAAACGCAAGAGCCAGCGATGGCTGGTGATAAATCCGTCATCGTCGGGTTCGGCCCCGCTCTCTGTGACTCGATGAAAGGGCCGATCACTGACGAAAAGGCGAATCAGCTCATTGTCACGACCGCGCAGCCGCTCGCTACAGGGATCAATTTCGACGTCGACGCGATCGAAGAGATATAGGGCGTCTCTGTAGAGCTCGTCGGTGGGGTGGCGTGAACTGGTGGCCTGCTCGATGATTCCGCTGTGCTCACCGATAAAGGCGTAGTAAAGCGCGTCTTCCGGGTTCGGATCGAGTAGTGACTCCGCGCCCAATACCAGCGGATCCGGGGATTCCACGCGCAGGACATCTTCGGCCGGGGTCAGGAATTCGTCGGCGATATGAGGAGCTAAATTCACGTCTGGTGGATCCTCTTCAAGTGACGGGCTCAAGCACGCACTACACCCGATAAAAAGCATGAACCATGCCACCGACACTAGAAATTGTGGATATCGCGGATTCATGAGCGCCTGAGGTTGGAATTTGGATGGGTTGCAAAATCTGGCGACAATCGACAGGCAAAAGATGCGACATAAATGTCAGCCATCTGCAGGGGACGAGGACTTTTCGAGATAACGAAAGACGGTGCGCGGGTCGATATCGAGGTCCCTGGCGGTCTGCGATCGATTGCCGTCGTTTTTCTCCAGGACCTGGAGCACGTATTTGAGCGCGAATTTTTCCTTGGCCTCAGCCAGTGACGTAGGTTCGGGCAATAGCGCTGGAGATAAGTCGAGATCCTCGGCACTGAGGGTGGAACCTTGAGCCAAAACCAGTGCTTTTTTAAGGCGGTTTTCCAATTGCCGCACATTGCCCGGCCAGTCAAATTTGCGCATCGCACGAGTGGCGTCGGCGCTCAATTTGCGGGGAGAAATTTGAAGCTCATCACTTATCTGGTCGATGAGATACTCGGCAATGAGAATGATATCATTTTCCCGTTCCCGCAGCGCCGGCAAGGTGATCTCGACGACGTGGAGCCGGTAGTAGAGATCCTCGCGAAAATTCCCGGAGGAGACATCGTCGGCGAGGTTGCGGTTCGTGGCGGCGAGGATGCGGATATCGACGGACTCCGCAGTATTGGAGCCGACGCGGGTAAAAGTGCGTTCCTGTAGCACGCGGAGCAATTTGACCTGTAAATTCGGGGGCATCTCCCCGACCTCATCGAGAAATAAGGTCCCTCCATCAGCGGCGTGGAATTTTCCATTGCGTTTTTGCGAGGCGCCCGTAAATGCCCCCTCGACGTGGCCGAAGAGCTCGCTTTCCAAAAGGTTTTCTGGAATCGCCCCACAATTAAGGGTCACGAACGGTCCGTCGGCGCGGTCGCTGCGGCGGTGAAGTTCGGCAGCTACTAATTCTTTGCCAGTTCCAGTTTCTCCCGTAATCAAAACGGTAACATTTGTGGGAGCGACGCGATCGATGGCGTGAAATACGGGTTTCATCGCATCACTGGCGCCAATCAGGGAGCCAAATCGCCGGCTTCGCAGCCGGTTTTTCAGCGATCGGTTATCGGAGCGCAACTCGTCCATCAGAATCGCGTTGGCGATGACCAGGCTGAGTTTGGCGGCGAAAATCGAGAGTAAATCCAGGTGTAGTTCATCGAAGAGATCGGCGACCCGGTCATTCCCCACGTAGATGACGCCCAGCAGTTGTCCCCGGTCGAGAAGCGGTACACACATCACACTGCATAATTCGAGATCGATGACCGACTGGGCGTCGCGGAATTGTTCGTCCGTGCGGGCATCGGCGATGATAATCGGCTTTTGGACCCTCATTACCTCCTGCAATACGGAGTCCGACAGATGAGAGGAATCATCGATGATGGCCTCCAGGTCGACGTTTCGGGCCACTCGAATCGACCAGTCATCGCCGTCGGTAAGGACCAAAAACCCCTTGTCGGCACCGGTGAGGGCAATCGCAGAGTCGATGAGTTCATCGAGGAGTTCATCGAGCTCATTGGCCTGCAACAATTCAATCGATAATTGGTGGATTCGCTCCAGACCCTCGAGGCGTCGATGGACCTGAGGTTTAGCCACCTGCGCCGGGCTTCGATCGTCGAGAATACGAAAACGCAGTTCTGCGTCACCGACGGTGAGTTCATCGTCGTGTTCCAGGACCTTTTTTCGCCGGCACTTTTTGCCGTTGATCTTCAGCGTCGCTTTTTTCGCCGCCGGGCGCACAACGAAATGTGGGCCCTCGCAGGTGATCGTCGCATGGTGACCAAAAATGTTGTCACCTAATAGCTGAATATCACTGTCGGAGGCGCTGCCCACGGTGGTGATCCGCCGCCGAAGAAAGTACTCCTCCGGTGCATCGGAAGAAGATTTCTGCACGGTGCGTATAGAGGCCATAAAGACTGCGAAAAAGGGGGGGTAAGACGACGGGATTGGCGACTAAAATATTGCTGTCCATTGTAGTTGCAGAGCACTGCCGAGGCCAAGGTCGTGTCCGGGGAGTTGGCTGAATTCCGGTGGGGGAGAGTCCAGGGTGCGGACGCGAACGCGCTTGCGCTCAAACCCCAGGTTGGCCTCCAGGCTCCCGAATAACCACCCGGCGGCGAAGGTGGCGATGCCCGCCATCTGGGCTCGACGCCAGGCATTGGCGCGATTTAGATCCTGGGCTTCGATGGTGCCCGACGAAGTTCGCATCGATTCCACCTTCCAATATCCCGCGGCGTTGGTGGCGAGGCCGAGCAGTTGCACTGTCAAAAAGGTGATCCCGCGAAACGTCGAGCCGTTATAAAACTGGCCAATGCCGCCCGGTAAAAAGAGCGGAAGCCGCGACCGGGTCTCCACGTAGCGCTCGAAATAAAAATGCTCTACCTGCGGTGGATCCGCCGCGCTGTCGAGCTCGGGGAGCGCCTGCTGGCGGACTTCGGTGACCCGATTGATAAAGCGCGGCGGATAGACCTGTGGATCCAATTCCAGTCCCGGATCGATGGTCAGAGCCTGTTTTATATGCCCGTCAGCCTGCGCGACCAGGGCCTCGTCGTCATCGGCGCGGGCTTCGTAGTACAAGCCGAGAGCGTATAGAAGATGGGCTCGAGCAGGGCGGTTGGTCTCGCCATCAGTTACGGTATTCTCGAGGATTTCCGTGAGGTCTTCGAAATTTGCACCTTTCAGGGCGATTTCGGCACGGTCGACGGAGTCATCGCCTTCGATGACAGCCGCGTCGGGCTGTGCACTGGCCTGTACGGGAAGGCCCACCGCCAACAAAAAGAGCACCAGAAAGGTGCGATATTTATCGTTCCTCATGGAGCGATACGGCGATAGGGGTCTCTGTTCCGGGACGGACGGAAGCGGTGGTGGTGCGAGCTCGTTCAAGATCGTCGCGAGGAGCCACCCTCAGCGCTACCTCGCGCTTATTTGCGACTTCGTCGGCGGGCCCGAATTCAACGGTGAGGAGATTCTCCTGCGCCGCTGACACTCGCTGTGGCGTGTTGTCACCATCGACCCATACCAGCGAATCGCGATCGACGGCGAGGCGAATGTACCCGTCTTGCCAGGACAGGACAACGGAGTAATCGTCGCTGCTGTCGGGGCCGACGGAGACAACTTCACGGTGAGTCTCACAACCGGGGGCGCGGATAGCTATTTCCACGTCGCCGTGGGAAAGCTCAACTCCCCGGGCAGCCTCCATGGCGTCAAATTCGCGTCCGTCGACGTGAAGGATTGCCGACGTGGGAATGAGTCGAAAGCGAATCGTCTCCGTTTCCTGTGCCGCCACGTCGTCCTCGGCATTTGGAGGGGGAGTTTCTGTTGCGTCACCGGCGTCATCGGGCAGGCCGGCATCCGGAGTTGCAGGCATATCGTCCTGTCTGGCAGCAGATCTGGAATCGGAGTCCATTTCGCCGGCGCCAAACTCCGCCGTGTCGGCAGTGTCGAGGGCGGCCTCGATGGCGGAAAGCCGGGACGTAAACCTCGAGTAGGTTTCGACGTAGTCTAAGACGCGTTCGCCTGCGCCTGGCAATGCCGAATGCTCCGGGGCTGAGATGGATTTGCTCGACACCGGATCATCCTGGGAAGCCGGCGAATAGGCGAAAAAGCCCACCGCACCAAGGGCGAATATAGCTGCTATAATACCGGCAGCGATGACGATAGGTCGCCGAGAATCATCGCTGTGGAGTCGGTCGAGAAGTTCCGTGGCCTCCGAGTCGCCGGGGGTGATCGAGAGGAGTCTTTCCACAGCGGCGAGCGCTCCGGGGAAATCTTGTAACTCCACAGCTCGTCGGGCCTTTTTGCGAAGGCCGGCCTCAATTTCGCGCTGAACCTCTAAAGTGTAACTTTTAGGTTCTTTAAGCCATAGGTTTGGATCTGGAGGCTCAAATACCGGTGATGCCGAAGAAAACTCGCTCAGAATCTCGGCAATTTCCGAGGCGGTCGACGGCCGTTCGTCTGGATCTGTGCTCAGAAAAACTTCCAAAATATCGGCGAAATGCCGGCCGACAGTCTCGCGGACGACATCGGCTCGTTTTCGGCGCCCATCGGCGATATTGCGCAATAATTCTGGCGGTGAATGCCCGGAAAATGGCATTTCGCCGGTAACCATCAAAAATAAAATCGATCCCACAGCGAAGAGATCGCTTCGCTCATCTGCTGGTTGTCCCTCGGCAACCTCGGGAGCCATAAAGGCCGGGCTGCCGACGATGGAGCCCGTCGTGGTGAGAGTCTCCTCGGCCTCGATATGGGCAATTCCGAAATCGCTCAGCCTGGGTACGGCATCGTCATCTACGAGGATATTGGCCGGTTTTAGATCGCGATGAATCACTCCCTGTTTATGGGCGTACGACAGGGCGTGGAGAACAGGCAGCATGATCTGAGCGGCCAACTCCGGGGGAAGGGGCAGCGATTCGTCGAGCAGGGCCGCCAGTGACTCGCCCGGCACATACTCCATAACGATGGCGAGAAATTCCCCGGGCACTTCAAGCAGATCATAGATTTCGACAATGCCGGGATGGTCGAGGCGGGCGATAGATTCCGCCTCGCGCCGAAAGCGCGCATCGTGCTCGGCATTGCCGATAAGATGTCGGTGGAGAATCTTGATGGCCACCGAGCGCTTTAGTTCTTTGTCACGGGCCCGATAGACGGTGGCCATCCCACCGGATCCCAACTCGACATCCAGCTCGTACCGATCTCCCGTAAGACTCTGTATTGCCGCCTTCCACTCAGCGGGGATCGAGCCGTTCGCCATTGTCGTCGCCCACTTCAGTCGAGATATTTTCGCCGTCGTCAAAAGTCCCGTCATCGACGATGATAGAGGTGTCATCTCCACCATCACCGGAGATTGCATACCGGATCTTGTCCGAGTCGCAGAGCATCGGCGAGAGAGTGTGAAGGTCGCTGACGGAGTCCTCGATTTCTGAGGTCTTGCCGGTGAGCAAAAACGCAGTGATCAGCGCCGGAGGGTCGGGGTGCGCGGAGAAGTCAACGGGCAGGGCCACTTCGTCAATGAGCCGAAATGCCTGACCGCGGCGTAGTTTGTCGCGCTCCTCGCTCTCCGTCGACAGCTCCGGGAATTCCTCGCCGTCGGCAACGTCGTGAAGTAGTCCATCGAAAACGACATCGTCGATAAGGGCAATCCGGGCCAGTCCGGGAAGGTGATCGAGACGCCGAAAATTGGCCTGTGCCCGTTGCAGGGCATTTGCGGCCGTCTCGAACTGCCCTCGCTGCAGATCGCGCAGGCCGCTCAGGTATGCGGCGCGTGCCTCGTCGATGAAGCCACTGGCCGTTCGCAGACCGAAGCCATCGTAGGGAGCGGGCTCGACGTCGAGTTGTTCGGCAATTCGCAACACCGAGTCCGGCAGGTGAGCTTCGAGATGAAATCCAATCGGGAGGAGACCGACACAGGTTGCCGAGTCATCGATTCGGCGGCGCGTCGCCGCGGCGATCGCTGATTCGACGCCGCCATCTCGGATCAGTCGGCGCCCACCGCCGCGTTCAAAATCGAGGTAGGCAGCCACCAGGTTGTGGGTGTCGCGCAGTGAGCGGTCGCCGTCGAGACAATTATGGGCCCGCACGAGGTGATCTTCGGCGGCCCCGAAATGACCGTTGCGAATGGCGCCGATGCTCACGCCGAGGTTCCAGTGCGCGCAGGTGTCGCGGGCACCGGTCAGTCGAGCAAGCTCGGCAGCTCGCTCCAGGTTTTTTAGATCGGCTGGTGCGAGCCTTTCGGCCAATATTCGGTCTTCTAAAAGGGGCAGGATACCTGCGAGCCAGGGGTTGGCGTCAGAAGCAAATTCCTCGATGGCATCGAGAAAGTCGTCAGTCGTCGAGCAGAATCCGTGCAGGCCGCTATCAGCCCACCAGCTCGCAAATTGGGTCCATTCTGTACGGGATCGATTGTTGTCGGGAGCTCGGCTGCGAGCGGCGGCATTTTCAAAGCGGGCCTGCCATAACTCGAGATTTTCGCAGACTTTACCGCCACTTCTGAGGTCGGCGAGATCGTCTCGCAGGGCGCGGGTCAAAGACCGGGTGAGCAATTCACGGTCGACGTCGTCAACCAGCGGAGCGATGGCGAGCCAATAGGCGGCTTGCTCGGCGCCGGAAGCAAACTCGGCCGCCCGTTGGCCTAATTGGGGGCCTCCAAACCCGGTGCGAAGCTGCATGGCCGCCGTGGTACGGAGGATGTCGAGGATATCCGAATCGCCGGGCATCCGACGATTCGACCAGCCATACGATCGAGGATCACAGCCTGCGACCTCTTTCTCGTCGCACGATGCGGAGTGAAGCTGATCGCGAATCGCCGACCACAGATTGGCGGCATCGAATTCGGCAAATCGGGGAATCAAGTCGTCGGGATCATCGACAATCGGTAGCTCCATGCCGCCCATTGCCAGGGTAGCCCACATCGCCACCGCCCAGCCGTCGAGTCCGCGACTCTGGAGATCGGCGATCCACTGCTCGTAGGCCGGTCCATAGGAGCTCTTTCGTTCCGAGACTTCCAGGCGCAGGTCGGCCCAGCGATAAAAGCCGACCCGGTGGCCGTCGAGACGGCGACTGGCGAGGCTCTGTCGCCGCTCCAACCGGTCCTGCAGGGCGTCATGCTCGCCGTATTGACCGAGCAAAACGATCAAACCGTCGAGATAATCGGGGATATTTTCCGGATTCCAGGCCCGTCGCGTAGCCCGCGTGCCGAGTTGCATTGAGCGCTCCGGCTGGCCGGCACCGGCGAGGACCGGCATGGCTGTCAGAGAAAATTCAGGAATATCTTCGGCGGCCAATGCCTCCTCGAGCCAATAAGAGGCGGCTGCCGGATCGCCGACGGCGATCAGTGCGCCGGCGCGCGTCCAGGCCTGGCGGGCATCTGCTGACATTTCGCTTAAATCACGGCGGTGCAATCCGATCGAGGGCGGAGCAAAGAAGCGATCTGAATCATCGGCCAGCAAGGGCCGTGAGATCATGGGCACCATCAGTCCAGATATGTCCTCGTCGCAGGTCAATAGCGCGTCGCTGCCGAGGCGAAGCGCAGCCCCTTCGACGGCGACGGGGTGAGGATTGTTGCCGAGGGAAATCTCCATCTTTTCGAACGCGACCGTATCAGTGCGCACCAGGTCGGAGTCCGACAGCGAAAGAGAACAGGCCTCATCGGCGGTCACGGTGGCCCGCAAAGTGCTGCCCGAGCGCTCATGGGCGCCGATGGCAATAAAGGAGGTGTCGTCTTCAAAATTACCGGCCGTTTCGACCCAGCTTCCCAGGACGTCACCGCCGGCGAGAGCACGGCGGTTGACAGGAAATCTGCGATCGGTAGCCACGTCGTCGAAATCACCCTCGATCGACAGCGGGGACTCGGCATCTTCATCGCCACTAACGGAGGCGAAGAGATGCCATCGCCGGTGGCGATAGCTCAATCCGCATTCCCCGTCGATATTATCGAGATCAGATACTGCACACAGGTCGTGGCGTTCGCCGACCACTTCTTTAGTCACCGGCAATAACTGCCCCGATAAAGTGGCGTGAAGTGGACGGTCATCGAGGCGTTGAAGCCTATATCCCCATCGCTCTGCCTCGACGACAACGAAAAAATGGTCGCTCGCCTCTGCCTCCATGAGCACCAGTTGGCCCGGCGCAAATTCGGGCTCGAAACCACCTCTATCTTCGGCCTTATATGCCCAGTAGCCAGTATCCGTCAGAAATAACTCGGCGCTTGCCGAGGTGCGAGTCGGCTCCTGAATCTGCCAGCTGACGGCAAAATTTTTGGATTTGCTCGGCGACTGCGTCCAGCTACAACCGACGGCGAGGGCGCAACCGACAAAGGCTGCGGCGAAAGCAAGATAACGAAACCCTGTCATGGGCCAGAACTCCAACCGATAGGCGGTGAATCGGCGCTCAAGCGACGATGGTAACACAGGCCCTCGGTGTGGAAAACGAGTCGCGATATAAGCGTTTAGCCCGCGCTATCAACGCTCCTCGGCCTGCTCTTCGTAGGCAGCGATAATCTTCTGGACCAGCGGGTGTCGCACGACATCGTGCTTGTTGAATCGGCAAAATTCGATGCCCGAGATATCGCCCAGCAGGTCGACGGCCTCCACTAGTCCACTGCGGCGGTGAGAGGGCAGGTCAATTTGAGTGATATCACCGGTGATAACGGCTTTGGAATTAAAGCCAATACGGGTCAAAAACATCTTTACCTGCGCCGAGGTGGCGTTTTGAGCCTCATCAAAGATGATGAAGGCATCATTTAATGTGCGACCGCGCATAAAGGCCAGCGGCGCCACCTCGACGGTGCCGTGTTCCAGCATGCGCTCTGCTTTTTCGACCTCCACCATATCGTGGAGTGCGTCGTATAGGGGGCGCAGGTAGGGATTGACCTTCTCGGCAAGATCGCCGGGGAGAAAGCCCAGATTTTCGCCGGCTTCGACGGCGGGGCGGGTGAGGATGATGCGTTTGATCTTCTTGTCGAAATAGGCGGCGAGCGCCATTGCCATTGCCAGGTAGGTCTTACCGGTGCCGGCCGGGCCGACGCCGAAGACGATGTCGTTTCGGCGAATGGCGTCCACATAGACCTTCTGCGACAGTCCTTTCGGTGAGATGACGCGGGAGTGTTTTGACGAGAAGACCTCGTCGGAGAAAATGGAAACCAGATCGGTATCGGGCTCCCGGCTCAGAATATCGATGGCCCGGCCGACGTCCATAGAGCTCAAGTGATAGCCCATTTCGCCCAGGGCGTAGAGCTCTTCGAGGATTCGCACCGCGATCTCGACGTCCGATGGGCTCCCCTCGACGTTGATCTCTTTTCCGCGAGCGCCGAGGCGCACGTCGAGTTCCTCTTCGATAAGTCGGAGAAATGCGTCGCGATGACCGTAGATATATCGGGCGACGTCGGATTCGGCAAAACTCAATTGGCGGGTGAGGGACTCAGTCAAACGCGTACCTCTATTTACTGGTAAATGCTGGTGAGTGTCGATGTCGACACTGGCTTATTGCGAATTGTCCGGGGGCCGTGACTCGAGCGTAAAGCCGTCGGCGTGGGGCTCGTATAGCCAGCTCTGCGGACCTCTTGGATAGTACAGATCAGAGGGCAATAACAATCCCGCGTTGACCAACTCTTCAAATCGAGTCGGATAGCGGTCGTTGAGGAGGGCATAGACCTCAAGTGCGACTTCGAGGCGTGATTGCTGCGCCGACTCCAGCGAGGGCTGAAGCTGGGCCTCTAATTCTACGCGGTCGACGGAGGCAAAAAAGTCGGTATTCTGAAAATTGAGATAACTCCAGACTCCGAGCCCCAAAAAGAGAACTAAAATCAACACAGTGATGCTGTGATGCACAATCAACGTGGTGATCCCGACTTTTCGCGCATCGGCCTCGGTCGTGTCATCACCATTTTTTTCGGGGACTGCCGGGGGAGAAGGGCTCATCTGGCGCCCCCTTTGTCTTTGGTTTTTGATTTTGGCCGGACCCGCGTCGACTCCACGCCTCGAATCAGGCCGGTGAGCCCGACGGAGGCCCCGATGGAGATCAAAATCCAGGCCAGCAAGCCCTGACCGGCCCAGTGTTCTCGAAAGAGCTCGAAGGCGCCGCGCCAGGCGCCAAACGGACCGAGCGGATATAATAAGAGTAAAGCTCCCGTGGTCAGGGCCAAAAAGGCCAGGATTCCCCGGATGGCGTGGCCACCCAATATATGTCCGACACCGGGGGTGATGAGTGAAAACGCCCGTCGCAGAAAACTCTGGAGACGATCGCGGCGTCCGAGGGTCGCCTCACTGTGAATCCGCGCGTGATATTCGAGTGCCGAGCCGGACACGAAGGTCTGGTAGCAGGGAAAACAATAGTGGTGATCTCCGGTCTGTTCGGCTTCTTGCGGGTCGCGGGCCAGGCCACATTTGGGACAGGGGGCGCTGATGGTGCGGCGCAGATATAGCGGAAGGGTCAGCAACACCAAAAGAATCCCCACAAACCCAATCCAGGGAGCCCACCGCAGCTCCAAGCGCTCGCCGGCCGCGAGTGTCCAGAAGGGACTGAGCAGGCTCGGTGCATCATCGGCTTTTGGTGCGTGATGCCGCCAGATGAGGTCGCTGTCGACGAGATCGAGCATCAAAAAGCTGTGGGCGTCGCGCCGGGTGTAGTCCAACCTCTGCGAGGTGGCGTTCAGGTCGCGATTAAAGGCCGCCTCCAGCGCTTGCTGGCTCGGCCCTTCTTCGTCCAATATCTGGTAGGCACGCATTTGATTAAACCAGGGCGCGGCGGCCATTGGATCAGCTCGTGTGGCCTCCTCCAGTGGATCGAGGGCCTCCTCGGACTCACCGACGGCAATCGCCACCCCTCCCTCTAAATTCAGCCAATTTGCTGCCAGGTCGGAATCTCTTTCCGGCTCGTGCTCTCCAAACCAATCGTGCAACTCCAACATTTGCTCATGAGAAGCAGTCCGAAAAGCGGCGGTGCGCTCGACAAATCGGGCCACGCCGTATTCGTCGTCCTCGGCAAGCGATTCTAACCAGTCGTGGCAGGCCTCGTCGCATCCGTGATAGTGAGCGTGCAGAAGATTCTGGGCATCACTTCCCGGATAGGTCAGAAATTGACCCAGGTTGTCGTCGGCGAAGGGAAGGGCGGCGATTAGCGCGAAGAAACAGATCGATACGATCCTCTCGTTGATCTGCTGAAAAGGAATCACAAGGGCCAATAGCAGGATCATCGACAGCAATGGCGATTGCATCAACAGCCCCGGGACCAAGACGATCGCCACCAGTAGAATCACCGTCTGAGTGCTCGAAAATCCCCGGGGAAGCACGCGCGTGCCGTCGTAGGCGGCGATGCCAAAATAGCGAAGCAATTGGGCGAGGACGAAGCCGATAAAGGCGATCGATGCGGCCATAAATAGGATCATCGCCCACTTAAGCGCCCAACCAATTCGCAGATCGAGCCACCCATAGGCCGTACTGACGCCATTCATATACGGAGAAATAGCGCGATAACTTGTGGAAAGTGATGTCTCGACCTCCCAGCGGGCCAATTCGAATTGGGCGTACGGAAGGTGGGGGGCCAGGCTGTGTGCGGCTCGCTTCAGGCGGCGGATTTCATCGTGGGAGAGCCCATACTCCTCGCCGCGTTGGGCGCGGTGCAGCACGGCGAGCTGGTGATGCGGCAGGCTCGGAACGCCGATGCTCGAGGCGTCGTAGCGCAGCGTGTCTAATTCGTCGAGACCGGGGCGGCCCTCCACCACGGTTCGATTCCACAGTCGCCACTGAACTTCGACGTTGACCGGACTCGTCGTCGCCTCCGGTAAAGCGGAGGTGGCGTCCGGAACATCGCTCCGATCCATGGCCTGCAACATCCCCTCAATGCTCGGTTCCTCGTCAGCTTCAACCGTCGCCGGGGCAAAGACTGCCATCAGGGCGAGGGCAAATATCAACAATGTCCACACGCCGCGAGCAGCGACAGAGTCCCCCCAACTTCGACGTACTGCCCGGGGGCAGTCTCGAGGTCGGCTATTCATGTGATGTCGGGGGAAAAGGGAAAAAGCCTGTAAATGCAATTTGGAGTTCCATCGGAAGTACCTGCCGCATTCTAAGCTGGTGAGTTCATTTCATTCAACACAAGTTACAGGAATTGACAGCTACCGTGTCCACTCGCGAGCTCGATGGTTCGATTCCTCACTTGCTCGAAAGGGGGGCTGCGCGCGCTTGATACGGATCGGTGAGAAACTTATAGTGCGTCGATTGTGGAATTCTGCCGCAGACGATCAGTGCAGTGTTTCCAGTGGTTGGAGACACCGCCGAAGATACCGGGCGATGAAAATCCGATTCAGGGAGTGAGAACGTGATGAGACGACAGGTATTAAACGGGCAATATTGGATGGCAGGCGTTTGCCTCGCCGCTCTGGCGATGATGGGTCTGAGCGTGGGAGCCTGCTCCAATGGCACCGAGGAAGGCGAGGTCTGTACGAGCATGGATGACTGCGAAGATGGCGAGATATGCGAGGACGAGGTCTGCGTCGAGCCCGAGGGGGATATTGACTGCGAGCTCCACGAGGACTGCCCCTCAGGGATGCTATGCGAGGACGGTGATATCTGCGTCGAAGATGAAGGCGAGATCGCCTGCACCTCACAGGATGAATGCCCGGATGGGCGATTCTGTGAGGATGAAATCTGCGTCATCGATCCCTTCGGGCCCTTTGCGGAACCGGTGGAAATCGAGGACGAGCACTATTTTGCTTCGTTTCTGGCCGACCCGGCCCTCGATAGCGCTGAAACTGAGATATGGATTGTCGACAACGACGCCAATGCCAGCCAACTCGACACCGGAAATATCGACTGCGGCGAAGTGCGAAGCTGCACCCTTAGCGAGGATCAGACCCACCTTATTATCATCGATGATGCCTCCTCGGGCGACGGATTCGACGTCTTGACGGCGCCTGTCGATGTGGATTCGCTGAGTGTTCAGGAGGATCCGACCCCTATGGTGGAGTCGGTGACCCGCCCGCGAGTCCGAGGCAACGGCGTTAAATTTCGCCAGGCTGAAAGTGGCACTCATGTCGGTTATTTTCAGGCCCATGACGGAGCAAAGCAGGAGTTGGTGACCCTTCATGACGTCAACGCATCGCTTCCTGAGGCCTATGATTTTGATCCCACCAGCGAACGCATCCTGAATTTGGTTCCCAGCTCGCTGGACTCACTGAATATTTACGTCAGCAATCTCGACGGGGAGCCACCGCTCGGAGATATTCTGGCCCATATTGACGGGAGTAATCGCCCTGGCGACGCGGGAAGTCTCTTCGTCAGTGAGAGCAGCGTCAGCGGGTTTTCGGAGGACGGCCGCTTTGTGGCTTATGCCACGTCCGGCCCCAATGATCATGAGTTTTGCTCAAGTGATAGTGAATGTAGCCAGACCGGGCATGTTTGCGGAACCGACGGCCGGTGTGTCGCTGTCGAACCCACGGTTCACGTCATCGATATGGCCTATGCCGACAAAGTCGCCAGCAGCGCTCCCTGTACGTCGCATGATGATTGTGGGCCGGTGAATCGCTGCGATTCGGGATCCGACGATTTCGACGGTGGGGTATGTCAGCCACAGCGGATCCCCGTCGGCCTTCCCGTTAGCCCCGGACCGGGCTGCGAGGCGACCCGTAATGACGGGTCCTTTGCGTTTACCGACATCGAAGGCCCAATTACCTTCGGTCCTGACCACCGGGTTTATTTTGTCGGGCAGCGCCATTGCATTCGAACGGCAGCCGATCCGGAAGACGATGTGGAGTCCGATATCCCGAGGACGGCAATTCTGGCCGGTGATTTGACGACCGGCGAATACGAGGAGATCTATGGCAATCTCGACGGCGAAGACTATTCGGCTGCCGATTGCAGTGGCGATGCGGGAACCTCCGTGGGCTCAGAGTGCTATATATTTATCGACAACGCGCGGCTTTCACCTCGCGGAAACGAGCTGGTCTTCATGGGAAGTAACCCCACCGTTTCGCCGGGACTGGCGGAAAATCGCAAGGAGATCTGGCGAGTTCGCCGAGACGGTACACAGCCGATGCGCATCGGCGGATTGTCCGGCGCCCATTCCGCGCTGGAGGTCGCCGTCCACGCCGGCGAGGATGAGTCCGAGGACGACGACAACCAGACAGAACTGGATAACCAACACGAAGATAACGGCGAAGGCGACTCTAATGGCGACGACGATTGAGTAATGCCGGGCCGCTGAGCCATTAAAAAACCCCGGATGAGCCATAAGGCCATCCGGGGTTTTTGTTTGAATCGGTTGTCACTTAGTCGTCCGACTCGCTCTCGCTATCACCGGGGATAAAATCATTGGCGGAGGGGAATTCTTTGACCGTATCGCGGGATAGCTCCCAGGCTTTCTGCACAATCCACGACATCGACCGGTCCTGTCGAATCGACTCTGCGCGGATCTCATCGAGGTATCTTTTAGGGAAGTATAAACTCTGCTTTCT
>SKQC01000083.1 GCA_007119175.1 Myxococcales bacterium | reverse complement strand
TGCTCTCTTGGAATACAAACACCGCCGCAAAGAAGAGAGTCGGCAGCAACTCGAGGAACTCGCCCGGGAAGATGAGAAACTCGGCCTCGACTACTGAGTATGATTCACAAAGCCATCTACGACGCCTGCGTGCTGTATCCGGCGTCGCTGCGAAGTTTCTTGATGTGGATTGGTCATCATGAATTTGGTCTGTGCGCGGTGGACGGAACGCATTCTGGACGAGTGTTTTGACAATTTGCTGGACAATCGGCCGGATCTCGATCAGTCCAGTCTGGCACGCACTTCGTGATGTGCCCCAGGCGCTGATCCGAGCCGGTCTGCAGCGTTCGGGAGCAAAATTGATGGACTTATTGCGTGATTGATCCCTACCGGCGCGCTGGGATTGAGGCTCGAACCCGACGAGCAGTTCGAGGGGAGGACAATCGGCCGATGCTCACTCATATGTCGGGATTTCACGTCGACTCGATGTGGCGGGGGCGAAGGTGTTTTGTGGTGAGCTGAGTTGGTTCGGCTTAAAGAATAGCTAGGGCTCTCACAGGTCGCGCTCCCTTAAGTCCTCGCGTTTTTCGAGCGACATGATATCGACGGGGACGTCGAGTTTACCACTGTCGAGATCGAAAAACGCGCTGGGGCGGTGTTTTCGTGTGATCCACCACCACAGTAGCAGGCGTGCTGATTTTAGCGCGACGCTGAACGTGACTGATTCGGCGACATCGCCGGGGGGCTCGCCGACGGCGTGGCGGCCGAAGACACCGCGGGGGCTGCCGAGTGCCGGGTCGTCTTCCTCGGCGGAGTCCATAAAGGCGCAGATAAGCCCGATAAAGGGAAAGCGTGGCCCCTTCATATTTCCAACCGGCGTGCGACAGCAGTCGGTGTAGAATCGATAGGTCCCGTTCGGAGAAAGACGGATGCAGCGGATATTATCGAGGCCCTTCGTGATCTGAACCCGCGCCGGAGTGAGCTGGAAGATCCGTGTGCCCCCGCATTCGTTGAGGATTCCCGGCGTCTCCAAAAATTTTCCGAAGGTCTGGCAGTCGTCGCAATAACAGACAAGATGGGCGCCGGAACGAGATGTGACTTGCCTGGCAACGCCCTCGGTTTCGCCGCATTGGCAGCGAAGGCGACGCTCGCCTTCTGAAAGTGATTTGCCAGCCGGTGGTTTGCTCATGGCAGCCGATGGTGGTTTGAAGTCGTGAGGTTGTCAATTCGGCATACTTCTCTCCTTGAGCGGAGAGGTGCCGGGAGAGAGCGACGCCTCACTCCGGATGAAATAGCGGCTCGCGACTGCTGATAAAGTCGTCCAGGCGAGCTTGATCGGCGCTATCGACCTCCAGAAATTTTGCCCCAAATCCCGGCAGGATTCCGTTCTCTGGATCGGATACCGGTCGCTGCCAACGAACCTCTGCGGGAATGCAGATTGGCTCGTCATCGCCGGGAAGGCGAAACTCCAGGGTAATAGCACTGCCGATTGGCAATAGATCATGGGTGGCAACGAAGAGACCGCCTTCGCTGATATTATCGGCAAATCCGACATAGAAATTCGAGTCTGAGCGCAACGTCACGCCGAGGTTTACCGATACTCGGGCGTGTTGGCGGCCACTGATCTTGACTCCTTCTTCCGACATATCCGACATAATACTTATTTCCCTATTACAGAGCATTGTTTCCCGATCTATAGACTCCGGGGCCCGCGCCCAGCCTGGGCGCCTTTCGGGCTGGCAGCCCAAACCTTGAGAGGCATATTGGCGCATGACTTCGTCACCCAGCTAAACGCTTACCGCGATATTCACTGCTATCAGATTTACCTCTGCATTGATATACATTTTCCACCTGGAGCGAAATGAATACCGTCATCGCCACTGCAATCGATTCGGCCGTGCCGGGTAGATCGGGGAAGAAGGCAGTATGGAGCGCCGATTTATCGTGAATCGTGCGGAGAGTCGCCGACGGCGGCACTCCACCACATCGGTATGACGAGCAACGAAAGGGCGATAAAAGCAAATGCCCAGAGAAGCGATTCGCCCGGTGGACGCACGAAGAGCTTGCCAAGTCCGATGAGCATGGCAAAGGCGGAGACGGCGGCGAATATTGTGGTGCGAAGGCCGATGGCGAGTCGCCGGACCGGCTGGTCGCCGTCGAGCGCGACGGCCCGACTTGTCCTGGTCCACAGGCCCATGGGGCGGACTTTGCGGTAAAAGGCTTTGAGTGTCTCCGCCGGTGTCGCCGGGGTGATAAAAGTGACGCCAATGGCAGCAGTCGTGGAGAGCAGGGCCATGCTGCCGAGTCTGATCCACTCGGTATCAGTATGATAAATCAGAAGCGGGGCGGCGACGATAGAGACGAGCATCGCCGCCAGCTCGGAGTATAGATTGATGCGCTCCCACAGCCAGCGCAACACCAAGACAGAGCCCATACCGGCGCCGAAGGTCAGCGAGATATGCCACGCCTGCTGGATTGAGCCGAGGTTTGCCATGATTACAAAGGCGATGCCCAGGATCAGCAAATTGGACAGGCGGGCGACGAGAACCTGCTCGCCGTCGCCGGGTTGTCTGCCGAGCCACTCACGGCATAAGAGCCGGTCGTAGATGTCGCGGCTCCAATAGCTGGCTCCCCAGTTGAGGTGGGTGTCGATGGTGGAGGCCAGCGCGGCCAGAAGCCCGACCAGCATCAAGCCGGTGATCCCCGGCGGGAGCATATCCTGGATTCCCGTGACGAAGAGGACTTCCCGGGATGCCTCGAAATCGTCGGTCCCTGCGTCATCGGCGCTGAAGGGATATATAACGATGAGCCCCACGCCGATGATCAGCCACAATACGCTTCGCAAGACCACCTGCAACCAGGTGAAGACCACAGCGGCAATCCGGGCGTCGCGGTCGCTGCGACAGGCCAGTGAGCGCTGGGCGAGATAGCCCGTGCCGTCGCTATTCATCTGGAAAAACCACTGCAGGCTGACGACGATCAAAAACCCGGTCAACATCTCGCCACCGGTGGGCGTAAAGGACAACATCTCTGCCGCCTGTGCCCGTCCATAAAGCTCAACGACCTGCTCATTGAGCGCGCCGACTCCACCGACCTCGGCAATGATGATCCAGGCGTAGGCGGCGGTGCCGACGATGGCGAGGCTAAATTGCACGATATCCGTGGCGATGATGCCACGCAGACCACCGGTCATCGAGTACAGGGCGGCGAAAGCCACGATCAGCGCGATGCTGAACAGGCTATTGGTGGTCATTACCACCGGATCGAGTCCGGTGACGCTGTCGCCAATGGTGATCCCTGTCCAGCCCACGAATTGATGAAGAATGGCGTAGATGCTTCCGGGCAACCACTCATGCCAGGGAAGAAATACCTCGGCAATCAGCATCGCCGCCACGAGGACCATGGCCAAAACGACGCAGTTGATGAGAGTGCCGTAGTACAGCGCCTTAACGCTGCGCAAAAAGAGCACACCGCGGCCGCTATAGCGCAACTCCGTCAATTCGGCATCGGTCAAGACTCCGGAGCGGCGCCAGGCGGCGGCGAGCACAAACCCCATCAATAAAAATGCGAGACCGTAAATCCAGAGTCGCCACAATAAAAAGACGCCGCCCGTGGCGAGAAGTCCCATCACCAATAGCGGCGTGTCGGCGGCGAATTGGGTGGCCGCCATCGAGACTCCGGCGCGCCAGCCTTTTACGGTGCGTCCCGCCAGAAAATATTCGTCCAGATTCTTCGACGCTTGCCTGCGAGCGCGCAGTCCGGCGCCCACAGCGTAAACCACGAAGGCTAAGATGATGGCGAGATCGAGCATCTCCACCCTGCAATGGGGATCGGGGATGCTCGAAAGTTGTAATCATCTCGTCGGCGATGACCAGATCATCACCATCGAAGAGGTGCGTCGGCCGGACGGGGGACGGCCCCCGCGACCGTCAACTCGCCGGCGGGCCGGGAGCCGGCTCCGGCTCCTCGGGCGCTTCAGCCGGCGGTGCTTCCTCAAGCTCGACGTCGCTGTCGTCGATTTCATCGACGGTCTCGGCCTCGTCGCTATCGACGCCGAAAATCTCCGGCGGGACCTGGTCGGGATCACCGACTACGCCGAATTGGTAATTTCCGAGATAGGCCTGAGCGACGCGCTGGACGTCCTCGGGAGTCACTGCCT
>SKQC01000390.1 GCA_007119175.1 Myxococcales bacterium | reverse complement strand
GGCTTCCGAGCTTCGTGATTATCGATTCTGAAAGGGACCGAAATGGCAATCGCCAGCCCCGCCAGGTGCAGGTGTTGAGTCATGAATTGTGGCGGGCTCAGCCCTACGAAGTGATCGCAGCTATCCCCAATAACTGGGTGCGGTTTTATCCCTCCGATACCTTCGCCGACGGGGTATTGTGGGAGATCGCAGAGTCCGGCTCCCCCCGCAATCCGGTGCAAAATCCGGCAGTAGAGCCCTTTATCGAGAGCTGGGAACAGATGTGGTCGGAGGCGACCAATGACTGAAAAACTAGGCAAACCGATGCGATATACAACTGTTTTGCTGGCCGTGGCGGCATTGATCGCCGGGGCCCTGAGTTGGTCCGGGTGTGAACTCGACGATCCCAACGAAGAGATGGCGGCGACGCCGCAATTGCAGGTCTTTTTCAACTCTCCTGGCTATCGCGATGGCACCGAGGTCAATCGAAAGCCCAGCGAATTTATCGTGGAACGCATCGACGCCGCCCAGACCACGGTGCACGCCGCGGTCTATGGATTTAATAAGCAAAATATCATCGACGCCCTGATCCGTGCCCATTATCGCGGAGTCGACGTCCGCCTCATCGGTGATGCCGGCGAATATGGCCGTGGATCGCCGGGCTATCAGGCGATGGAAGAACATAAAATCGAGGTCCAGACGGGCAACCAATTCCACATCATGCATAATAAGTTTTTTATCGTCGATGACCGCTTTATCTTTACGGGTACCGGTAATATTTCGCGCTCCGAGTTTACGTTCAACGACAATAACTGGGTGTGGATCGACAGCGTTCCCATGGCTCGGCTATTCTCTGAGGAATTCGAGCAGATGTTCGAGGGGCGGTTTTCGGCGGCCAAAAGACCGATGCAAAACCCAAATACCTTCCAGATTGGCGATACGGAAGTCGAGGTCTGGTTTGCCCCCCAGGAAGACGCCATGGGGAGGATGCTCGAGGAATTACAACAGGTCCACACCTCGATTCACTTCTCGATTTTCGCCTTCACAAAAGATCAGGTGGCCTCGGAATTTATCAATCGCCATCGGGAATTTCAGGCCTATAACGAGGAACACGGCTACGACGAATTGCCGGTCTGGGAGCGGCCCCGAAAGGTCATGGGCGTGCTCGATCGATCGCAGTTGCACGGTAACGGCCAATACCATCAGGGCTATCGACTGCTGGCGAACGGACTCAACCTTCGCCTCGACGGAAATTATAATTCGCGCACGCCGGGTGACTATCAGGCCGGTGGCGGAAGAATGCATGCAAAGACCATGTTTCTCGATGCGGGAACGGAGGACGCCCGGGTGATCACGGGAAGTTTCAACTGGTCGGCGGCGGCGACTATCTCCAACGACGAGGTGTTGTTGATTATGCGCGGTGAGGATATCACCGAGCAATATCTCAACGAGTACAGCAATATCTGGAATAAGGCGAAAGACCTGTCCTACTCGATGTGCCGGCTGATGTACGGCGATGCAGACGACCTATTATGCGATGTTCACACCGACAGCGACGATGAGCCCATCTTAGAGCCCGGCGACGTGGTCATCAGCGAGGTGCACTTCGATGGATATAATGCCGAGCGCGATCCCGGCGATCATAATTGCTCGGATTTTGCCGACGACTTCGACTGCCGCCGGCCGGTGACGAATGACCAATTCGTCGAGCTATATAACCGGACCGACGAGCCGGTGAATCTGTCGATGTGGACGCTGTCGCAGGGCCACGACATTATTATGGGCTTTACGCCGGGGACGGTGATTCAGCCCGGCCAGCGATTTTTGATCCTCGATCACAATACGGTGCCCCTCTCCGAGGGCGATCCACAGCGCGGGGAGCACGCCTTTCGAAATCCGAACTTTGTGCTCAATACGGCCAATGATCCGCGGTTTCGCGCTCTGGATTTGAAAAAAGCGCATATGGATATTCGACTTCAAGACACTCAGCAGCGAACCATCGACCGCGCCGGAAATGGCGGGGCAGCGTTTGCCGGTGGTCGTCAGGGGGACCAGACGTTTTCGATGCAGCGGCTATTTAACTCCGACGGAACGGCGATGGACGGCTCCGAGGCCGGAAGCTGGCGGCAACCGCAGGTCACGCAGGGTGGGACAAACGTCAACGAGCAATTTCGAGATATCGTCATCGCCGAGCCCGGCGAGGCGAATAGCCAATAACGCGAATCGGAAGTTTCGATGTCCTATAAAGTCCTGGCCCGAAAATGGCGGCCCGATCACTTCGACGAGGTGGTCGGTCAGGAGCACGTCGCTCAAACTCTGATCAACTCGATCGAGCAAGATCGGGTGGCCCACTCCTATTTATTTTGCGGCGCCCGCGGGGTTGGTAAGACATCGACGGCCAGAATTTTGGCGAAGGCGATGAATTGTGAGCAGGGGCCGACGGCGCGGCCCTGCTATAATTGTTCGTCCTGTGACGAGATCTCAAACGGTCAGTCCGTCGACGTCTTCGAGATCGACGGAGCGTCGAATCGCGGAATCAACGAAATTCGCGAGTTGCGCGACGGCGTTCGCTATGCGCCGAGTCGAGATGAGTACAAGATCTACATCATCGACGAAGTGCATATGCTCACCAAGGAGGCGTTCAACGCTCTTTTGAAGACCCTCGAGGAGCCGCCGCCACACGCCAAATTCATCTTCGCGACCACGGAACCACAGAAGATTCCGGTCACCATCTTAAGCCGGTGTCAGCGCTTTGATTTTAAGCGAATCAGTCAGCGCGATATCGTGGCCCACCTTGAGCAATTATGCGAACACGAAGGGCTGGAGGCCGAACGATCCGCACTGCAGGTCATCGCTCGCCAGGCCAACGGCGGGATGCGCGATGCCCTGAGTTTGCTCGACCAGATCATCAGCTTCTCCGGCCAGCGCATCACGGAAAAACAGATCACCGAAATCCTCGGCGTGGCCAACCGCAAGCACCTCTTCGAACTCAGCGAGGCCGTGCTCGCCGGTGATACGGAACGGGCTTTATTGGTCCTGGACGACGTCAATCGCTTTGGCTACGACCTTCAGCAATTTGCCTCCGAATTGGTCACCCATTTTCGCGATCTGATGGTCACGGCGGTGGTTAAAGAGCCCGACAAGGTCACGCAGCTTACGGAGAGCGAATTGGCGATCGCCCGCGAGCAGGTCGACGGGCATCCCTCAGAGCTATTGCACCGTCACTTTACGGTGATGGCCGACGGCGCCGAGGAGATGAGCCGCTCCGGACATCCGAAATTGATTTTTGAGATGACTTTAGTTCGGCTCGCGGAGTTGGAGCCGATGATGAATCTCGATCTGCTCGTCGACAGGCTTCAATTATTGGAGTCTACCCTGGAGGGCGACGCCGGTGATGTGGCCTGGCCCGATACCGCTGGTACAGATGCTGCGGAAGTTGGGTCGACGAAGGTCGCTGAAGAAGAGCCCGCCGAAGAGAAGTCGGACGATAAAGCAGAAGTGGTGAAACAGGTCGACGAAGATGAGCCACCGGATGACCCGGGAGGCGAAAGCTCGGGAAAGTCCAGAGCCCGGGACTCTTCGACGACTGACAGCGCCGAAGAGAGCCGGGCCGAAGAGAAAAATACAGCCGACAAAAAGCAGGCGGAAGTGGTGCCGCAGATGCCCGAGCGGCTGCGGCCCGATCGGAGCGACTCAGCAGAGCGGCCCGATGTATCGGGGCTCGACACGCCAGAAGAGCGCTGGCGGGCTGTTGTGGAGTATCTGCGCACGACCAATGCCCCGGTGGCGGCGACGTGTGAGTACGCCTATCTGGAGGGCTTTGACGACGAGCAGGTCCACCTGACATTCGGCGAGCGATATGTCGACCTGGCCGGTGACGACGAGCGCGTAGAAGCGCTGGAGCGCGCCGTGCGCGAATTGTTTGGCGAGGCATGGAGTGTTCGACTCGAGCGTCGCGGTGACGATCCGACCGACAAAAAGACGCTGGCTCAGGAGCGCGAAGAGGATATTCAAAGACGCCGCGCCGCGCTCGCCTCTCAATTGCGCGAGAACTCGGCGGTCAAGACCGCACAGGAGCTCTTCGACGCCGACGAGCCGCGAATCTCAGTCAAACTCTACGACGAATAAATCGTGCAGTGGGGCTATAGCTTTGCGCCTAGTTCAACGGTGTACTATGTATGTGCAATTGGTCGCACTCCAAGCTCTTCGGCGTTGAGCGAGGCGTTTTCGGACTGCAATCAAGTCATTTTCTAATAGCAAAATAGGAGCAAAAAATGAGGGTATTGAATCGACAGACAGTCGCGATCGGTGCGGCATTTATCATCGCCGTCGGCCTGGGTCTTGGATGTGGCGATGACGACGATAACGGCAACGGCGGAGGCGGTGGGCCGGGCGGTGGTGGCTCCTCGTCATTGACCGTCAGCGGCGAGGTCGAGGGCGACTTCAGCGGCTTTGCCACTTATACGGACGCGTCGCTCGAGAATAACAGTTTTAGTGTCGCTCTTACCGACAACTCGAAGTTTCACATCCAACTTCGGATCGGTATCGAGGGCAATTCCCCGCCGCCGGTGGGGACGTATGACGTCGGTGGGTCCATCATAAGCAGCGAAGATTTTCATGCCATCTACAGCGATTTTGAGGAGGGGGGCATGATGGACCCGGACGAATACTCGACTCAGGACACTCCGTCGGGCACCGTGGAATTGACCTCGTCGAGTGACGACGCCGTCAGCGGTACGTTCGAATTTTATGCCGGCAGTTTGGAGGACCCGGACCAGATCACGGTCACGAATGGTGAATTTCAGGCCGTACAGGTCGAAAGTGGCATGTGAGTTTTTAGATGTGAGCTAAAACTCCCACTGCCAGCCAATGGTCCAGGATGACGAGGTGGCGGTGGGAGTGGCGGCGCGCTCATCGACATGAAGACTTCGGCGCAGCCGGTCGTTGTACCGGCGCACGCCGAGGTAACCGATGGCCGCGCTGCCGCCATAGGTGGCGGCGCCGGTGGCGGCGCCGAGCCTGACCAGGCCGGATTGGTTGTTGCGCAACCCGAAGGCGATGAACATGGCGCTGAACACCAATGACATCATGGCCACTGCGCCCACCGCCGGCTGTTCGGCATAAAAATTACCCAACCCCGGCAGCGCCAGTGAATACAAGACTGCCCGACGGCGATCGAGGCGTGATGTTTCGTAGATGCGCTGTCGATGGGCGGCGCCGAAGTCGTCGACTACTTCCTCGCTGACTTCCCCCTCTTCGAGTTGATCGGCCTCGTCGCCGGCTTCCGGCAACTCATCGCCGACGGCAGGTGAGGCAGCCAGGCTGATAATTATACCCAGCAAGGTGGCCAAGAAAAGTCGTGCCATAAATCGTCACCGGTTGGAGTCGAAGACGCGGTGCGTCTGTTCTGTCGAATCGTCGGTTCTGCAAAGCGCACAACGGACGAATGTTGACACAACCCGGATTTATGCCACAACGGTGTCGTTTTCAACCACTTCCGTGGAAGCCGTGCGATGAACGACCACCTCGACGACGAAGAGCAATCTCAAAATCAGGGTTCCGATGAGGAGATGGATACCGATACGGTCAAAAAGGCCGGACGCGGTTTTCTGATCATCACGGCGGCCAAGGTCTGGTTTTTGCTGACCAGTGCCGTCATTCAACTCGGCCTGCCGATCATGTTCGGTTCCGCCGAGGAATTCGGGGTCTTCAAGATCGTCACCGAGTCCATCGGACTGATCAATATGGTCATGATCACCGGGACTCTCCACGCGGTGAGTAAATTGGTCAGCGAGCAGCCCGACCGGGCGCGGGTGCTGGTCAATATGGCCGTCAAGATGCAGTGCTTACTCGGCATTCCCGTGGCCATTTTGTATTTTCTGGCCAGTCCTTTTATTGCCGATCTGGGATTCAACGATCCCTCCCTGGCGCCGCTGATGCAGTTGTCGGCGCTGATTATCTTATTTTACGCCTTCTACGCGATTTTCGTCGGCTATTTCAACGGGCTCAAGCAGTTCGTGCGCCAGGCGACGCTCGATTTTACGTTCTCCACCGTCAAGATGATCGGCATCGTCGGCCTGGTGCTGCTCGGCTTTGGTGTGACCGGTGCGGTGGCCGGCTTTGTGGGTGCCGCCGGCTTTATCTTTTTGGTGGCTGCCATCTGGGTGACGCGACGGGTCAGTCGGCGCACTGACCAGACGGAGCCCTCAGATAAAGATGAGATGAAGGAGTCGTTTCGACGGCTTCTGGGCTATCTGATTCTGATCATGCTGTATACTTTTGCTCTCAACGGCGTGATGCGCATCGATCTCTTCGTCTTGAAGTCGGTGGCCGCCGACGTGCCGGCGCACCTGACGGGAATGGAGGAATTTTTCGGGCTGATGAGCAATAAATTCGCCGGCTTTTACGGCGCTGTGCTCAATATCGCTCGCATTCCCTATCAGGGCGTGATCGCCGTGACCTTCGTGATCTTCCCGCTGATCAGCGAGGCCACCTTTGAAGAGGACCAGGAAAAGACTCGGCAATATATCCGTGAAACACTGCGCTACTGCCTGATCTTGATCGGTGTTGTTGCATTATTGCTGGCGTTTAACGCCGACGGCATCGTCGGTGGGCTTTATTCTCCGGAGTATCTCCACGCCGCGGTGCCGCTGTCGATTTTGAGCGTGGCGATCATCTTTTTCGCCCTGCTCTACGTGACGGCGACCATGATCATCGGCTCCGGCCATCCGAAAGTGGCGGTGGTGATTATGGCCATCAGCATGGTGGTCAGCGCCGTATTAAATTATATCTTCGTCCGTCGCATTCACGACGAGACGGTCCAGGATTTTGAAGCACTGAAAACGGGGGCCATCTCAGGTGATCCCTCACAGATTGTGGCCGGGGCCGTCGAGCGCGGGGCGGCTCACGCCGATTTCGCCGCTCCCTGGCTGATCAAATCCACTGAATATATGCAGTGGGCGTCGCTGGCGACATTGCTGGCGATGGCCACCGGCTTTATTCTCTCCGTTGCCTGGTTATGGATGCGGTTCGGAGCGACGCCGCCGTGGGCGACCCTGGCGCGACTGACGCTGGTGGCCGTGGTGATGTGGGGCATCGATATGCTCATCGTACTCCCCGTGGAAATGGTCGGCGAATACGGTAATATCGCCTATCTCGCGATGGTGCTGGGCAAGATGACGGTGATGGGCCTTGCGGCGCTCGCTGTATTATTGGCCGGTCGCGAATTTACCAAACGCGACTGGGAGCGGTTTATGGCCGTTATCAGCCGAAAGAAATCGGATAGCAGTGAGGAGACCACATGAAGTGTGCCCGTTGGATTGGATTGACGATGATCGCCGCCGTTATCTCCTTTGGAGTATTCGCAGGCTGCTCGAGTGTCGGCCAGGAACGAGGTGGCGATGCGGAAGCTCTTGACGAGGAGATGCGCGGATTTCATAGCGATCTGCGCTGGGCACGCTACGACCACGCCCGAAATACGGTGCACGACGCCTACCGGCCGACGTTCGATGGAAAATTCGAGGAACGTGGCGACGATTATGAGATCGTCGACATGGAGATGAAACGCGTCGATTTAGTCGAGGAGGGATTCGCCGCCGTCGTCGAAGTGGAGCAGCAGTGGTATCAACTGCCGAGCACGATGGTGGAAAAGGAGCGATTCGTGGAGCGCTGGGTCTATGAAGACGGCCGCTGGTGGATGCGCGAGCGCATGGAGCGAAGCGAATACCGCGATCGCGGCGAGGTCTTTGACAGTGAGCCGGATGACGAGCCGGCCGTTGGTGAAGGTGAGGAAGAGGCCGGCGTGGAGGATCCAGCGCAATAATGAGCTATCTTCCGCCACAGGAGACGGGCTTTTACGAGGCTATTCAGGTCTATTTTACGGAGGTCACCGACCGGGTGGCTCTCTTTGGAGCCCGCGACCGGGCTCTACTCGATCAGTGGAAGGATGAGGGGCGTTCAGCCCAGGTGGTCTGCCGTGGGATACGCGAAGCGATTGCGTGCCGCGACGGCGGTCTTCGCTCGCTTGCCCAATGCGAACCCTACGTCGATCGCCAATGGGAGGCGGTGCAGCAAAATACGGTGGGGTGTCACGATGAGGCCGATGCAGAAATGAGTCCGGCGGGTTCGCCGACACCACCAAAGCAGCGTCAGAAAGCGCAACAGGAGCAAGACGAGGGGGGAGGACTCTTCAATCAGGTTCAGCGGGCAATCCGACGAGCAGGAGAGTCAGCGGGCCAGGAGCGCTGGCGCAGCGCCTATCGCACGGCGTGGAGAGAAATGCAGCGGATTCGGCCGGAGGGCGAGGGCTTTTCATTTGCCGAGGTAGAGGCCGTCGACGCGGCGCTCGTCGAGGCCTATATGGAGGCGTTGCACGACGAGGAACGCCGTGTCATCGAGTCCTCATTGGCCGAAGTAAATCAGGGTTACGTCCAGGGAATGAGCCCCTCGGCAAGACGTGAGCATCTTCGCGTAAAACGAAAACGGGCCATCATCGAGCGCTTCGGGCTTCTCGACCTGCTCGGTGAACTCGGCGCCTGAACTCAGAGTTCAATGCACTCGCCGTCGTCGCCCGCCGATTCATCGCAGACATTGGAGCAGCAGTCCGAGTTCTGATCGCAGCGCTCGCCGGGATCGCGGCAGCGGTCGGTGCACAATCCGGTGTTGTCATCGCACCACAGGCTGTCACAGCAGTCCTCGTCGACCTCACAGGGCTCGTCGATTTCCTCACAGCACTCGCCACAGTCGATGGTGCCACCGCACTCGTTGGGGTGGGTGCCACAATTGTCGGGGACATCGCTACAGGTGACGGGGATGCAGTCCGGAGCGATGCAGGCGGCGAGGTCAAAGAACATATAGACCAATGCCTCTTCCTGGGTGGACATTGTGCCGGTGCAACTGTCGGGAAAGCGCTGATTGGGATCGGCGCCCCCACCGGCGGCGACGTGCAGGTCACTGTAGACGACGCGGCCGCACTGATCGTCTTCTCCGGCTCCCACCGGGGTATTGAACGCAAAATAAAGATCGCGCTGACCGGTGGCACCGTCCGGAGAGTACAGCCATCGCTCGGCGAGCCCGGTGTTGACGGAGCCGATATTCTTCTGGATTGACTGCACGTCGAATTGGTCATTGACGTCGAATCGGCCCAGGGCGTCCATCCAGTCGAACATCATACCGGCGCCGGGGGGCGACAGATCGAGGCGCGCCGACATATTGACCCCGGGATAGGCGATCGGTGTCTGCCAATTGGCCACCGATTGAAAGTCGGCGGTGCCATATTCGAACCACTCGCGGTGAAGATCGGTCATAAAGGCGCGTCCCCCTTCGTTGGCGAATTGCTCCAGAGCTTCAGTGGCCTCCACGGAGGGATCGGGATAGTCGCAGGAGTGCATGACGATGTCGTATTCGGCGAGGTTTTCGAAATCGTTCCACCAATTGCTGACGCTGGTAAAGGAGGCGCCGCCGTGGAAATGGCTGGCGAATTCAGAGTGGCCACCGTGGTTTCCGGCAAAGAGTGTCACCCGGCCGCTGGCGTCATTTTCGGTGCCAAATTCCTGGTCGTCGAGGCCAATCTCGTAGATCAGGCATTCCAGGGCATCCCAGCCGCCGGTGGAGACGGCGATGCGGGGGATATTACCTTCGCTCTGATTTCGCGGCAGGCGGGTCAGGTTCTGGTCGGTGATTTCGTTTTCCGTGCATTCTTCGACGGTCGATATCTCGACTTTTCGGCGCCATTTTCCGGTCTGCATGACCAGGGGGATATTGTCGCCGGCCGGAACGTTCGAAAGATGAAAATCGCCGCGCATATCGGTCGTGGTCTGAACCAGCGGGTTGCCCGTGACCATATCCTCGCAGCGCTCACAGGAGACGCCTTCGGTGATGTCATCCAATTCGGCATTGGGCACATAGACTGTGACGTTGGGCAGGGGGAGATCGCCGGAGGGAATATGCACGGTGCCGCTGAGGCTCGTTGGCTCCGCGTCGCTGGGGCAGGCGACCTGGTCACACTCCAGATTGACGCAGGCCGGCTCACCGTTGCCCGTGTCTTCCTCGCCATTATTGGGGGTGTTATTGGTGTTGTTGCCGCTATTCGGCGTGGAGTTGGGACCGGTATTGGGGGTGTTATTGGTCTGATTCGGTGTCGTGGAGTTTGTGTCCACATGGCCAGCGTCGTCTCCGGGGGTAGAGCCGCCGATGCATTCTTCTTGCGCCTCATCCCAGGTTTCGTCGCCGTCGCAGTCGCTGGGACTTAAGGGGTCGGTGCTGCATGCTGTGATGACGAGCAGCAAACCACAGGAGATGACGAATAGGTTCAGGCGGGTGTCGCCCGATCGAAGGGAGGATCGATCCATGGTGGGGTTTCCTGTTTCGGCGGCGGATGTCGACGCTAAATTAGCATTTCAAAATCATCGGTGTCGCCGGATGGTGCGAGCTGACACGTCCGGCTGACCTGCACAGATACAATGGCATTGCGACGCAATGATACGGCAATTGGAACTGAATTTCATCTTCGTCCCTTAAGAACACCATTGCCGTCGATCTCGGCGATCGTATCAAAGCTCGATGCATTCGCCCTCATCGCCGGCCGTCGCGTCGCAGACGTTGGAGCAACAATCCGAGTTCTGGTCGCAGCGCTCGCCGGGATCTCGGCAGCGATCGGTGCATAGCCCGGTGTCGTCATCGCACCACAAGCTGTGGCAGCAATCGTCGTCGACCTCGCAGGGCTCGTCTTCTTCGACGCAGCATTCGTCGCACTCGATGTGGCTTCCACAGCCGTCGGGCTCCAGCCCACAGGCTCCGGTGATATCCTCACAGCGCAATGGGACACAATCAGTGATGCACGCTGAGAGGTCGAAGAGCATATAAATCAGCGCTTTTTCCTGGCCGCTCAGCTCAGTGCCAATACATCCGGTGGGAAAGGGATGAGAGGGGCTGGACTGGTTTCCGGCGGCCACGTGGAGATCGCTGAAGACCACGCGTCCACATTCCTGTTCTTCGGCGGCGCCGACGGGCGTATTGAACGCAAAATAATGATCCCAGTCAGTGCCCTGATAGGGAATATACAACCATCGCTCCGCCAGCGTGGGATTGATGGATTGCACGGTGATTCGCCCCTCATGGATGTCGACGCCATCGGTGGCGTTGAGCCCATCGACGTAATCCATCCATTCGTACATTCGCGATCCAGCGGCGAAGGACTCGTCGATATAGGCGGTGGTGACCGTGTTAAATCCCACGGAGTTGTCGCTTCGCCAGTCGGCGACGGATCGAAAATCGGCGGGACCGTCTTCCAGCCAGGTATTGTGCCAGTGGGACAAAAAGACTCGTCCGCCCTCATAGGCATATGCTTGAAGTGCGTCGCGGGCTTGTTGCGATTTTTGGTCTGCATAGGGGTTGCATTCGCAGGAGTGAAGCATCATGTCGTATTGGAGCAGGTTATCTATATCATTCCAATACGTCGTGCCGTCGCTGAAGTTTCGGGTCTCCGAACTAAAGGAGTGGTCAAAGCTATTTGTACCTGTGGGATAACTGGCCCAGCCGGTGGAGCCGGAGCTACCGGTGAAAAGGTGGACGGCACCATTGCCGACATCGGTGCTGAATTCCTCATCGTCGAGGCCGATATCGAGCAGCAGACACTCCAGAGCGTCGCAATTTCCAGTGGTCACGGCGATAGACGGAATCTCTCCTTCGCTGCGATTGCGGGGAAGGCGGGTCTTGTCGGGATCGACCTGATTTTCCGTGCATTCTTCGACGGTGGAGATCTCGACCTTCCGGCGCCATTTGCCGGTCTGGATTACCAGGGGCAGATTATCGGTGACCGGGACGTCCTCCAGATAAAAATTACCGCGGGGATTGGTGGTGGTGTGAACCAGGGGATCGCCGGTGACCATATCCTCGCAGCGCTCACAGGAGGCCCCCTGGGCGATGGGGCCGAGTTCGGAGTTGGGAACGTAGACGCTGACGTTTGGCAAAGGCAGTTCGCCGGAGGGAATGGTGACATTTCCGGAGAGACTGGTCGTCGTCTGGCCGTCGGGACACTCGACCTGATCGCAGGCCAGATTGACGCAGGGAGGCTCAGTGCCACCACCACCGTCGCCGGTCGTTTGGCCGCCGTCACCTGTTCCTCCGTTGCCCCCGCCGATTGCGTCGCTGCTGCCGGCATCGATCTGGGTCAAGTCGGGAATGCACTCTTCGGCGTCGCTGTCCCACACCTCGTCGCTGTCGCAATCGCCGCTCGAAATACCGTCTTCACATCCCACGCAGCCATAGGCGGCGAAGACGAAAATAATGACGGCCAATGGGAGCCTAAAGAGCCAAGTTTGGGTGTTATTCATAGCTCAATCCTGGAAGTAGCAATGACAATCATAGTCGAACCCAGAAATGCGCAGATATCGCCGGGTGGGTTGACGGGAGGCAGTAATTTCGCGTCAATTCATGGGGCATGATAGAGAATTTCGCCTCAGAGTTCATCCTCGGATAAGGGGAGCACTGTTGCGCACTATAACCCGAGCTAGCACCCCTCGGAGCCGCAAAATCGCTCCCGGTGCAGTTTATTCATCTCCGCGACCGCCGCTGCGTCCCAGGCTCGGTCGTGAAAGCCGAGGTGATAGATCGCGCCGCTGAAGTAGCGATCGTAGGGGCCGGGTCGGTTGCCGACGGCGAGTCGATTACCGGCATCGAAATCACCGAAAAGGGGATAGGGAAGTCGGTCCAGCGGCTCCGGAGGGGCTACTGTGGAGTAGCGGTGATATGCCTGCGAGGAGACCCGGTGACCGTCGACGTAGACCGTCATATCGTTGTAGCGGGCGTGGTAGACGAAGGCGATGTGGTGGTGGCGATCGAGATATACATCATAGCTGCTGACGTATAGTGGATCGCCGAGTGTCTGGTCGGGCAGCCGTAATTGAGTATGGATTTCACCATCGATCTGGTGGAAGCCAGCGCTCAAAAAGCTGTCGGATCCCGGTTTGGCGACGGAAAATACCAGTGCTGCGTCGGCCATGTCTCCGTGGAAGGTCATCCCCCCGGTGTGGACGAAAAACTCCACCGTAAAATCGTAGTCGCCACCTAAATATTGGATAAAATAACCGGGAAGATCGACGTCCGGTTGCGATGAGGCGTGACCGCCGTCGTTGCCCTCGTCGGCTGCGGCCATTCGCAGGGCGCCATCGTCGTCGACAGAGTAGGGCGACGCCAATCTCAGGGGAACCCCCGGGATGCGACCGGAGCTGTCGTTGACAATGGGAGGCGACGCCGAAAAGGGGGTGCTGTAGCTCAATACGGACGAGTGGGAAAACGCCTCCTCGTAGTCCTCGGGAGGATCGTCGTCGCTTTCGCTCATGTCGTGAGCGTGTGGCGGCAGGGGCGTGGTAGTCGTAATTTCGTCGGGATCGTCGATACAACTGGCAACGGAGAAAAGACAAATCAAAATCCATATGGCGGCGCAGATTGGCGCCTTGATTTTCGTTGGCCACCGATTGTGCATCAGCATCCTTCCTGGCCGCAGTAGCGTTGGCGAAGAAGTTCGTTCATTGCCGAGATTTCGTCTGCGTCGTGCGCTCTGTCGTGGATGGCCATATGGTAGATGATGCCGCTGAAATACCGGGTCGTGCCGCGAGGAGTATTCGCCACCACGAACAATTCGTTGTCACCGACCGTGGAAAATAGCGCTTCCGGAAGATCGGCCTGAGAGATCTGCTGGGGGGTACTGTCGTCGAGGCGTTCCCACACGGCGGTGCTCTCCAATTGGCCGTCGACATATAGTCCCAGACGCTCGCCTTCGCGGCGATAGACCAGCGCTACGTGGTGCGCCTGATCGTGACGGACTACCGACGTCTTCATAAAGGTTCTTCGCTCGAAGTGGGCGTCGGGCAATTGAAATTGCAGCTCCAATGCCCCCTCGACTTGCTCGTGAAATCCGCCGACGAGCGTATTATTTGCAATTCCCTCGCCGATGGCGAAGACGCGAGCGGGGCTGGAGATACCACCGTGAATGGTGATCCCACCGGTATGGACGAAGAATTCCGCGGTAAATCCGCTGCCGGCCATGGCGTCGCGGAGGCGCTGAGGCAGCCGAGCGTCATCGCCGGGTGTGGCGATGCCTCCGGCCTCGTCAGGGCCGTCGCCATCGATGCGCAATCCGCCGTCGGCCTCGATGGAGTAGTCGCCTTGAAGCATCAAGGGCAGTCCCGGGCCTCGGCGGGCGGAATCGTTGAGGATCGCCGTATTTTCCGGAAAAGGAGCGGCGTAGCGCACTAGATGGGAGTCGCCAAAGCGACGTTCGTATTCGCTCAGGGGGGCGCCCGGTTCCGGCGACGCCTCGTCAAAATACGGTTGTGACGTCGTGACGGGATCGTCACCGCAGCCCACCGCGATGAGCAACGCCATCAAACAGGCGATGGAAATTTGGATGTGTCGAAACAGGATAGACATCGGTGACGCTGTCCAGAGGTGCAAATACAGAGCAAGCGTTCAGTTGGTTGACGAAGTTATGCGCCAGTACGCCCCTAAGTTTCGGGCTAGCAGTCCGAAAGGCGGCCAGGCTGGCCGCGGGCCCCGGGGGCTGAACGCTTACAATACAGAGCCCGCTCTGTTGTAGCGCCGAATCGACTGCGGAGCAACTTTGTGACGGTAAATTCGGCCTCGACCTGACAGCGAGCGCTTAACTGCCGTTGTGGACGCCGGCTCGTCGACGCTTAAGAGCGAATCGAAAGAGATTAATCAAATTCCCAGTGCAGCCGTGGGCGGATATTGTCCTCGTCGCCACCCATTCCCTGCAATTGACCTTCGTCATCTGGCATGATCCAGATCTCGTCATCGTCGAAATCCCAGTCCTCGAAATTGTCTTCGTACTTAAATTCCTCGGTTCCTAAAGGCTCTCCCCCGCCGCTGGTGGATTCCTGATTGCTGGTGTCTTCGTCCCAATATGAATCTTCGACATCGCCGCCGCGGTTGCCGACCAATCCACCGACATCGTCGCCGTCGAGGGCCTCGACGGAGCCGATGGAATAGCATTTGGCGGTTATATCTCCGCGGTCCTCGCCGATGAGACCGCCCACCTTATCATCGCCGGTGACGTCGCCCATGGCATAGCTATTGTGAATTTCGCTGGAGTCATCATCGACGCGTCCCACAAGCCCGCCGACGTATTCGTTGTCGCCGATCACATCTCCGTGGGCAAAGGATCGATGGACCTGTGAGGACTCGATCATTCGCCCAACCAGTCCGCCGACATAATCGCCTTCACCGTGGACGGGGCCCGCGGCATAGGAGTCATAGACCCTCGCCTCATTGTCCATATAGCCGACGAGACCGCCCACTCGGGTGTCGTCACCGTCCACGTCTCCCGTGGCGAAGGAATCGTAGACTCGAGAGTGATCGTCCATATAGCCGACCAACCCTCCGACGCGCGCTGCCTCGCTATGAACCATACCGGTGGCGTAGGATTCCTGCAGTTCGGCGTCTCCATTCATTCGGCCCACCAGTCCGCCGACGTTTAAGTCTTTGCCGTGAACATCGCCTGTCGCCGAGGAGTCGTAGACTACGGCGTTGTCGTTCATATAGCCGATCAATCCGCCCACACGGTATCTGTCGCCGATGACCTCACCGGTGGCGGTGCAGTCGTCGATGGTGCCGGAATTGTCGAGCCGTCCCACCAGTCCGCCGATGTGGTCTCGGCCCTCGACGCCTCCCGTTGCGTGCGATTCGACAATCTCGCCGGTGACTCGACCGACGAGTCCGCCAACATCGTGATCGGTGCTCACGACATCTCCGGAGGCCGTCGCGTCTTCGACGAAAACGCCACCTCTTATCCTTCCCGCAAAGCCGCCCACATAATTGTTATGTCCCTCAACGTCTCCTTCGGCGGTGGCAGCGATGGCACTTGAATTATCGTCCATATAGCCGATCAAGCCGCCGGCATATCCTTCCTCAGCAACGACTTCGGCGGTCGACGAGACGTCCGAAACCTCTGCACCGTTGAGGAGTTTTCCGACCAATCCGCCGACCCGGGAGGTGCCCTCGACCCGATTGCCGAGTGCCTGGGAGTCGGAGATGCTCGTCTGGTGGCGGGCCTTTCCGACGAGCCCGCCGGTCTGGACGTCGTCGCCGACGACATCGCCTGATGCCGTGGTGGTCGAAATCGCCGCCTCGTCAGACATCCGCCCCACGAGGCCGCCGGTATACCTTCCCCCGGAGACATTGCCGGTGGCATGTGAGTCGTCGATCTCGGTGTTGTGAATGGCCAGGCCCACCAGTCCGCCGACGCGGTTTTGTCCGTGCACCTCACCGGCGGCGTTACCCTCAGAAACAGACGATTCATTCTGCATTCGGCCGATGAGGCCGCCGACTTCCTCATCGGCAACGACATGGCCGGCTGCGCTACTCTGCGATACAGACGATTCATCGTGCATTCGCCCGATGAGGCCGCCGACTCGCGCTCTGGCGCTGACATGGCCGAAGGAATCGGACTCTTCGACCACCGAATTGTCGATCATTTGCCCCACGAGACCGCCGGTGCGCACGTCGCCTGAGACATCTCCACTGGCCCAGGAGTCAACGACCATTGTGTCGTGGAGCATCCGTCCTACCAGCCCCCCGATGCGGCTGTCATTTCCCTCCACCGAACCTGTGGCATAGGAACTGATAATCTGGGCTTCCTCGGTCGCCCGACCGACGAGGCCGCCGACGACTCGATCGCCTGCGACATCTCCCTGTGCCCAGGAGTCGCGGATTTCTGCGTCTCTTGCGTGACGACCGACGAGGCCGCCGACGCGTCGACTGTCGGTGGCCGTGACATTTCCGGTGGCCCAGGAGTTGACGATCAGGCATTCGCCCTCGCCATGACGCCCGGCGAGTCCGCCGATCTCTTCTTCCCCGCCGACGACGAAGACGGCGCCCGAGGCCTGAGAGTCGCGAATCTCGCAGGCATCGCCGACGTCCTCGGCGCGATTTCGCCCCACCAGGCCGCCGACGCGCCGGCCGTGGCCGATGACGCCACCCCAGGCTCGAGACGACTGGATGGTCCCGTTGTTCTGCCCGATCAACCCCCCGGTATAGTCGCCGCCGAAAACGGCGCCAGTGGCGTTTGAGGAGTCTACCAGTCCGGAATTAAAGCCGATCAGCCCGCCGACGTTCCGGTTTTCCTCAAGGGATAGAACCGAGCCCGATGCCGAAGAGTCGATTATTTCCGTATTATACGACGCTTCGCCGGCGAGGCCGCCAGCGCGGATCCCGTCATGAATTGTGACCGTACCGGCTGCCGTGGAGGCGTCGATGGTGGAGTCGCCACCGAGATAACCCACCAGTCCACCGACGTGGTCGCCGTGGCCGGTGACGTTGCCCATACCCTGTGAATTTCGAATAACGCCATTGGAGATAGCGACACCGACCAGGCCGCCGACGGCGTTTTCCCCGGTCGTATTACCGAGCGCCGTGGAGTCGGTGATCATTAGGTCGTCGCCCAGTGATCCCACAAGACCTCCCGCGTCATCGCCGGAGGCGACGACGGTCATATTGGTCTGCACATCGTCGAGCGACGCGCTGTCTCGGAGGTCTCCGACAAGTCCGCCCACGGTGGCATTCCCAGAGGTTTGTCCCGCTGCCGAGGATTGCGAAATTGAAGCCGTGCTGACGCCCGCCAGGCCCCCTACGTATTGGGCCTCATCGGCGTCGACGGTCACCGCCAACTCGGCAAGAGAAATCGCTCCGTGGTTTTCGCCAACCATCCCGCCGATATTTTCGCCAGTCCCGGCGACCGCTGCTTCAACGGTGATATTGCGCAGGGTGCCGTGGTTTTGGCCAACGAGTGCGCCCACATTTGAATCGCCGGAGATCGCTGCCTGTTTAAGGCGCAAATTAGTCAGCTCCGCACCTTCGGAAGTGTGAGCAAATAGGCCCAGGTCGGGGACGTCGTCGCGCCATAGCGTCAGGTTTTTTAGCGCTCGCCCCAGACCGTCAAAAGAGCCGGAAAACGGCGTATCGGCAGTGCCGATCGGCTCAAACTCAACGCCCTCAAGGTCAACGGAGTCGCTGAGAGCGAAATGGGCATCTAATTCGGTATCCACATTTTGCAGGTGCTCGACGGTACAGATCGTAAAGGGGTCTTGCTCCGTGCCCGAGCCGCCGCCGAATGGGCCGTCTACGCCATCACAGGGAAGGGCGTCGCATAGTGAGTCCTCGCAATCGCCCGACAGACATTGATTGTCGCACACTCCGCAATGGGCGACGTCGGTGCTCACGTCAACGCAATCAGCGCCGCACAATTCGAGGTCGCCGGGACATTCCTCGGGCAGACACTCGCCGGCAGAGCATTGTTCGCCCTCGTCGCAGTCAATATTGCATCCGCCGCAGTGGAGGACATTATTATCGGTATCAACGCAGCCTCCGTCGCACTCCTCAAGGCCTGCAGTGCAATCGTCATCGCAGCCCTCGGCAGTGCAGACCTGGTCCGGAGTGCATGAGAATTCGTCGCCACAACCTCCACAGGCATCGGGGTCGGATTCGAAGTCTACACATCGACCGTCGCATTCATCGAAGCCCACCTCGCAGATAAACTCACAATCACCGTCGATGCAGCTCGGAATTGAGTGTTCCGGTCCGTCGTCACAATGACGGCCACATTCACCGCAGTGGTTGGGATCGCTTGTGAGATTAATGCAGGCGCCACCGGCTTCTGTGGCCTCTTCGCAAAACTCTGCTCCGGCGCTGCAAAAATGGTTATCACTTCCCACATCGCCGCTTTCAAAGGAGTCTGGATCTTCGACACAGGCGAGGATGGTCAGCATGGCCGTGGCGAAAAGTGCCACAGCAATCGGTGTCAGGCGTCGCGATGAGGACATGGGTAAACTCCAGATATCGTGCACAACGACGAGCGTAGGAGCTGAGCGTACTTGGTTTTGTTGCAATGTGTCACGGCTCAGTGGAAGTGCAACGATGGTGGCGACCCGCACCTTCGACTCCATTTGGTCCTCTGATATAGATGCTTCTTATAACGGGCGAGTCAGGGAACCCCAATTTCCTAGATAGGGACGATAGATATGCCGGTATTTCAATTTATCGCTAATCTGAAGACGTCGCGGAAATTCGCGAATCTCGACCAGGAGCAAAATGAGGCGCTCATCGATCTGTTGACGGCGGCGAAGGCGATCGACGGTGAATTGCGCAAAGTAGAGCAGCGGGAATTGCTGGAGGTGCTCGATATGCTCGAGTGGAGCGGCGACCAGACCATGGCCCGATACGTCGAGGACGCCGTGGAGCGGGCCCAAGAGCTGGAGCCTGTGGCGGAGTCACTTCAGGCGTTCTTCGCCGATATTGGCCAGCGCTTAGGGGCCGAATGGCTGCGCGAAGAGGGTTATTTTCTGGCCTCGCGCATTGCCCTGGCCGACGCCGAGGTGGTCGAGCAGGAGCGCTTGTTTTTGAAACACCTGGTCAAAGCCTTTGAAATCCCCTCTGAGCGTCAGCAGACGATTATCGGAAAGCTGGAGATGTCGACTGTTGATGATAAATCGACCTGAGCAGCCCGTTGCAAATAGACTTCAGCATCGCCTCGGCCCCCATCTGGTGAGAAATGAGGGTTAATGGGCATCGGCCCGATCTTGGAGTCGCGGATCGACCCGCTTTTCCAGAAATTCGAAGATGGCCCGGTAATAGCGAAGCCGGTTGGACAGCCCGTCGATACCGTGGCCCTGACCGTCGAATTCCTCGTAAAATACAGGCAGATCGTGCTCTTTGGCAGCCTCGGAAAACCGGCGGCTCTCATCGACGGGAACCCGGCTGTCGTGGGACCCATGGGTCAATAAAAGCGGGGCCTGAAGACGCTGGATATGGTGCAACGGTGAGCGCTCGCGCAGTTTCTCGGGTTCGGTTTCCGGATCGCCGGCCAGCAGGACCAGCCAGTCGGGGATATTGCTGGTCTGGTGAAAGTGAAGAAGATCACTGATGCCGGCGTGGCTGAGACCGAACCCGAATTGATAGTGATCGTCGCGGTCGTTGGTCTCCGGCGGAAAGGTCAGCGCCCGCATCGCCGCATAACCACCGTGGCTCGCCCCGTAGACCCCGATTTGGTAGTGGCGCAACTGGCGTTCGACCTCCAACCAGCGGGCGGCGTAAAATAAGTCGACGATGTCATCGCCGCCGAGGTCGCCGTCGTTGAGGGCGGCGAATTCGGCGCCGAAGCCCCGCGAGCCGCGCGGAGAGGGACTAAAGGTGGTGATGCCGGCCTCGCACATGATCTGGTGGGCGCTGCGAAAGAAGTTGCCGCCGCCATAAAATGCGGTGATCCGTGCCAGTCGAAGATGCTCCGGGGGTTGTTCGCGGGGCTCGAAGAGATAGGCGTGGAGCATTCGCGTCTCGCCGTCGACCTCGTCGAAAGTGGCGAATTCCACGCGTTCGACGTCGCATTGAATGAGTTGTTCTGCCAATTCATCGGGGACCGAGGCGAAATTCTCAAAAGCCAGCGCTGCGTCGTCGCCGTGTAGTCCGACTCGTTCCATGGCAAAGGGAGTGCTCACCGAACTCATCGCCAGGATTGCTTCGTGGCCGTGATCGTCGACCACCGAGATTGTCTCGTCGCGGGTCTCGCTCCACAGCAGCTCGCCGTCGCCGGGATCGCGGACCTCGACGATCGTGCCGTAGGGAAGTTGTAGAAATAGCACAAGCAGCGGTGGCTGTCCCTCTTTTTCGAGATGTGCCGAACCTCGGATATCGTGCTCCAACTCGGTGATCCGTTCGCTGTCTTGTGTCTCGAATTTGTACCGGTATACGTCGTTGATACCGCCCTTCGAGGAGACATATAGGAGCTGATCGCCGTCGTAACTATCGCGCATCCACCACAGAGATAGATGCTTTTCGCCGCGCTCCAACAAAAGCTGCGGGGGACCCGGTTCGTCGAGCATAAAGCGGCCCAGGTTGGTGGTGTTTCGATTTCCGTCGTGCTGCATGCGCACGATTGCTGAGTGGGCATCCGGCGAAAATTCGACGCCCGTCCATGTCAGGCGATCGTCGCCGCCTTCATCACACCAGATGACCTGGTCTTCATCGCTGTGTAGGTCGCGGACGTGCAGGCAGCTATTGAAGGGCTCTGAACTTCCGTGACGGGCGACATAGCCCATGAGGCGATCGTCGTCGGAAAACCCATAGCCATAGATATAGTCGACATCGGTGAGCTGCTCTAATTTGCCGTCGTCGAGGTCGAGGGCATAGACATTGAAGATTTCGTCATTTTTCTCATCGCCCAAAAAGATATAGCGCTCAAGCTCCGGGTTGTATAAGCCGGGGCGAAAGCTACGGGTCGACCAGTCGATATCATGGACTCGGCGACCGTCGGTGACGTCGATATCGTCGTCGCCGTCAAATTCGAGGTGTTGAAGCCATTTTCCATCGGGCCGGTCCTCGAAATACAGCATAAACCCGTGCTCGATTTGAGGCATGAATCGGCTGTAGGGAAAGCCCTGCACGTAGGGATATAGGTCGATGGTCCGGTCCCGAAATTGGATCTCGTATTCCTCATCGGCATCCAGGGTTTTTGGTTCTGTCTGGTCGCTCTTCGCCGGGGGCGCATCATCGTCAGTCGGCGGGGCCGAACTGCACGCCGAAAAACAAAAAGTGAGAGCTATAATGGCGGTGCTTTTAAGGAGAGTCGAGCGTGTCATCTTACGGTCTCGGTTGGGGATTGTAGGGGGCACAGATCTAATCGACGTACACAACCGCATCGCCGACGTTGTGATTCCCTCCGATACGACTTGCAAAGGAGGTCTTGTCCCCCCCGAAAGCGCTCTTAAGCGTTGTGCCCGTGGATAGGGAGCTTATTCGCCACGGGCGTTATTGCCCTGGCTTATCGGTCGCGAGCTCCCCGGCCGCCCGCCGGCAAGCGTGCGGTGCTCCGGTTTTCCGTGGCTCGTCGACAACTTGGTGCCGAATTGGGGTCGGCTGCTGCGGGCGATGGAGTTGCGGTGGCCGGGCTGAGACTCGCTTATAGGCCGCGAACTTCCGGGCTCGGCACTGGATAATGTGCGTCGGTCATCGTGGCGAGGCCGTGGGGGGCTAATCGCCGCCTGGCGAGGCTCGAAGAGTGGATGCCAGGCCGGATCAAGTGCAGCCTGAAGGGTCTGACGACCCGCGGGGCCGACGGCTTCACCGAAGACCTGACAGGCCACCTGGGTAAATTCAAGACCGAATGAGACGTCGACGTCGAGGCGTTCGGCCACGGAGTGATACAGGGCGTCCAAATCGCAGGCATTGATGGCGACATGGCTGCGCAAGGTGCCGTCTAAGGGCGCCGGAAGGGCCTGGGCAATCTCCTCGCTCAACTGTTCGGGAAGACAATAGGCCAGATTCTTGACCACGTGATGAGTCAGATCGTCGGCTGTCGTTCGGTCCGTCAGACCGGTGCGATGCATCACCCGCATTAAAAAGATTTCGTATGTCATGGAAAGTCCTCTTGGCTGACAGGGGGGAACGTGCGCGCAGCCCGAATCAGGTGCTCGGCAAAGGGGAGATTTATGTCCACATCCGTCGGGATAAGCTAGCCACTATCGTCGGTTTGACAAGGAGATCGTTTGTTTTTACGGAATTTCGGCGGCCAGATCGCGGGCCCGTTCGATATGGGCATCGATGATCGAATAGGCCGGGTCGGTGGGCTCGATACAGCGCGAGGCCCGCTCTTCGACGGCGGCGATCCAGGCGTCGAGTTTGCCCTGGGGGTCGCGTTGCAGATCGGAGAGATGCTCCACGGCGGCGGAGGCGATCTCGGTTCGACACCGATCTTGCGGGGCGCGCAGCGATTCCAGACGCGATGTAATCGGTTCCGGCTTTAATTCCTGGCTGGTGCCGATGGATAGTCGCAGAGATTGATGGGTCTCTTCGCTGCGACTGCGAAGGTGGATGGTGTCGAAGATGTCGGCTGCCTCCTCGGTGCCCTCGACCATCCCCTCCAATATGTCGAGAGCAGTCAAGTCGAGCGTCACACTGGGCTCTTCGACGGCCACCGAGGCCGGCGAGTCTCCAAATGCCTCGGCAAGCTCGATGCCGACGACCAGTCGCACCTCCAGCAATTCATCACCGCGCTCCAAAAACTCGGCGTCCATCATATCCGGGATATAGCTTTCGGCGAGCATAAAAAGTTGTTGGATCGCCGTTCGCGTCTCCGGGACGTCGGGAAAGGCGCCGACGAGCACGGCGCCTACGGGCAATTCGGGATTGTCTTCGACGACGACCCCGTCGAGTCGCATCGCCCGCGGCAAGGGGACGAATTGTTCGAGAATTTCGCTGCCGATTAAAAAGCCCGTCCAGGGATATTGAAGGGCCATCGTCAGCGTCGTAAAGACCAGGTTGTCGTCGTCGCTAAACGGCAGCGCCGATTGGTCGAGAGACTCAAAGCCCATCGGCTCGTCGGGCTCCTCGATGGTCGTCCAATAGGGAAGCTCCGCCTGCTGGCGAAGCGTGTCGAGGTCGGAGAGAAAGCCCAGGTGAAGAAAAGCGCTCGCCGTCTCTAACTCCGGCAACGTATAAGAGCGCTCCATCGTGCGGTGAAGATCGGCGCCTCGTTCGGTGCGTGTGGCGTGAAAGTCGACGGCTACCGCATCGTCGGGCTGAACCGACAGGAGGACGGCGATATCTTCGTGTTCGGCGCTCAATGGATCCTCGGCAACTCCGGCAGCGGCGATCCGGGAGACGCCTTCGAGGAAAAAGCGGGGTTGGCCGGCGGGGCCGACCTGATTGTAGTCGCTGGCAAAGACGTCGAGAAGTTCAAAGGCTGCCAGTGCGGAAAAAGACTCGATGGGTGACCAGAACCCGACCGGAGAGTCGGCCTCAACGAAGGCGTCGTAGGCCGGCGTGGGGCGAAAATCGACTTCCGCCGGGGGCTGAAGTTGTTCCGGGTTCAGATCGTCGAGCCAGGCATCGGCGTCAACTCCCTGGCGATGGCCCGCTCCGCTAAAGGGCACGGTAAATTCGACGCGGACGAATTGGGGACCGTCGAAGAGTCGATAGGCACCGACGATATCGGCGTCGATCAGATTGTCGAGCCAGGGCGTTAACTCTTCACTCAGTGAATCGGGCTGTTCGGTGGGCAATAACAGGCGCAGATTGACGTAGGCCGGCCACTCCTCCGGATCGGTGGGCATGCCGAGCAAGGCGGGCTGTAAAAATGGGAGATTGCCCAGCGATGAAGCCACGAGATAGGAGGGGCGCTCGCTGTCGAGTGACGGCAATTCGTTGGGCATGCCGAATTCCTCGGCAAGATGACCCACCGGATCGGAGCTGGCGGCGGCGATTTGAGCGATTTCCCGGTCGCCGGAACTGTCGGCCAGACGCTGCAGAGCCGGCGTCAATTCGGCGAAGCGATCGGGCTCGATGCGCAGGGCCATCAACACATCCGGGGTCTGAAGCAGATCCTCGGCACGCTCCTCGTCGAGGCGCAACTCGTCGTCCACCGTATCGGGAGCGCTGGAGCAGGCGAGACCGAAAGCCAGCAGAAATAGCGATGCCGATGCGGCGGCGATGAATCGGGTGTTGAATGCCATAATAGCTGTCCGAAAATAGGGTAGAAGCGGCTGTGAGGCTGCTGGTGAACGATTCCCACTATCGCTGATTTAGCACGGATTGGGCCCCAGTTCCACCTGATGACCGGCGTCGATGGACGCCAGGGCTGCAAGAAATAACGGCGCGTCACACCGGGGTTTGTAAGAGAAATTGTACCGATTATAATACCTTAAGAATCGACAAGGCAGACCTCGTGTGTACTACCATGGAATGGGTAATCGCCGACCGAGGCGACAGTCCAGGGGAGTAGCCCCGCATCCGATGAGTCACCGACTGAGATTCGCCAGATGGCTATTTCTAAGTTTTTGGGAGTGAGCGATGAAGATTCGATATATGGCTATTCTGGCGGCACTATTGATGCTGTCATTTTCGGCGTGTAATTGCAGCGACGAGGTCGAGAACGGTGACAACGATGGGGTCGGCGACGCCGGTGGTGATGCCGTCGGCGATGCCAGCGGCGAATTGGATACCGAAATGCCGCACGATGGCGACCTTCCACCCGGCGGCGATACCGATGTCGATGAGCCCTGGGACGATGACGATTGCCCGACCTATCAGGTGGAGTGTGATGGGGAGTGCATCCCGGCCAGCGTTGACCCCGACAATTGCGGCGGATGCGGCGTCTCCTGTAGCGACGATCAGGCCTGCTCGGGCGGGGTGTGCATCGACGCCGACACGTGCCTGTCCGGCGAGGACTACCAGATGACGGCCTGCGATCGCCAGTGTGTCGATACCCGGTGGGATGAAGATCATTGTGGACAATGCGACAACGCCTGCGCCGACGGATCGGGATGTAGCTTCGGGACCTGCCACGACGTGGTGGAATTCGATGGTGAACCGGAGATGTGCGAAGACGGTGGCCCGCCGATTTTCTTCGGCGAGGAAGCCGGCGAAGAAGATCTATGCGCCGGAGATGTGGCGTCGACCACCTTTCGCTGGGGGCTGTGCTCCTGTGAGTCCGTAATTTTTCAACACGATGCGTATATCGACGGCTTCGACAGCTCCGTCGGTCCCTACGTTCCCGGGGGATATGGCGGAGGAGTGGGGGCCAATGAGTCGATTTACTCCGACAATCGCCTGGAGATGACCGGCACCATCTGGTCCGCCGGCACAGATCCGTTGGGCATGTTTCAGGAGTCCTGGGTTGGTGACCGGCTTTATACAGGCGGAGATCTGGAGGCTCAGCGTGAGCTCATCGTCGAGCGGCACGGCTATGTCCTCGGCGATGTCGATGGTGATCCCCTCGAATTTGGCGGCACGCTTCACCTGTCACCGGACTCCGATTACGACCCGGATAGAGTAAGCTATGACTCTGTGGAGCGCGACGAATTCGATATCGGAGCAGCCTGTACGGAGTGCGAGCCGGAAGACCGAATCGATATTGCCTCTATCGTCGAGGCCAGAGGCGGCAATAATAACGACAACGACGTCATCGGACTCGACGAAGATCTCCTCAACCCCTCGGAACTCGGCGGGGAGACGCGCATCGACCTGCCCTGCGGAAATTATTATCTCAGCGGCATCGACGTCGACCATCGATTGACGATCGTCGCCCACGGCAATACGGCGCTGTATATCGACGGCGACGTCCACTTCGATCACCGCACCATTATTACCCCCACGGCGGATGCCGAGCTCGATGTCTTTGTCGCCGGCGACGTCACCTTCGGGGCCCGCGTGCAGTTGGGTTCTCCAAATTACCCGGCCCTGATGAGGGTTTATGTGGGAGGCGACGGCGGACTCACCACGGATCATCGATTTGAGCTGGCCGGGTTTTTATACAGTGTTCCCGGTGGCGCGGACTTCGGTCATCGATTGGAGGTCTTCGGTGGTTTGTACACTCAGGATTACGACACCGATCACCGTACGGCGATTCACTTCGATCGGCGAATCTTGACCGTTGGCGATCAATGTCCCGATGACGATCCCGATGATCCGCCCGATGAGACAGACGATGTCGGCGTGCCCGACGACGCCGACGCCGATATTCCCGATGATCCCCCCGACGACGATGATCCCTGTCGCACTCAGGGCAATAGCTGTGAGGACTCCGGAGACTGCTGCACCCCGCTGGAGTGCACCGACGGTACCTGTCAGCTCGAAGGGGATTGCGTGGGCGCCTTTGAGAGCTGCGAGGAACAGGCCGAGTGTTGCTTCGGCCTGACATGTACCGAAGAGGGGCAGTGCGAAGTCATTCCCTGAGCAGGGGCGGCGATGGCCGATGGCCGGGAATGCCCCGGCTCAGAAACAGGGCGACCACGGCCAGCGCGGTCAAGGTGAAGATGGCGTTGGAATAGACCGCGCCGGGGCCGCTGGTGAGGCCGAACCAGCCGGCGGCGCCCGGGGCCTGCAATTCGACGACGGTGACGCTGATAGCGACACCGAAGGCTCCGCCGAGAAAGAAAATCATCATAAAAATACCCATGCCGGTGCCGGCAAGATTGCGGGGCAATATCTGAGAGGTGGCGCTGACCATCGGGCTCTGGATAAAGGCAAATCCCAGTCCGTACAGCCCCATTCCCACCGTGGGACCTAAGATTGGTCCTCCAGCGGTCAGGGCGGTGACGATATTACCGGCGATGATGAGCACTGTGCCGCAGGCCACCGGGAGGCGGGCGCCGAGGCGATCGCCGACCCGGCCGGCGACCGGTGAGATCACGGCGATAAATAAAGCGCCCGGAAGGAGCACTAGGCCGACCGTGATCGGCGAAACTTCGTTGACCTCGATTAAAAAGATCGGCACCAGGACGATTGTCCCGAAACGGGTGGCGTTGGCCAAAAAGGCGACGGTGATGCTGATGACGTAGCGGATATCGGCGAAGAGCTTTGGTGAGGCGAAGGGATCGTCGACGCGCTGGATATGCCAGGCAAAGATCACCAGACAGGCGGCGCCGAACGCCAATAAGAGCAAAAACTCCGCCCCGGGACCGGCGCGCTCGACGACGACAAAGCCGTAGAGCAGGGCGCTGACACCGGCGGCCAATAAGATGGCACCTAAAAGATCGAAGGGCTGCTCGGTTCGCTCGTCGAGTGATGCCGGGAGCAGCCGCCAGATGCCGGGGATGACCAACAGGACGACACTGGTGGAGGCGAAGACGAGTCGCCAGCCGCCGAGTTCGACCAGTAGCCCCCCTAAAAAGGGGCCGATGCTGGCGGCGACGCCTACCACGGCCAGCACCCATCCCATGGCGACGCCGCGCTGCTCCGGAGCAAATAGTCGGGCTATGATGACTGTGCCCAGGGCGGGAAGGGCGGCGCTTCCGGCGCCCTGAATGATTCGAAGGGCGATGGCAAATGCCACATTCGGCGACAGGGCCAATAGCAGCGATGTCCCGCCCAGGGTGGCGATTCCGAAGGCATATAGACGGCGTAGACCGATACGTCCTACCAGGCGTCCGTGGACGGCGTTGAAGATGGCGAAGGCCAGTGAGAAACCGGTGACGATCCAGCCATAGACCCCTTCGGTGACGCCGAAGTCGCGGCCGATAAAGGGGAGCGCCACATTGACCATATTGCCGTTGACCACGGCGAAGAAGACCACCGCGCAGACCAATACCATTCCCAGACGCGCTGTCCGGCGGTCGGGGTATTCGATGTCGTCGACGGAATCGTCACTCACGGTGGGCCTGGCGAGGTCAGTCGAATATTCACAGGCAGAGTTGCCGCAAATACTCCGGGTTTTCGGTATGGCATTGAGCACAGGGCGCCGGGTTGGTCTCTAACATCGGGCCGCAGTCGAAGCGAAATTCCGGCGGATGGGGATTGATTCCCACGTGGCAGGTAATGCAGTCCTGCTCGATGTGGCAGCTCGCGCAGTCGTTGATGTCGCGTCGAGCCATGACGCCGTGGTTTTCCGGAGCCGCCGAGTCGAGCCAGTCCGGCGGGTGGAAATCGACGGTCGTCGGCGGTTGGGCGTCGAGCCGCGGAGAGACGCCAGCTTCCACGTGGCATGCCTCGCAAAATGTGTCCAGTCTATGACAGGAGGTGCAGTCCTGGACTCCCTGCTGGGCGTCGACGGCATGGACGACCTCGAAGTTGGGCGGATGGACCGCATAGGGCTCGTCCAGCGATTCTACATGGCATTCGATGCAGTCGTTTTCGGCGTGGCATACCGCGCAGTCGTCGCCCTGGCCGAGGGACATCGCTCCGTGGCGGCGAATCCAATCCACGTCGTGATCGGCGGGCATCAATGGATCGTCTTTATAGTCCAGCGGTTCTTCAGAGTCGGCAGACCAACTGCCCGGTGGTGGCGGCGGCGATCCGCCCTGGCATGCCGAGGCCGACCAGAGGAGGGCGAGCAATAGCGTCAGAGCTGTCGTGATGGCGTGGGAAAACTTCATCGCCAGGTCTCCAGTTCAAAGAGTGCAAAAAGCGCCATATTGGCCGGGGTAAAGCTGCCAAAACGACTCTCCGCGTTCACCGATAGCTGGCCCACCTCGCCGAGCTCTACCTCGGCGCCGAGTCCGGCTGTCGTGGCGTGGCCGGAGTCGCGGCGATGGTGGCCGGGGGCGGCCCATAAACCGGTCAGTCGACCCGTCAAGAACAGGCCGTCCACCGGGCCGGGGCCGCGAAGTCGGGCCGTGCCGAGATATTGATCGCCGCCGGAGCTGCCGGTCAGTGTCTGAGCGCTGAGCTGCCAGTGTATATCGAGGGGCACGACCAGCGTCAGCCGGTGGTGGTTGGCCAACGCCGCTCCCAGCGCCTGCTCGTCGCCGCGGCTGGCGAGAGGGGCGGATTCGTCGAAATAAAACCGGGTCCATCCGCGCAGCTCCACGGTGGTCGACAGGGCGTCGATGGGCCGCCGGTAGGTGGCGTAGGCGCTGCGGCTGGGCTGGGCACCGAAGAGATTGAAGATGCTCGAGGAGTCGAAGATCGGCCGGCGGTGATCGACACCGGCGCTGGCGACGCCGGTGCCGATTCGGTAGGCGGCGTCGAGACGAGCGCGGTCGATATGATCGATCAGGGAGTGAAACGAGGCCGTCGTGGTCAGCGTCAGCGCCTCGGCGGGCGAGGCGGTGGCTGTGGCGCCGAATCGGCGAGTCGTCGCCGCGCCGTTGGCAGATCCCGAGGGGCGGCGGTGCTGCTGGGCGCTGATCTCGACGCGATGGCGCGAGTTATCGGTCAGCCCTGCGCGAACGGCGCCCATCAGATGCCAGGGATCGTCGACGACCACCGATTCATTCGGTGGCAATCCCTGAATATCCCAGGCGCCGGGATCCCAGGGCGTCAGTCCGCGCTGAACGTCGCGCCCGGCGGCCACCGCCACAAAGGGACTTAAGCCCTCGCCGGTGTCCTGCCAGCTTACGGAGACGCCGTCGATATCGGTGATGCCAAGTGAGCTTCGATACCACTGGCGGCCCGCTCTCAATTCCAGGGCGTCGACGGGTTTCCACTCCACATAGGCGACGTCCAGGCTCAGATCATTCCACCGGGCATCAAAGAGCGGATCCTGTCGCAATCGCTCCGCAAGCCCCAGGTCGGTGCCGTAGCGAAGGCTGATCCTTGCGTTGACGTCGTTATCGTCGTGGCCGCGCAGATCGTAGGCCGACAGAGTCAGCGACTGCGAGAGCACACGGGGGGTCGCAAAGGTGGTATCGGAGCGAAGATGCTGGGTGGCTCTTACGGAGGTTCGGGTCTGGATCTGATAGGTCGTCGCCTGCGCGCTTTCGATGGTGCCGAACGTCGTCGGCGCAAAGCCCGCCGAGAAGGCGATGGCCAAGAAAAGAGTGATCCCGCAAAAATGACGGGTGATTCGCCGACGGAGAAGACGGGTCATGATTGGAAGTCGAGCCCGGGCGCGGACACCGGCGCGGCGATCCAATAAAGAAGGATGAGAAATCGACGGCCCGGCGCTATAATAACAATTACCAACTCCGCTACTTTTACACGACCATCGCCCGCAGTGAAATGAAGATGATGGCGATCTCTTTCAGATCTGGACAGATGCGACGGCCAATACCGCGGCATCCGGCGAATTTTTCGCCGCCCGGCCAGTCTCGTTCTGCGCAAAATATTCAGGGCTATGAAAAGTTTTCGCATCGATTGTGGAAGGGGCGATTTGAAACCTCGGTGCGGGCGCTTATGCAAGGGTCGCTGTCGACCAAGGAAAAAGGGGGCTGGCGGCTGGATGAATCATTGGCCGCAGTCAGTCGGAACCCCCGGGCTGCATTGGTGCAGATATTGCAGTGTTTAGATGCGATGAACCCCAGGTCACAATAGATGAGTGGTCTCATGGACAAAATAAAAGCCAATAAAACATCCGGCGTACCCGCGTTGGCGAGGGGTCGAGGATTTACCCTCGTGGAATTGATGATCGTCGTGGTTTTGGTCGCCGCTCTGGCCGCCTTTTCGACGCCCACCATTTTGGCGTCCATGGAGCGAAATCGACTCACGCAGCTCAACCGGGACGTGGCGAATGGCTTTTTGGAGGCCCGCTCCTACGCCATGCGGCAGGGAAGAGCGGTGTATATCGATATCAATTCGAGCTCCAGTGACGGCCCCAACGGAAGCATCATATTTTATGAAGCGGAAGACGCCGGTGGAGGATTTGCTTCCTCTTGCGCTCGCGGAGCGGAGATGGACCCCGACGCGAATAATACACTCATTACAATTCGGCCCGAGGAAAGGGGCCTTGATGTCGTCATCGAGGCGGCGGATGTGGACACGGTGTGCATCGGTCCCACCGGACGGGTCACGACAGAATATGGACAGCCGATCGCGGCCAGCGCGTCGGATTGTGACGATCTGAATTTATTGATTCCAATCATCGCCGCCGGTGATACGGAAAGCGACGTCAGTGACTTAATGGAATGCGATCCGAGTACGGAGCAATCGGTGAAGCGAGAGGTCGATAAATTTTCGATGATTCACGTGGCTTATGGTGGACAGGTGAGGGTGATCCGATGAGCTGGAGACGACGCGCGATAAAGCAGAGGGGATTTACCCTGGTGGAGTTGTTGATCGCCATGGTCGTATTGGCGATCGGCATTTTAGCGACGATGGCGATGCAGTTTTCGGCACTGGCCGGATATACGTCGGCCTCGGAGCTGACGGCGGCCAATGACCTGGCACGGACCGTAGAGCAGATGATCTGGTACGAGGCGCGTGCACTCGAGAGAGGTGATAATCTGGGTGCTGTAACTTCTCCGTTTCCGGGTCAACCCGATTTTTTGGAAAAAATGGAAGACGACGGTGGCGGCTGGACGGCAGCCACCGACGATCCTGTGGCCTATGGGATGAGCGCGGCGGGAGTACCTCGCTATTGCGTCTACGTCGCCGGCGATCAGCTTCCCGTCGCCGCAGTAGGTGGAGCCGAGCCGGAGGAAGATTTTTTTCGGGGCGCCATCGCCGTCGTCTATCCCCGGTCTCGAAGGGGGTTTGATGGCGACTGCGATGATGTCGTAACCGAGGTGGGTGGTAACGATCCCGACCAGGCCAATCTACTGGATTATGAAGCTGCGGGCTATCGAATAGTCCATCTGACGACGGCCGTACGGGCGCGCAGCGACGGATAAGGTTTTGTCGCCACCGGTGCCAGAGCTCCGGGCCATGAAGAGACGAGGAGTCGAGATGCAATCGATGCGAAATAGACTCAGCACAACCGGCCGGCGGGGGTTTACGCTGGTGGAGATGATGATCGCCATGGCGCTCGTTGGCGTGCTGACGGCGTTGATCTACGGGCTTTTTATACGCACCTCTGATGCGCTCGTCGATGTGGAGGGGATGAGCAAGGCGCTGGACCAGGCCCGGTTTGGAATCGATCATGTGCGCTCTGATTTAAATAATGCGGGTGCGCATATGACGCCGAATGCAAAGGAAGATCCCTGGTTTTTCGTGCCCCCTGATAGCGATCTTACCGTTCATGGAATCATGGGCTATGACGGCTGGCAAAACGACGACAGCATTTATGATGATCTGGATGCCGAGATCGCCAATCGCAATCCGCGTTCGCAATTTAGCGGTGTGATCATTCTCGGATCCTTTAATGTGCCCGCCAATCTCAAGGTCAGTTTTCCCGGCGGGCCGGATGATGCATTGAATCACACCAATGCCGATAAGATGATCCTGGAGAGCACGGAGTCCGGAATCGACCGGCTTCTGGGCTATGATCCATTCGATCTGGCCGCCCGCGACGGGATTGACTTTGACGATTACGGAACGTCCGGTGTGGACCTGCGCGATATTTTTACGCACGAAGACTCACCTGCCCGGGTGGACGCCTCGTTGCTTCGCGTGACGAATATGGACGGCTTCTCCCAGGTCGCCAGAATTGATACCGACGGTGCTAACGAGGTGGTGATCCAGAATCGCCACGCGGTCAATGACGATGATTCCGGGGCGGGGATGATCACCGGAGCTGGCGATGTGATGGACTTTCCCGTCGTCGGAGATCTCCTTTTTACTGGCGGCGATGAGCCGACGGGATTCGACCCACACTCAGAGCCAGATGTGCGCTACGACGCAGCCTTGATCGACGCCTATTGGTATTATGTACAGCCTGCTGCCGATGATCCGATGAATTTCCAATTGGTCCGGCAGCGACTCGATGCCAATACGGTGGTCGAGCACGCAGATCAACTCAGCAGTAATTCGCCCGCCGATGCCGGCAATATCAACACCGTGGGACCGGCGATGGTGGTGGCGGAGCATGTCGTCGACTTTCGGATCTGGTTTAGCTGTGATGGCGAGGGCGACAATGTAGGCGGCGACTGGGTGCCCGACACCGATGACTGCATCACCGACGACCCGACGGCTGCAGCGTCAGAGCCGGAGTTGGCCAGGTTTGGGCATATTCGCCTGTCGACGCGTACGGAGACCCAGAACTCCAATCGCCCTCATTATACGGTGGAGGCCGGTTGGGAGGGGTTTGAGGACCCGGGCGATGAAGGCGGACAGATGCGAACCTACGATGTGGTGCCTCAGGCCGAGGGCTCGGCAGCCGTGGTGACCACACAGACCAGTGTGGAATTGACGAATTTTGCGATGCGAAACGTGGTATCGACCAGATCGTGGTGACCTGCGATCGCCGTGGATGGCGCCCGCAGAAAATGCAATGAAGACGACCTCACCTGAGGCGAAGCGATGATTGAAGCGACCCAAAATTGGCAGTCGGAGAGAGGAGCGGCTCTTATTCTCGCTCTGCTGGTCATGTTGGTATTGTCGGGACTCGGATTGGTGGCGTTGCACGCCACGACGACGAGCGCCTCGTTGAGCTCGATGCAGCAGTTGCGCATCCAGGCTAATTCATTCTCGGCGGCCATCAATAAACTCGGCGTCGCCCGCGGTGGCCATCAAGCCTCGGCATATCGCGATCATATCCACACCTTGCAGGATGAGCCATTGCACGCTGATGATCCGGATCCTCCAAGCAATGAATATGAACAGGATAGTATACGGCGCCGCGGCGGATTGGTGCTCTTTGGGTCCGATACCGACGCCTATTCCGATCAGATCGTGGCAGACGATGCCTTACATCCCATCCAGACCGCAGGCGGCGGGACGGGGCAGCCTCTTCTCGACGGAAATGGCTTCGTTGGCGCCGTCGAGACGCGCCACGACATGAATTATAGTTATATCGTCCGCGACTTGATGTCCGGGCCCCGGGTGCAGGGATTTGGTGATGATTTCTGCTTTCTCGTCGTCACCATCGGTTCCCATGCAAATCTCGGTGGTGTGACCCTGGAGGACGACGGCGAGGCCGCTGAAGAGCGCGCCCGGCGACCGCAGGCGCTGGGGCGTCACGTCAAACGCACCATGTTGGGTCCCGTCGAATGCAGCGGATGAGTCTCGAAGATGTTGATTGCCGGAGAGAAAAAATGACTGATGAAGCGAATCAAATCGACGATCGCCGAGGCCAATCAAGAGGTGTCGAAATGGATGAAAAGACGAATGTGAAACGGCGACGGTGGTGGATTGTGGGGACCCTGGCGTGTGTGGGCCTGGCGGCTCTGATGCTGCCTCGGCTCGCCGAGACCGGGCAGGGCGATCTGGGCCTGTCGCAGGCACCGCTGGTGACGATTATCTTCGATTCCTCCTCGAGTATGCAGTGGACCGAAGAGGGGGAGGGGAAGTTTCCAACGCTGGATAACTCGGAGTCCCCCTACCACTCCGACGGTCGTCATCTCAAGACCTGGGAGTCGGGAGAAAGTCGACTCGGGTTTTCCGCCTCCCGTGAGTTTACCGACGAGGGCCTGGAGCCGCTTTTTAGTGGAGATAACAACTGGATACGCTCCGTCGGCCCCTGCATGGTCTGGCAACCGGCCCACGAAGATGGAGGAAAAGACTGGGACCACGAGCATTGCGACGATTATACGCGACCGCCCCCTGCAGTATGCGACGCCGGAGATAATGATTGCAGCGATGTGTACCCCAAACATCCCGACCGGTGGTACGGCGATCTTGAGGATATGGAAGAGGAAATGTGGGATGAGCCGCGGTTGCGGCTGACTGACGACGCCAATACACCTCGCCATATTCAGGTCAAACAGATTTTGACCGGGGATATGCGCCTCAATCATCAGACCGGTGAGCCGAGCGGACCGGGCTGCTGGTTCGTGCCGCGGTTTCGAGGGGCGACGAATGAGGAGCAGGTCTGTTGCCTGGAACTCGACGACAACGGCAGATGCTGTGATGACGTTAACAGCTCCGGGGGCTGCGATCAGGAGGATCGCCGGTTTGGGTTATATCCAGACTATGATGATCCCGTTCCGCATTATCAGGAAGTCTACGATACGCAGCTCGACAACGGGCTCTTAGATTCAATGGGATCGACGGCCCTATTTTCGCTGGCGGCGTTTGACGGCTATCGCGATGGGGCAGTCCAGAGCGACGGTTGGCCCTACGATACGAGAGACGTGATGGCCGGCAGCTCTCCGTATAATGGCGTGGAGTGGGATGGATATCCGGATCCGAATTGCGATAATGAGGATGATTCAAGCTGTTATGATATGGGCCTGTATCGGTTTATCGGACCCTCTCAGTTCGATATTGGTCAGGGCGATCGGATGCGTTCCTCCAATCACGTCCAGGAGGCGATTCTCGATATGGGGTTTCTGGAATATTATGACGATGAAGACGAAGAGGACTGGTTGCGAACTCTGGACGGCGATTATGGGGACGGCTCGGTCCCGGTCTTCGAATATGCCATGGGCCGCCAGCCCATCGCCCAGTCCAGCCCTTTCGGCCCTGTATTTCACGACCTCCACCAATTTTATCTCAACGGACAAGAGGATCTGGACGGAGATGAAATCAATCCCTTCGCAGACGATCCATATATGGCCTGTCGCGCCCGCCACTCGGTGATTTTCACGGACGGAATCGCTGAGCCGGAGGCGCCCGGCGGTGCCGGCGACGGGCTCGGTAGCACGACATTAATGGGAGGGGGATTTGGCTATCTGCCCGATAGATTTCCCTATATGACAGCCGAAGATGCGATAGAAGAGATGATCGATGCCGTGATCGATGAAATGGAGAATGCCAGTGATGAAGAACTCGATGAGCAATATATCCCGCGAGTTCATACGCTAGGCGTCGGGGTTCCCAGACCCGGCGACGAGTTGCGCGAGGATGTGCTGAAAAAGCTGGCGACGATGGCGGAAAAAGGGCGTACCTGTGCCCAATTTTATCTGCCGGCCAACTATGTTCCCGACGGCTATCCCACCGGGCAATTCGACGAGGAGGACGATCGGATCTATGGCGACTGTAACGTCAGTGAGGCGACCAGGGAGGAGCCCTGCCTGGTGCCTCAAAACCTGGGAGACTACGAGGGTTATGAATATGAGGCGCCCGACGGAGATAGCATCAACTGTGAACATCCAGCGGTGATATTAACCCATGATGATCGAGACAGTCTGCGGGAAGCATTTACTCTGATCTTCAATGAGATCGCCGGGATGTCCGGGCTCTCCGCACCGACCGTTCCGTCGATCACCAACCACGTTGACCGCGGGGCTGGTGAGATCGGCCAATATCGAATCTATTCCGGGTTCTCCGTGGCCGGCGACAATCCGCATTGGAAGGGCTTGTTGGAGCGGCAATTTCTGGGCTGCCAGGCCGATGGCAACATCGATGTCGACCCCGGGACTGACGGGGAAGACGCGGAGTATTCGCTACATGACGACCTCCTCAGGCTTCGCGCCGATACAGGCACGGACTTCGAGGACCTTCCCGAGGAAGCGGCCGACGGCGATCGACGGCGGGTATTTACATCGCTACCGCAATTTGTAGCAGAGGAGGAGGACGAGGAGCTGGATTCGATGGGGCTGGGAGGACTCGGAGGCAGCGAGGCCAATAACTTCTTCAATATGACCTATCAATTATATAGCGCCGGTAACGACGGCGACACCTTTGGCGATGAATACACGATCCCCGGAATCGATGATTACGAGCAGGAAGAGACCCGAATTCCCTTCGATTTTAGCTCCCTCACAGCAGCCTTTGACGATGGTCCCGGACTGAGTAGCTCCGAGTTTCGGGATTATTGGCGGGTCGATGACGATGACGAGTTACGCGATGCCATCGACGAATATCGAGGTCGCACCGACTTTCGATCCGATCGGGTTCTGGGGGCGATCCGCAATTCCAACCCGGTCACCGTTGGCCCCCCATCGCTCGACCTTCCCATCGATAGCTATCGCGCTTTTCAGAGGTTGTACTCCACGCGAACGACCATGACCTATACGAGCACTCTCGACGGGCAATTGCGGGCAATTTATACCGGGGAGCCGGAAACGGTGCTCGTCAATAATAATCTCGCCGAAGGCGACGATCCGGCCGTCGACGGTGGTGACGATAACGATGGCGGCGATGCAAAACAGCAACGCGAGGCCTGGGCTTATATTCCCCAATTATTGCACCGAAAGATGGCCAGTTTTGCACCGTCGACGGCCCCTGATTCGTTGATGGATGGAACTCCGGTGGTCGAGGATGTGCGACTCTGTGTGCGAGGAGCGGGCTATAGCGCCAACAATCGGCTTTGTCCGGAGACGTC
>SKQC01000301.1 GCA_007119175.1 Myxococcales bacterium | reverse complement strand
GTCCTCGACACACTCGTTATTTTCGCAGATCTCGGTGGTGTCGCAGTCGCTGTTGAACTCGCAGTCCACGCATTCATTACCCAATGTGCAGACGTCGCCAATATCACAGTGGCTGTCCAGAACGCAGCGGACACACTCATTGCCTGCCGAGCAGACGTCGTCGCCATCGCAGTGGCCCTCGTCGATGCATTCGACGCATTCGTTATTGGCGCTGCATACATCGCTACCGTCGCAATCGCCCTCGTCGATGCAGTCCACACATTGGTCGCTGTCGGAACACACCTCGCCGGTATCACAGTGATCGTCTTCTTCGCACTCTCGACACGTAAAATTCGACGAGCAGATGCCATCGTCGCAATGGTCATCTTCAACGCAATCCCGGCAGATACCGCCGTCATCGTCGCAAAATTGGTCCGGGCAATGAGCGTGCTCCAGACAATCGACGCAGATCGCCTCGGCAGTGCGACAAAACTCTCCGTCTTCGCAATCGTCATCGATCTGACAGCCGACACAGACCAGCTCGGAGGTATCGCAATCTGCCTCGTCGCCGCAGTCCTCGTCCTGCAGACATTCCACGCAGGCCCCCTGGTGGCAGACGTCGTCGCCGCAATCGCTACTCTCTACGCAACCCACGCATTCCCAATTATCCTCATCGCATAACTCGCCATCGTCGCACTGGGCGTTCTCCGTACAGGCCACACAGATGGCGTCGTCGCTGAGACAAAACGGCGCCTCCTCATCGGCACAATCGCCGGATTCAACGCACTCCACACATTCAAATTCCTCGTCGCAGACGCCGTCGTCACAATCGCCATCGTCCACACATGCTCGGCAGATATGTCCGGATTCCCCATCACAGACGCCGTCGTCGCAATCGCCGTCTAAGAGACACTCTCGGCAGATCTGATCGTCGGGATCGCAGACACCTCCGGCGCAATCGCCGTCGCCCTCACAGGCCTCAACGCATTGCTCAAGTTCTGGATGGCATGTTAGCTCGGCCCCCGGACATTGGTCGTCGGCCGTACATTCTTCGGGTATCTCGACATCCGGTATTGGTTCCGCGTCGGCATCGGCATCATCGTCGACAACAGCGTCGGGATCTGCATCGGGGCGGCCGGACGGGTCGGTATCGGATCGGCCGGAAGGCCCGGCATCTGCATCCTCTTCGCTGACATCGAGGCTCGGGCCGGTATCGAAGTCCCCGACGTCGTGCTCGTTGTTTTCCGTGGAATCGATCTCGCCGCCGGCACAGCCGAATAAGCCGCCGAGCAGGAGCACCATCACCGCGGCAATCCAGAATTGAGGAGACGTCGAGGCTTTTCGCATGCCGATTATCCAGCGTCTCGAATAGTAGTAGATACAAGGGCTAAGAGGTTTTATCTTGACCCATTTTCCGGGCAGTTACAAATCGCTATATCTCGATGACCGCTTCGCAGACAGCCGTTGACAGGCCGCTTTTGGCCGACACAATCACCGAACTCACCGCAATCATTGTTCCCGATCTGCGCCATTCAGCAAGAAAGTCATCTTTTGCGAGAGTCTATCATGGACCGCCTGCAGCCCATTCTCGACTATACCGTCTTTAATTTCTCGGTGACCCGGTGGGCCTTCGTCCTGCTCATCGTCGGCCTCACCGTCCTGCTGCTGGGCACGCTCAAGCGGATGGTATTAAAGCGCCTCAATACCTGGTCAAAGCTGGAGCGGCTTAGCTGGCTCAATTATGTGGAAGCACTCTTTGAGAAGCCAAAGATTTTCTTATATCTCGCCGTCGGCCTCTATATGGGGCTGACTCTCTTTGAGATCCGCGACGAATTCGTCAGCCACGGCTATGTGGCCGCCCAGGTGCTGGTCATCGTCCAGGTCGGGGTGTGGACCAGCGCCGTGGTCACCGTGTTGATCGACCGCTATAAATTGGAGGTGGAAGACGACGAGGCCCAGCTTACGGCTCTGTCGGCTGTTGACTTTCTTATGGGCCTCGCCGTGTGGTCGATCGTGATGCTGATGATCCTGGCCAATCTGGGCTTTGATATCACGGCGCTCATCGCCAGTCTTGGCATTGGCGGAGTGGCCATCGCCCTGGCCGCCCAGAAGATATTGGGCGATCTCTTCGCCTTCTTTTCCATCATCGTCGACAAGCCCTTTGTGCGAAACGACTTTATCAATGTCGACGACTGCACGGGCACCATCGAGCATGTGGGAATCAAATCCACCCGCGTTCGCAGCCTCAGTGGCGAGCAGCTCATTTTCACCAACGAAGATCTATTGCAGAGCCGGATCCGAAATTTCAAGCGTATGGAACAGCGGCGCGTGGTCTTTCAATTCGGCGTGACCTTCGATACGGACACCGCCGATCTGGAGCTGATTCCGGAGATCGTTGCCGAGATTTTGGAGGCCGAAGAAGAGGTGCGATTCGACCGCGCCCATTTGAGTGAATTCGGCGAATCCTCGCTGCGGTACGAAGTCGTCTACTGGGTTTTAAGCTCCGAATTCCGGGCCCATATGGACATAAAAGAGCGGCTCTTATTGTCACTCCTCGACGAATTCGGCTCCCGCAATATCCGCATCGCCTATCCAACGCGCACCGTGTTTTTAGACGGCGACTCCCCACGAGAGACCAGCGACACCCGGAGCACCGCCGGCGCCGCCGCCTGAGAATCGGTCAGTGAATCACGGTTCCCCGCGAGCGCTCGTGCAACCTCGACGCCCGGCGAAGGGCAAAGTCCAGATCGCGCCACAGATCTTCGATGTGCTCCAGGCCCACCGACAGCCGCAGCAGGCGAGCCGTAATCCCCGACTCCTCGAGCGCCTCCGGGCAGACGACCTGGTGGGTCAGAGACGCCGGATGCTGAATTAAAGAGTCCGTCGATCCAAGGCTGACCGCCGGCGTGATCACGTCCACCGATTCCATCACCACCTGGCCCATCGACTCATCGGCCACATCAAAGGATAGCATCGCCCCCGGTCCGCGCATCTGGCGAAAGACGATGACCTCCGGATCGCATTCGGGGAGTCCCGGATAATAGACCTTTTCGACCGCCGGGTGCTCAACGAGGCGGCCGGCGAGCTCGATGGCGTTTTTCTGCGCCGTTTCAATGCGGATCGGCAATGTCGCCAGCCCGCGGCGCAGAAGATAGGCGGCCATCGGATGCAATAGCGACCCGGTGGCGACGCGAATCTTGCGCAATCGCTGTGCCCACTCTTTATTGGCGGCCACCACACCACCGATGACATCGCCGTGGCCTCCGATATATTTCGACGCGCTGTGCAATACCAACTCCGCGCCCAGCTCGGCAGGGTTTTGAAGCATCGGCGTGGCAAAGGTGGAATCAATGACCACCGGCACATCGCCCACATCGCGCACCATCCGCTCGATATCGACCAGGTCCATCGTCGGATTGGCCGGCGACTCGGCAATGACCATCGCCGTCTTTGGCCCCACCACATCGCCCACCGTCTCCGGCGTCGCCCAGCGGACATCGAGGCCGGTCAATTCGTCGGCCAGCAGGTGATCGGTGCCCCCGTATAAAGGGCGCACGGCGACCACATTGTCGCCGGTCTGCGACGCGGCGAGCATCACCGCCGTGATCGCCGCCATCCCCGAGCTAAACGCCACCGCCCCGTCGGTCCCCTCCAGATCGGCGATGGCCTGCTCAAATTCGGCCACCGTATCGTTATGGAGCCGAGCGTAGACGGGGTTATTTTGCGGCGTTCCGCCGTGGGCCAATTGGCCTAAACTCTCGGCAGCCTCGCCGACATTGTCGATCCGGGCACTATTGGCCAGGTTCATCGAACAATAGGTGTGTGACGAAGATGTTTCGACGAATTTTGTTCGGAAATATCTGGTCATTATCGAACCTTTCGCTGGAGAGAGTGGACAATATTGATTATAATCCAACTCAACACGATCTCCATCGAATTAAATTCGACAAGAGGCCCCCATGACCGAATTAGATCGAATCGATCGCCAGATTTTGCAGCTTTTGCAGAATAATGCACAACTGTCGAACCGGCAGCTCGCCGACGAGGTCGACCTGGCTCCCTCGACCTGTCTGCACCGGGTCAATCGATTGCGCGAGGAAGGGGTGTTGCTCGACGTCCACGCCACCGTCGAGCCGGAGGCGCTGGGCATTGATATTCAGGCTTTAATTTCAGTGCGCCTGATGCGCCATTCGCGACACGACGTGGAGGCATTTCACCGCCACGCCTTATCGCTCGACGAGGTATTGGCGGCCTACCACGTCACAGGCCCCAAGGATTTCGTCCTCCACGTGGCGGTCCGCGACACCGATCATTTGCGCGATCTGGCGATGGACGCCTTTACCACCCGCCCCGAGGTCTCCCATATCGAGACCGCTCTGATCTACGAGTCGGACCGAAAGCCGGTGCTCCCCGATTTTCTGGGCTGAGCGCTCCTCGTCTAAAGCGTTAACCCGCCGTCGACGTCGATGCAGCGGCCGGTGAAATAATCGCAGCGAAAGATAAACTCCACGGCCTGATAGATCTCCTCGGGCCGTCCGGTGCGGCGAAGGGGCACCTGGCCCACCAACTTCTCGAGTACATCATCGCGCATGGCGTCCAGAATCGGCGTCTGCGTAAAGCCGGGGGCCACAGCGCCGACCCGGATTTTGTAGCGCGCCAACTCCTCGCCCCACAGCTTGGTATCGGCCACCACCCCGGCCTTGGTTGCCGAGTAATTTGTCTGACCCTGATTTCCATGGCGGGACACGGAGCTGATATTGACGATGACGCCCTCGTCTTCGGCGTCGATCATCTGAGCGGCCACCTCGCGAGTGCATAAAAACGTCCCCGTCAAATTGACGTCGATCACCGACTGCCAATCCTGAAGGCTCATGGTCTTGAGCTCACCGCTTTTGCGGTCTTTTTTGACCAGCAGGGCGTCGCGAAAGATCCCGGCATTATTGACCAGCCCGTTGACCGCCCCGAAGGCGTCGACACAGGCGGCGACACAGGATTTGACGTCGTCCTCCGAGGTGACATTGCCGGCAAATACCTCGATATTACCGTCCTCGCCAGCCAGCTCGGATAGTCCCTCTTCGTCGATATCAAATCCCAGCACCTTCGCCCCGGACCGGGCGAAATTGAGCGCGAAACACCTGCCGAGGCCGCTGGCGGCACCGGTGACGATTATTTTTCCATCTTGCAGATCCATCAAAAACTCCTGGGGTTAAAAAAAAAGGCTCAACACCGACAACGTATACTAACCCTGATGCCGGTAAGTTAAGGAGCCCGAGGCGAGAAACAGTAAAGCAACTATCCAATGGAGCCGATGGGCTCTTCCCATCGTGCCGCGCCAGCGGCCTCGTCTCACCGGGCCGGGCAACTGTAGAGGTAACGCACGATCACCTCGGTCTACGTACACCGAGTCAAAGGCGCCCTTTCTTACGCCAACGATGACAAGATGTCATCGGCTCCATCTGACGCAGGTTTCAAGCGCATTATCGTGCATTCTGTGCAGCATCCGGACATCACTGTGGTGAGAATTGAGGCTCAACGGCTTAATTTTTCCGAAAACCACTGCGTGACCTTCGGATATAAATGCTTCGGTCCTCGGCTACCCACCACAGCGCCCACATGACCGCCGGGGATGACGAATATCTCGCTGTCCTCGGCATTTACCCGGTCATAAAGCCCCCGAGCGGCCGGTTCCGGACAGATATGATCGCGATCGGTGGCGATGGTCAACGTCGGACAATTGATCTCGCCGAGGTCGACGCGCCTTCCGCCGACATAATGCTCGCCTTTGACCAGAAGATTGTCCTGGTACAGATCCTCGATATAGGTTTTGTAGGCGGCGGCTGGAAAGGCCACATTGTCATTGGCCCAGGTGTCAATCGCCTCGAAGGCGTCGACGAAATCGGGGTCGTGGCCCCTGTCGGCAAGGGCGATCCATTTCGTGATCTGGGTCATGGGCCGAAGGGCCACAAAGCCACTCTGCATCTGCTGTGGCGAGATATTACCGGCTGCCGATATCGCCTCGGCATCGAACCATTTGCGGTCCGTCATCTGGCCCAACATGCCCGCCTCATCAAAATCGATGGGGCCGGCAAGATTGACCAGCGCGGCTACCTCATCGGCATGCATGGCTGCAAAAATAGAGGTCAATGTCCCGCCCATACAATACCCCAGAAGCCCCACATCGTCGGACTCGGCGAATCGTTTGACCCGGCGATAGGCGCGGCGAAGCCTGGCCAATACGTCCTCCCAGCTCAGATATCGATCCTCGTCGTTGGGCTCTCCCCAGTCCAGACAATAGGTATCGAAGCCGGCCTCCACGCAGGCCTCCACCAGGCTGTGGCCTTCGCGCAGATCGAGGACATACCACCGGTTTATAAGCGACGGCACCAACAGCAGCACAGGCCCCGCCCCGGTGGCGCCGCTGCGGGTGCGAAATCGATACACTTTTGCGGTCCCGTCGCTGTGAATCACATCGCGCGGTGTCGGTTTCATTGCTCATCTCCTGAGACCATGGCCAGCATCTTGCGGCTATTGTCGATGGCCTGCTGGCGCATCTCGGACTGCAGAGAAAGCGAATAATCGATGGTCGACCGCATAATGTGGGCCATCTCCTCAACTGCACTCTCTGTGCGCTCGACGCTCTTTTTGTCCCATTTTTCCCATTGATCGACGGCGGCCTGCAGCCGCTGGCCACCATCGCCGGTCCATTGCGAGAATAGATCGGGAACGGCAAAGGGGTTAAAAGTGCGAAACGGCGATTGAGAATTTGTCTCACTGTCTTTGCTCATCGTATCCTCCGAGATATTTGTTGCGGTGCAATATGCGCTATCTTTAAGCGCCGCCTATTTAACTAGGAGCCACGGGAGTCGGTGTCAAGCGTCTTTTTGCGGTGCAACATGGTGGCGGTGGGGCTTTCGGTCTACCCCTCAGTCGAGGTCGCTTCGCTCCCTCGACAGCTCCCCTCGAGAAGGGGAGCGGACTCTTCTTGTAACTCCTATGGTTCGATGGCCCTCCTCCCCTCCCAGGGGAGGTGCCCCAGCGCCAGCGAGGGCGGTGGGGTACTCACGTAAATCCCCCTCTCTTACTCCTCCGAAATATCGTCGAGACGCTCATTTAAGCGCTTTATTTCGCGCTGCAACGCCGCCAGATCCAGTGCCTCGTCCTCCGGGGTGGACTCCGGCGGTGGCGGTGGCTCCTGCTCTGTAACCTGTGCCGGCGGCTTCCGCGCCCCGCCCGTCCAGGGCGCCTGCCGAGAGAATAGTCGACCCAGCGCCTGAGTGGGATTAAAGGGCATGCTGTTGCCGAAGATCTGATAGGGATTCATCTCCCGAAAACCGCTTTTGACCTGAAAATACACCTCCAGAGCCCAGCTCATATACAGGCCCATAAATTCCGCCAGAGCGTCCTCCTCCATGCGGATCATCTGGGTCAATAAGGGGGCCGGCAACAGCCTGGCCGCCCCTCGTGATTCCACCACGATCTGGGCCAGCACCGCCTGGGTCAGATCCTCGTTGCTCTTCGCCGCCACCACTTCTACGTCGTGGCCGTCGCGGATCAGCTCCGCCAATTCCTCGAGGGTAATATATTTGCTCTGATCTGTGTCGTATAAGCGGCGATTTGTATATTTTTTAATGGTCTTCATCGGTCGCTGAATATCCTGTAGAGGAATAGAGATTCATCTCTCCCTTATTGCGTTGCAAAAGGTATCTCAACTCGGCAGGGATGAAAAGAGCGGCCCAAAATAAAGCGCTAATCACCGACTTGACCGGATATTATGTGCCCGCTATGTTGCCCTCGCTCTGTTGCAGTGCAAAACCAACTGGATCGATGATGATATTCCACCATCTATACGCCGCCGTATTAGTTGCCGCCCTGATAGGGTCGGCCATCGCCTGTGCCAGCCCGGACAGCGACGATCAGCGGGTATTAAGCCCCTATGAGGACGCCGGTGATGATGTCGGCAATAGCTTCGATGTCGCCACCGAGGACACCGATACAAACGCCGATACCGCCGATACGGGCCCGCCGGACGCGGCGCTCGATGCCGATGACGACGACGCCGCGACAGATACCGGCAACGGCACCGACGCCGCTCCATCAAATGGCGATCACTGCCAGCCTGTGGGCGATGGCATCATCCGCCACGACCGGGTTCCCGTCGAGATCGGTACAAGCGCACCCTATCAATTTAGCCTGGACGTCGATATCGACACGGCCGGCGAGGAAGTCGCCGGAAGCCGTGTCTGGGATCTGTCGCAGTCTTATGCCGACGACTTCGTAGAAGACGTGGCCTTCGAGGCTCTCGACGACCACTGGTTCGGCGAGGAATTTCCCGACGCCACTTATGCGGCGCCCTTGTCGGCCGGCGATGACGACGAATACGGCATCTTCGAGTTCACCGACGACGCCCTTTTGATGGTCGGTGTGGCCAGTCCCGACGACGGCTATTATCGCACGGAATTGCGCTACGAGCCGCCGGTCGAGATCCTGTCTTTTCCACTGGAAGAGGGCGATAGCTGGTCCACTGAGACCCGGGCCAGCGGCGCCTACGGGGGAAATCATTTTCACGGCCACGACGAAATTTACGCCACCGAGGTCGACGCCGCCGGCGAGCTGTCCACTCCTTTCGGCACCTTTCCGGTACTGCGCGTCAATACCTGGCTTGAACAAGAGGTATGGATGGGGGGCATGGTCTGGGTCACGAGCGAATTTCGCACCCATACCTTTGTGGCAGAATGCTTCGGGACGGTGGCCCGCATCCGCTCTGAGGAAGACGACGCCGACGAGGAATTCGACCGCGCCGCCGAAGTCATGAGGCTGAGCCAATAATGAGGAATCGACCGCTTAGAATTGCCGGGGGTCTAGTGGCGATCTGCATCGTCGCCCTGCAGGTGGCCTGCCTCAGTTTTCACTCCGGCGCCCTTCCCGACGAGCCGGAAAATGCCGATTTTATGGAGGCCGACGACACCCGCATTCGCTATCTCGACGTCGGCCAGGGACCACCGGTGGTGCTGTTGCACGGATTTAACGCCACGCTCAATACCTGGGATCCCGTGGTGCCCGAATTAAAGGAAAACCACCGGGTTTTGGCCTTAGATCTGCGCGGCTTCGGATGGACGGAGCGCCCGGAGGGTCAGGATTACTCTCCAGAGGGTCAGGCGCGGCTGGTCTTTGAGTTTCTCAATCAAAAAGGGGTCGACGAGGCGGCCGTCGTCGCCCACTCCTGGGGCTCGTCGGTGGCCCTGGCGATGGCTCTTAAAGAGCCTGAACGGGTCCGCCGCCTCGCCCTGTACAGCGCCTGGGTATTCGCCGACCAATTGCCGACCTTTTTTCACTGGTCGCGGGCCTCCGGCGTCGGTGAGGTACTCTTTGCCCTATTTTATCGCGAGCGGCCCGCCGACAAGATGGCCACCGCATTTTACGACTCCTCAATTATGACCCAGGAATTGGTGGACGAGACCAAAGAGGCGCTGCGCCGGCCCGGCGCCCTCGCCGGCGCCCTCGAGGCGGCGCGGGGCCAGCGATTTGAGGAGGTCGAACATCTTTACTCTAAAGTCGATCAGCCCACCCTCCTACTCTGGGGACGAGAAGACCGGGTGACCCGACTCGGCCACGGAGAGCGCCTGCAGACGATGCTCCCCAACGCCGAATTGGCCGTCTTTGCGCAATGCGGCCATTTTCCGATGATCGAAGCCCTCCACGCCTCCAATCGCCGCCTCGCCGAATTTCTGCGAGCCGATGTCGACGCTGGAGGTTCGCCGTGATGATACGCCGAATCTCTGCCATCTCCGTGGTCTTTGCGACGCTACTCATCGCGTCGAGTGCCGCGGCCGACGACGGGAGTTTTACAGACCTCGGCTACGACCTGGAGAACCCGCCCGATGCCCAGATCGAGGTGGAGGGCTATTTTCGAACTCGCGGCGAGATACTGCATAATCTGGACCTCGACCGGGGACCGACCCCGTCGGGGGATCACCTCTTTCCCAGGCCCTTGAGCGACACCGGCGGAAATACCCTTCGCCACACCGATATGCGCCTTCGCACCGATCTGCGCGCCTACTCTCCGGTGGGGGCGGCGGCGGTCAATCTGCGGGTCGACGTCTTGGATAATGTCGGCTTCGGAAGCATGCCGGAGGGACCACCTCAGACCACGGCCTCACAGCAGCCGATTGAAACGATGAGAATCCGTCGCGCCTACGGCGAGGCGCTGACCCCGGTGGGGCTTATCGCCGTGGGGCGTATGGGCAGCCACTGGGGCCTGGGGATGCTCACCCACGGCGGCGACGAATTGGACAGCGACAGCGGCGATGCCGCCGACCGAATCGCCTTTATGACGCCCATGGTCAGCCATATCTGGGCGGTGGCCTTCGATGCCACATGGTCGGGTCCACAGACCCGGCGCCGCGACGGCAATCGCTCCCTCGATCTGGACCCGGCCGACAATGTCCGCGCCGTGACCGTGGCCATGATGCGCTTTGACAGCGACGAGAGCATCCAGCGGCGCCGAGATGCCGGGCGCACCACCTTGAATTACGGGACCTATTTTTCATTTCGCTGGCAGGATCAGGACGTGCCGGCTCATTATCTGCCGGCCGGCGAGCCCGATGATCTGGACTCCTCGGACGTGATGTATCGCGGATTCCGGGCCCACGCCGTCGATGTCTGGGGCCGTCTGGTACTGCCATTTGCCGAGCTCGAGGCAGAAGTGGCGATGTTACAGGCCCAGATCGATCAGGCGTCGGTGGTACCCGGCGCCGAGTTCACCGAGCCCATTCGATCCCTTCAATTTGGCGGGGCTCTGGAAAGCGAAGTATGGGCTGAGGGATGGCCCGTGGGCTTCGGCGTCGACACCGGCTTTGCCTCCGGCGATCCGGCGCCTGGATTCGGCGCCTTTCCGGGACCCTTCGACGACCCGGGCGAGCCCGGCGATCTCGACGGCCCGCAATCCAATCCGCCCGACGATAACCGGGTCGATAATTTTCGATTTCACCCCGATTATCGCATCGACCAGATTTTATTTCGCGAGATCATCGGCACCGTCACCGACGCCGTCTATCTGCGGCCACATCTCACCTGGCGGGTCGGCGAGTGGGGACCGGGCCGCCTTCACGCCGGTCTCGCCGCCATCGCCTCCTGGTCGATGCAACCCACCTCCACGCCCGGACAGCGCCGCCCGCTGGGCCTGGAGATAAACCCCTCGCTTCTCTACGAGAGCTACGGAACCTTTAGCTTCGCCGTCGACCACGGGGTCTTATTTCCCTTCGCCGGCCTCGACAACCCACAGGCCGGCCGGTCGGCCAGCCCCGCCCAGGTTTTGCGCCTTCGCATCGCCATGGAGTTTTAATGACACGCCGTCGCCACATCTTGCTCTTCGCCTCCGCCGCGCTGCTCTTTGCCGCATCCTGTGTGGACAACGAAAACGGAGACAACGCCCAGGATCCGCTCGACCCCTACGAGGGAGGCGTCGTCGAAGACCTGGACTGCACTCCCGCTTTAGACGGGCGCATCGACGCCGACCAGCTCCAACCGGCCATCGGCGTCCCCGTCAACTACCGGGTATCGCCATCGGGAGACGAGCGCCCCGTCAATCTCGCGGGATATGAAGACCAATTCGGCGTCCGAGTCTGGGATTTCAGCGCCACCGACGACGACTACGCCGGCGACCAGAGCCTGGAGATCGCCGCCACCGAGCTCGACGAGCAGTGGTACGCCGACGAATTTCCGGACGCTGAATTCTCGGTGATCTTAGACCCCACGCTCGCTCTCGACGCGTTGTACTCCCACGACGGCGACACGCTTTACCTCCACGGTTATGCCTCCGCCGAGGAGGCCCCGGAGATCGGAAAAACCCTGGTGGCCTATGAGGAACCGATTGTGGCCTACGACTTTCCCCTCCAGGAGGGCGACTCCTGGAGCGGCGTCGGCGAGGTACAGGACGGGCGCGTACGAGACCTTCCCTATACGGGCACTGAGACCTACGAATTCGAAGTCGACGCCACCGGCGAGTTGTGGCTGCCCGATCTGACCTTCGAAAAGGTGCTGCGCGTTCGCACACACCTGACGATCGAGATGCCCATCGGAAACCCGACCTATCGCCAGCAGGTGCAATTTTTATTCGAGTGCTTCGGCGAGGTCACCCGGCTGGTGGGTCCGGATATGGAGCTGGACGAGGAAACGGAACGACAGGATTACCAATTTGATACCGCCGTCGAGATGCGGCGCCTCGGCTTTTAATCGAAACTGAGAACCACCGCACACCAACCGCAACCAAACCCAACGGAGAAGACGATGATCTGGAAGATGTGGAAGAAGGGATTTAATACCTGGGAAAAAACGACGGCCCGCTACCTGGAGGAGATGCTCAAGAGTCCTCTTATTTTGGAGCCCTCCGGCAAATTGCTGACCGCGGCCATGAAGGCCAAAAAAAAGAGCGATGACGCCACCGCCCGGTGGTGGGGAGCAATGGGCCTGCCCACGAAAACCGACCAGGAGCGCACGCTGCACGCCTTAAACCAGCTTCAGAGCCGAATCATGGATCTGGAAGAGCAGCTTCAGGAGCGACACTCGGCAGAGGATTAAGCCATGGATATCACTCCCTATCTACAACTGGAACCGGCACCGCAGGCCGTCTTTGCTCATCTCGACGAGCGCCGCACCAGGGTGCGATTTATGCTTCCCGACGGCGACGGAGACTGGACGGGAATGACCTGGCAGGCCTTCGCCGACCAGATCCGCCGCATCGGCCAATATCTGCTCGACGCCGGATTAAAATCGGGGGAGCGCGTCGCCATCTACGCCCCAAATAGCGTGGAATGGCTCTCCGCCGCCCTGGCGGTTCAGGCCGTGGGCGGCGTGATGGTGCCGATCTATGGATCGAGCACCGCCGCTCAGGCCGCCTACGTGGTCGCCCACAGCGACGCCCGATTTGTCTTCGTCGACACCGACGCCCTGCTGGCTCGGGTCTTTGAGGGCTGGTCGGACTACGGCGACGTCACAAAAGTGATCAGCTTGAGCGACGAAGTGGAGCCCGGCCCGATCCTACAACAGGTCCGCCAGCAAATGGACGACGGACCATCTTTCGGCGAGGTCGAAGAGCGGGTCACCTCCATCGAGCGGGTCTTCGAGCTCGGCCGGTCGCTCGACGACGAGACTCCGGCGCGCTTTGACAACGCCTTAAGCGGCGTCTCTCTCGACCAGAACGGGCTTATGCTCTACACCTCGGGGACCACTGGAAAACCCAAGGGTGTCCCCCTGACGCACCGAAATGTGGCCACCAACGGGCGGGATTGGATAAAGATCAACGCCCCGCTCATCGAGGAGCATGCCGTCGATATCCTGTGGCTTCCTTTAAGCCACGTCTTCGGCTTCGGCCAGGCATGCCTGGGAAACACACTTGGCTTTAGGACCTACGTCTCCGATCCGGTCTCCGTGCTCGACCAGCTCCCCACGGTGCGGCCGTCGATATTTATGAGCGTTCCCCGCTACTTCGAAAAACTTGCCGAGGCGGCCGGAAACGACGCCGACTCCCGAGAGGAGACCACCGAAAATCTTCGCCAGTTGACCGGCGGCAATCTAAAATTTTGCCTCTCCGGCGGCGCCGGCCTCAAACGGGAGGTCAAAGACCTCTTCTTCGACGCCGACATGCTGATCATCGAGGGATATGGTCTGACCGAGGCGAGCCCTACATTGACCCTTAACCGCCCCGATGATTTCGACTTTGATACGGTTGGAAAACCGCTTCCCGCAGTGGATTTAAAGCTCGCCGAAGACGGCGAAATTCTGGCCCGCGGCGACAGCATTTTTGCCGGATACCACAAAAACCCAGCGGCGACGGCGGCGACCTTCACCGACGACGGATGGCTCAAGACCGGTGACCTGGGCAGATTTACGGACCAGGGATTTTTGCAGATCATCGGCCGCAAAAAAGATATTTTGGTCACGGCCGCCGGCAAAAATATCTCGCCGACCCGCATCGAAAAACGCTTCGATGACGACCCCTATCTGCTGCACGTCGTCGTCTACGGCGACGCCAAAAAATACCTGGTCGCCGCCGTGTGGCCCAATCCGGCAATTATTGGCGAGAAACTGGGCGACGACGCCAGTGCCGAGGCCATCCGCGGGGTCATTAAACCTCGGATTGACGCCGTCAACAGCGAGCTGGCCCGCTACGAGACGATCAAAAACTTCACTCTTATCGACGAGCCGATGACCGTGGAAAACGGATTTTTGACGCCCACTTTGAAGGTGAAGCGAAATAAAGTCTACGAGGCATTCGGCGAGCATCTCGAGGCGCTCTATCAATAACGCGACAGCTCATAACTGCCACCGTGCCCGCGTTCAGTCCCGGGGCCCGCGGCCCGCCCCGGCCGCATCAAGAAATTCGGGGCCCGCGGCCAGCCTGGCCGCATCAAGAAATTCGGGGCCCGC
>SKQC01000127.1 GCA_007119175.1 Myxococcales bacterium | reverse complement strand
TGCGGTTTTTCCCCTTTTGCCACAGCCTCCGCGAGGGGAGGAGGTCATCGAACCAGAGCAGTCTCATCAAGAGTCCGCTCCCCTCCCAGGGGAGCTGGCGAGAGAGCGCAGCGAACGAGACTGTGGGGTTGCTTCGAAAAACCCCACCGCCGCTTCGCGGCACCGCCCACCCGGTAGTTTTGACAGTAATCGCCGCTAAACCCGCAGATTCAAGGCGCGCGATCGACAACCACATCGTGAACGGGAGCTTCGAAGTTTTCGCTCCAAACCTCCTCGCCATCTTCGTCGATTCGCATCAACCGCCCCTCGTCTCCGGAAGTAGAGGCGCCGGCGACATATGCATTGCCCCATTCGTCAACCACCACAGAGTTCACCCCATCGGTATCTCCCTCAAATATCCACACCTCTTCTCCATCGTCGCCTGAGATTTTTCTCACCGTATTATCCCATGAGGCAGTGTAGACGTTGCCCTCGTCATCGACGGCCAGTGAAGCAACGAAAGAGTCATGGCCGGAATAACTCCAGGCGTTCTCTGGCTCATCGCCGGACTCGGGAATATCGAGCTTGTGCACATCGCTGCCTTCAGCGACGAATAGCCCCCCCTGGAAGTCGGCGGCCAGGGCAAATAGCTCCGCGTCGTAGTCTTTCGACCACACCTCTGCAGTGCTCGCATGCTGACCCTGCACATGACCACCTGTCATTCCTGTCCAGTCGGGGTCGATTATATTTCCGGCTAAATATGTCCCCTCCGAATCAAATTCGACTGCAATCGCATGCCAGTCCTCGAATTCTCCTCCATGAACCATGGCCTCGTCGTTTTCGATGGCCGAGTCGTCGAAATATAGGTTATAGACGTCGGAATCGACCTCTTCCGGACCAGCACTGTCCACAAAGACGGTGCCAAGGAGCGCAATCAGGAGCTGTTCACCGACCGACTTCAACTCCGTGAGAGCGATATAACCTGAGGAAGGGTCCTCGAAGGTCGCGCCTTCGTTGAAAAACCCCTCTTCTTGATCGTCGCGCTGCCACTGCTGAACTCCCCACTTAATACTGTCCTCGTAATCTTCGACGAACCCGGCGTAAAAATACCCCGCTACATCCACGGCCACATGAAGATTAAATTTCTGACCACCGGAACCAACGGAGTCGGACCACACATGACCTCCCTCGCTATCGTGGATTTGAACTCTCCCGGTGCCGTCGATGGCGTAGACAAATCGATCGGCGCGAAACCCGGTGATCCCCTCTGCTAGAATTTCCGACTCATCACCGCTGATCATCTCAAATTGATACAGCTTCTCCGTGCCGTCCACCGGAGCGCCCGAATCGTCATAGCTGATGACTGTCTCCTCCTCATCGAAATCGCCGGCCTCTATCTCCTCTGTGGCGATCACGTCGAAGCTGCTGTTTTCGTTGCCAGCTCGCCGCAACTGGATAGTCAACTCTCCCAGCCCGCGCCAGCCCGTGGCCTCATCGGAGACCGGCCCCGGCTCATCGTCGACGGACACGGCCCGGACCCGATATTGGACCTCGGTATACGCACTGTAGAGCTCGAGTTGAACTCTGACAAAATCCAGAAAATCGCCCTGGCTCGCACTCGGCTCGCCAATTTCCAGCTCTGCTAAGGGGGCCTCCTCATCCCGAAACAATTCTTCGTCCTCGACCTGCAGCCAACTCTCGCCGTTCACTTCGATTTCATAATGGGCGACCTCCACGCCTTCTACCAAACCCGGTACTTCATCGCTCAACTCGCTTTCTACATCGGCATAGATCGCGCGCACCGCGTAGTGATGCTGCGCCCCGTCGAGATCGCCCTCGTCAACCGGCTCCCACCTGACCTCGACGTACTCTCCAAAATCGCCCTGGCTGGCTGTCACCTCCTGCGGAGCGATTAGCTCACCACTCTCAGGCTCATCATCGAGATAACTGGTCTCCATGCCGAGTTCGATTACTTGCTCACCGTCGCGATAGAGGCGATAGCCCTCGGCATCGGGCATCTCATCCCAGCTAATTTCCACGCCCTCCTCATCGACTCCTTGCCCGGCCTCAACCCCGGTGACCGATGGAGCTTCGGTCGAAAAATCGAGCTCATCGCCGTAGTCGCGCTCCTCTGCCACAACGACCACGGCTCTGACGGAATAGCCCTGGCCTCGCGTCAATTCATCGACGCGATGCGAGAAACTTCCCGCCACGTTGACTTCGCCCAAAAATTCGCATTCCTCGCTCAGATCTGATTGAGCCGACCAGCAAAACCCGTGATCGGCGACCGTCTGATCGGAGAGATCAAAAATCTCTCCGCGAAAGGTGGCCGCCGTATCCGTCACATCCTCGACGGCAATCGTCGACACTGAGACCTCTCCCGTTCCCTGGTTTTGATTCTCAGCATTGAGCGACGCCTCGTCGAGATCGGCGAATAACCCATCACACCCGGCGATTCCACCGACCAATAAAACGATCGAGACCAGAGCCACGCCGAATTTTTTTCGCTTCATCCCCATAATGCACCACTCCAATAAATTCGTTGAAAATTCGCATCGTCCCTCTGAGCCGAACCGGTGCTTTTGTGCTGAAGCGAACGAATATTTCGGACTCACTTCACCAAAATGACAAATCCCGCTTGAACTTCAGACAAGAGCCGCTCATTTTTACACCATCATCGATGTAGGATCCACTCACTGCGTTTTCCACGAGAATTATCCATGAAGTATATCGCCGCCATCGCCACCGTCTGCTTCCTCCTCGGGAGCTGGGCCTGTGCCACCCCTGACGAGCCCCGCTACGCCTCCCCACCGCCGGGCTCTCATAGTCCCTTCGCGCCGCCCGATGAGACCGACCCGGACCGCGAGCTCGTCGAGCCTGCGGCAGAGGACGAAGAAGAGGAAGAGCCCGACGAGCCCACCGATCGCAATTGAGGTGATGGTGGCGGCAGTGGCGACACCAGCGCTGTCGTTCATCCCCGCCTTGATTGTGGGATCTTTTTTATACTGATTGGGCTTCGATCGCTGGCCATGCCGCACCAGCTCAGCGCATCTTGATGGGATTTAGCCGCGAACGACGAATTCGTCGGGCGTCTCATCAAGCTCGCCCACCCGCTCAGCTTCCTCCGGCGGATCGACTTCGTATTCGCCGCCGGAGCAGGCAAAACCAATCCCCATTCCGATGGCGACGACGATCAAGATCATCCCCAGCCCGAAGGCGATTCCCTTTACGATATCTGGAGCCATGATACGACACCTGGTCTTCGAAAAACGTGCCATTCGACGAGAGCCTGCGTCGGGCTCCCATTTGCTGAGACGGTGGTAATACATCCACCGACGGGGCGCAACGCTTTTTTGTTCTGACGCAAGACCTTATTTATCATCGCCGAAAGATCCGAACTCCTCACCTGCCACCCAGCCCATCTGTCCGAAACCGGCCACGAGTCGAACCTTCTCCACCTTCAGCCGATAAAAGTCGAAATCGGAGAATTCGATATATTTTTCGGCCTGTGGATGAATCTGTAGATAGCGCTCGCCAATCTCCTGACGGCCGGTCTCGCTTCTCGCCACTTCTCCCAGATAGGTTGCCCGTGGTGAGGCCAGCGGGGTTTTGTCGCCATCTGCGTCGTCGCGCAAAAAAAGCGAGGCCCGCTCATCGCGGCCAAGATTGCGGGTATGCACGGCGAGTTCGCTCAATAACAGCCAGAAGCTGTCCCTTCCGTCGAAAACCACCTCCACCAATGATGTGTACGGAAATCCCTTCTCGTCGACCGTACCCAGAACTCCGGTGGTGACCCGGCCGGCCAGATTCTGGGCCTGTCGTCGAAGGGCGTCCCGTTTTTCATCGGTCTTGCTCCGATCCTGATCGTCACTGCCCTCTGATGTCATCGCTTCCTCCTGATATTGATAGACGCTGGCACTTAACTTGCACAAGCTATGACCGACAAATTACGCACGATCGCCCGGATCGCACCGCTAAATGGTACGATCTCCAACTAAGACGCATTGCCGAACCAGGGAGACCATAGTGCAGACTCGTAGATTTTCGAGGGTTCTCGTCTAATATCCTAAAAAATCCATGAGTATCGATGCCGATGAGACTGTCGGCAAAGGGCCTAAATTTGAAGGTCACGAAGTGCTATGCTACCACTTTCGATGCGGTCAAATGTGTTGCAGCGATACCTGGTGATGGTCATCGCCCCCTTAAATGAAATGATCC
>SKQC01000488.1 GCA_007119175.1 Myxococcales bacterium | reverse complement strand
ACGGCCTCGACCAACTCATCTCGCTCACCGCGGATGGACTCCAATTCCTCTTCGAGTTCCTCGATCTTCTCTGCCAATTCGTCATTGTCGTCATCATCGTCGTCGGCCGCTTCGGCCAACTCGTCGCGCTCGGCTTTGACGGTCTCTAATTCCTCTTCGAGTTCTTCGAGCTTTTCGGCGAGTTCCTCGTCGTCGGCCGCTTCGGCCAATTCGTCGCGCTCGGCTTTGACGGTCTCCAATTCCTCTTCGAGTTCCTCGATCTTTTCGGTCAACTCGTCGTCGTCACCCTCGTCTTCCTCAAATTGATCGACTCTCTCTTGTAATTCGTCCCGTTCGTCGTGGATCTCCTGGAGCGACTCTTCGACGCTCTCTTTTTCCTCTTGAAGCGTCGCCATTTCTTCTTCGAGAGCTCCTTTCTCCTCGAGCAATTCCGCCAGCTCCGCCTCTGCGCCGTCGGACTCGGCGCTGGCCTCTCGCAGCATCTCGAGCTCTTCCTGAAGTCCTTCGATCTGCTCGAGCAATTCATCGCGTTCCTCGGCAATCTCGCCGAGGTCTCGGGTGAGCGCCGAGGAGTCGCCTTCGAGCTCTTCGATCTCGTCGCGCAACTCACCGATCGTCTCGTCGCGCTCGGCAACCCCGGCCTCCAACTCCTCTAATTCATCGGGCAAAGGCGCCGCCTCGACCTGCTCCTGCAATGACTCGACTTCCGAGGTCAGTTCGTCATTCGTTTCTACCAATTTTCGCAGGTCGGCAGACAACTCTTTGAAGATCTGTTTTTTCTTATTTCGTTCCGCCTCGAAGGCCTCCACCTCATCGCGCAAACGGGCCAACTCGTCGTCTTTTTTGCGTCGCGCCGACTGAAGATAATCAGTTTCTCGCGCATATGCCGCCTTCTCCTGCTTAAAGGCATCGCGCTCCTGCCGCAGCCGATCGCACTCTTCAGAGACCCGAGAATGGCGCGCCTCCAGATCGCTGCAATATTGTTGCTGCTCGTGGAGTTGCCCCTCGAGTTCGTCGACGCGCTCCAACAATTGATCACGCTCTTCGCTCACTTCTGCGAAATCCTCTCGCACCTGGGTGAGCTGATTGACAATTTCTTCAGCCTCGTCGGCCGGGGGCCGGATCTCCAACTCGGCTTGCAGTTCGGCGATTTTGGAGTCCTTCTCCTCACCTTCAGCCTGTAGCTCTTCAAGAGTCTGAGTGAGCACGTCGATGCGCTCGTCGCGAAGCTCAAGATCGTTTCGCAGACCGTCGATCGTGGCATTAAGTCCCGTAATTTCCTCATCGCGGTCGGCGATCTTGGAATCGGAATTGCGAATCTGCTCGTCCCGGTCAGCGACCTCCTGCTTGAGGTATTCCACTTCCTCCTGGGCATCGTTGAGACTCTCGGTAGTTACCGCCAATTCTCCGGCGAGCCGCTCTACCTCGTGTCCCAACTCTTCGCGATCCCCCAGCATCTCGCGGAGACGATGAAGATCTGCATCAAGAGATTCCTTCTCGTCTTCGAGCTGAGCAATATACTCACTATCAGCTTGCTTTCTCGCCTCCGCCTCATCGAGCTCAGATTGCAGCGATTCGATTTGCTGGTGTGCTTCATCGCGAGCTTGCGTAAGGGCGACGACATCTTCTTCGCTGGGAGCGGCCTCCAGTTTTTCACGCAATTCCTTGACCTGGCGAATCAGATTGCGACGCTCGTCGGTGAGTCTGTCGCGCTCGCCACGAAGCCGCTTGACCTGCATATTGCCCTGTTTGTCGGCCTCGGCATCGAGATATCCTGATAATTCTTGGTTTTGCTCCTCCAACTCCTGGATTCGCGCCTGCAGGCGCTGGACATCCTCGCTGTCTGCCTGGTGGGCTACGCCGACTTCACCAGAGGCCACGCTATCATCGAACTCCTCATTGAGCTCCTCTTCGAAGCCCTGTAGCGACAGGGCGGAGCTATTGGCGCGATCCGTGTCATCGTGGTCGCCGCCGGCGACCTCTTCCACTGCCTGCTCCTGAAGCTGTTGGAGCTGTTCGGCGACCTCCGGTCCGCCCTCGATAGTCTCGTCGGAGAGACTATCCTCTTTTATGGGTACATATTCTTCCGGCTCGACCACCGACTCGACATCGTCCTCATCGAGAACATATTCTTCCACATCGTCGTGTGAGGGGGAATCCTCGTCCGCCAGCATGGCCTCCGTGGCCTCGGCAATGGCATCGCTACCCAGAAAATTCTGCTCCTCGGACTCGTTCATCGCCGTCGGCTCCACGCCCTGCATGGTAGCCAGCGATTCCACCAGTTCGCTGTCGGCCACCGCCGTATCGGCGTCCTCCCCTCCCACATCATCGACAAACTCCAGGGGAAATTCACCGACGCGAACCAGATCGCCATCCTGCAGAACCTGGTTCTGGATGCGCATTCCGTTGACGTAGGTGCCGTTGGAACTGTTGAGGTCGTAGAGGGTACATTCCCCGTTTTCGAAGACGAATTTGGTGTGCCGACGCGACACGGAGGGATTGTTGATTCGGATGATATTACCGGGGTTGCGACCGATGGTCACCTCCGGCATCTCCTGGTTGATCTCGACGACGACCTGTGATCCCGTATCGGGATCTTTGTAGATCAGTTTCGGCACGTATCCACCTTGGTTGCCTCTTGTTCGCCATGCAATAAGGATGAAAGGAGCTCCCGGAATGAATCCGGGACAAACCCGATTATGCCGGGATGGCACCTGCTCATGCACTCGCGCGGCGGCAGAGAAAGCCTGTCATTTCGCCACTAACCTAACCCGGTGCCGGTCCCTTGCCAAGTGACGATCGGTGGGCGAAGATATCGCCGCATAATCGGGGCTGCCAAGCTGTCGCGGTAGCTTCACCTGCAATGCCCTACCTTCCGAGGTTTCTCTTGAACCATATTGGCCCTGAACTTCACGACGATCGCCCCCGGGTGGTCGCCTTTGGCAGCGGCAAAGGCGGCACCGGAAAAAGTACGATGTGTGCCGATATCGCGCGAGCACTGACGCGATATAATTTCCGGGTGCTCTGTATCGACAACTCCTGGAGCTCACCGTCGCTCAATATTCTCCTCGGCTGCGAAGAGCCATCCTTTGACTTCGACGCCGATGATCAGGTGGGCTTCGGCTCGCCGGACAGCCATATTGCGGAGTATATCGTTCCCACCAGCTTTCCGTCGGTCTATCTGGCGTCGCTGGCCTCGGCGCGGCGCCACCCGTTTACCCCCCCGGCCATTCACGCCGACGACTTTTTGCATCAACTCCACGAGCTGGATTTCGACTGGGTTCTCATCGATCTCTCCGACGGCATTTCCGCATTGGACGTGGGGCTATTCACATTAAGTGATATCCCCATTTTGGTGACCACACCGGAGCCAGCCGCCGTGCGCCTGACCACCCAGTTTTTGCGGGCGGTCGTCTTTCGCGCCATCGGATTTCATCCCCGAGCTCAGGCGTTGGAGGGCGAGATTCTGGATGTTTTATATAATCAGCCGCTTCACTTTCGAGCCCAAGATCTGCGCTACGACGCCCCGTCAGCCGATTCTCGCGCCATCATCGACGAGACCCTCCACCGACTGGAGCCGTATATGCTCCTCAATATGGTGCGCGAGGGCGCAGAACACGACCTGGGTTTCGTCTTCAGCCATGCCCTTCATACTGAACTACAGGTCTTTCCGCGAGTGCTCGCCTCCATCGAATACGCCGACCGCCGGTGGTTTTATAACCGCCGCACCACCGGTTCGAAGTCCGCTCGCAATGAAGAGGGGATCTCAAATGAAATGGAGATGCTCGCCCGCAATATTCGCGATATTTCACTGGTCGATATGCGCTATCCGCGACCGATCCCGAACCGCGACGACGACGTCCACCCCGCCCTTCGCATGGGACTTAATCCGGAGCTAAGCCGCAATGAGGTTCGCCAGTATTGCCGAAGGCTGTGGGAGGGATACCGGCGGGAGAACGCCATCTCGTTGATCTTCAAAGATCCGGACGAACGCCTTGAGATCGCCGATCGTCTCGAGACCCTGTACCGTCAGGTATTGACCATGCCGAGCGAGAGTTTTTCGACCTCCGACGTGGAAGATGCCTCAAGCCGCGCTACCGAGCGCCCCCGCCCAACAGCCTCGCGCCCCGGTCCCTCGCCTGCTCCGCGGGCAAAAACGGAGACGGAGACAACGGCAGCGGCAGCGGAAAAACCACCGGCTACATCCGAGGCAGACAACGAAACTGAAACCGACGTCACCGAGGAAGATGACTCGGCACACAACGAATCGCCTCTGCAAGTCGATCAAAACGAGTCGTCACTGGCTGGCGAATCCTCGTCGACCACATCGCCCGGCGACAGGCTCGCCGGACTTCGCCGTGACCAGTCGATGAGCCTGCAAGAGCTGAGCTCGCGCACTCATATCGGCGTCAAATACCTGGCCGCCATCGAAGAGATCGACGTGGAAGTGCTCCCCCGAAGAGTGTATTTACGGGGGTATCTGCGTGAGATCGCCCGCGTATACAATATCGACTCCAGCCAGTTATTGAGTGATTATTTCGAATATCTTGAAAGCGCGTAGATCACCGTTTTCGATAAGGTTCTTGCCCCACGGGCAGTCGCGCTCCATACTGGAGCCTGTTCGAGGAGCCGCTCGACTGACGAGTTTGATCCACAGGAGCAATGACGATGGCCAAGATCACTGATCCAAAAAAAGCTGCACGCCGGGCGCGAGTCATCGCCTCCGATCTGACGATCTACCCTGATATCCAGGAAAAGATCGCCGAGGGAATCAAAAACGACAATCTCTTCGAAGAGATTGACGGCATCTGGCATGAAGCCGTCACTCATATGCGTCAATACGTCGACGACGACATGCTGGAAAATACAAACGTCCTTGAAAAAGCGTTCATCGACATCGTCTTCGCCCAATGCGGTGATATCGAGTCTCCCATCTGGTAGTCGCCGCCCTTGGGCCTTTCTACGTATCGATTTACGATCACCGACGAGGATGCCGGTCGACGCCTCGATCGCTTCCTCGCTGGCTGTGATCCCCCCGGTGAGTCCCGCTCACAGGTAAAGAAATTTCTCAATCAGGGGCAGATCTCGGTCAACGGCGAACAGGTCAAGGCCGGCCATCGGTTGCGGCCAGGTGACCAGGTGGTCTGGCGCCACGATCCACCGAAAGAGCCGACGACGGCTCCCGAGCCAATCGACTTTGGCGTCTTATACGACGATGAAGAGATGGCGATCATCGACAAGCCCGCCGATCTGGTGGTTCACCCTGCCCCGGGTCACCCCGACCACACATTGGTCAATGGATTGACCCACCGCTTCGACCGGCTGTCCAGCCTGGGCGGCGAATTGAGGCCGGGTATCGTCCATCGACTTGACCGAGACACCACGGGAGCACTTGCCATCGCAAAAAGCGATCGCGCCCACCGCTATCTGAGCGATCAATTTCGCGAGCACAGCGCCGAGCGCGTCTATCACGCAATCGTTCACGGGCCCGGGCTCGATGAATCCGGAACATTCGATACCGGCCATAGCCGCCATCCCCACCATCGGGTTCGATTTACGGGCAGGCGCGATGCCGAACGCCACGCCATCACCCATTACCGCGTCATCGAGCGCTTCGAAACCGACGCCTGCCTGGTGGAATGCAGATTAGAAACTGGCCGCACCCATCAGATTCGCATGCATTTTTTCGAGGCCAACGCCCCGGTGCTAGGCGACGACGTCTACGGTGGACGCTCTACATCGTCGGCCTCCATCATCGATCGGCAGGCGCTTCACGCCCTCATCCTCGGCGTGGAACATCCCGACGGCCAACGCATCCGCTGTGAATCGCCCTATCCCGCTGATTTTCGGGCCGCCGTAGACGCCCTGAGGGCCGGCCGAGACTGGCGTTGACCCGCACCTGTAGGTTTTGCTGATACGCCTCCACCTACTGAGCCGCGGTATCGGTCCATCCCGCGCGATGCGCTTGGTTGGAATTATCAACCCAGTACAAATATAGCTCATCTTCAGGCGAGAAGGCCCCGCGATTGACGGCGAATACAATTTCATCATCCTCCCAACTCACCGGTCGCTGTAGCTCCACCCGCTGTGCTTCCTCCCAGCTCGGCGAATCCGTCAGATAGAGGCGCTTCCAGCTATCGTCGACATAGATCTCACCGAAATAATAATCAGGCTGGACATACCCGGCCGGCTCCGGTCCCACCTGATGGTAAAATCCTCGGCTATCATCCCAGTATTCATTGGGGGCCCACCGCCCGACTTCATTGTCGTCGGGATCGCTTTCCATGGCGGGAAGCCACTCCTGGCGGCCCGTATCGGAAAACCATAGATACCAGACATTGTAGATCTTATCCTCCAGCGACTCGCCGGTGGGATCGATTAACATCTCCTGAAGATGCCATTGAGTCACATCTCCCGAAGGTCGGCCCGACCAGGCCGGCACGGCATAGCCGTTGTCTCGGGGCGGCGGCCAGATCAGCGTATTGTCCTCGCGGTAGCGCCAGTTATTCTTGTTGATATTTCCGGCTGCCGATCCCCCCCATCCCTCTTGCTGCGAATCGCGCTGAGAACCTCTCATCGTTTTCAGCGAATTATCGTCTTCCCCAAACGGATAAATCTGGCGGAACGAATAATAATATCGCCCATCGCGAAAGGGCTCGGGATCACTTGTCTTTCCTCCGGTGGCCTCAACGCCCATAAAATAAGCCCCGCTCTTGGCTCCACTCGGATTTTCTCCCACCGCATAATAATGCCCCTGGGAGTGATCGGTTCGAAGCCACTCGCCGCTGCGCTCGTAGATCGGGTTGGCCCGCCCGGATTCCGTGCCATATAGAGGGCTGCCTTCAATCTCCTGGCCATCGCTGAGCTGAGCATTAAACCCATCGGCCTCCCCTCTTACAAAGACTTCATCACCAAAATCCCACAAAATCGGCGCGCCGCCACCTGGCTTATCTCCGAACGCACTGTCATCGCTGGCGATCACTACTTCCGCGCGATCGTCGGCCGCCCCCGTCACGGTATAGCCCTGCTCGGACTCCCATTCGCTGAACTCCGACGGACCTGTATCACCACCGGCATCCGCCTGCGCGTCTACACCGCCGCTGACATCATCTGCCGCATCGCCTCCATTGATGTCCTCATCGCTCGCGTCTGGATCGGTGTCGACCGCTGCGTCAGTCCCCACATCTTCGATCTCATGGTCGTTATTTTCTTCCGAATCACTGCATCCCGAACACAAAAGACAGCCGACAAAAAACGCCGTCAGCCATAGCTTTTTCCCACCATCCATCATCTTATTCATCCCTTTCGTTCAATTGAGCATCTTCCCCGTGGGGAGACTGATCGGCATTGACACTAACGATCAGGTCGTCGGCGCTTCTTCTTCGGCATCGAGCACACGGCTCATCTTCAAGATTTTTTGATTCAGGGGTTGCTCAACAAATAGCTCCTGATCTTCACTATCGAGTCCATCATGGCGCGATTGAAATACGGCGACGGCTCGCTCGATGCACTGGCGGCGCATCGCTGCTTCTTCAGGACGGTCGGCGAGTAATTCGGCGTGTGTGACCAACACCTGATCGACACCCAGGAGGTCAACTTCGTCGAGCATCTCCACGGCCTTTCGAGAGTGCTTTAGCGCCTGGTCGACCTCGCCGAGGTGGCGCAGTGATTGAGCCAAAAGCTCGTGCCCCATCACGATGCTCCACATCATGCCCGCCTCTTTGGAACGCTCCAGGACGGATTGAGTGCGCTGCATGGCCTGCTCGATGGCCTCGTCTTTGCCACCGGCCAGGGCGACCTGAGCCAATCCCAGCTCGGCGCAGACCGCGAGATAGACACTCGGCATCTCTTCGGCGGCGCTCAATCCCTCGGTCAGTACGGCATGCGCCCTCTCGAGATCACCGCGTCCCATATAGGTCAATCCCAATGTCACCTGACCATCGGCGACGGTCATGGCGCTATTTGTCTGACGCGCCAGATAAATCCCTCGCCGGCAACATTGAATGGCCCGATCAAAGCGGCCCAACATTTGATAGACATCGCCCAGGTTGACCCAGACTAAGGCTTCGTCGCGGCGGTGCCCGAGGCGATCGCAGGCATCGAGGGCCCGCCGGTATCGACGTCTGGCCTCGGCAAATTCACCGGTATAAGCCAGCGCTAGCCCGGAGTTGATCAGAAGCTGACGCATCAATGTCGTCGACTCCAGGCCGCTTGCAGCGGCCAGCGCCGTTTCATAGGCCTCCAGCGCCTCGTAGTGCCGTCCGCTCTGGCGGAGGATCACACCGCGCACGTTGTAGGCCTCGACCATCGTCTTGCGAGAGCGATGATCACCGCCGACGTTTAACGAGGCAATGGCCCGATCAATGAGCGTCAGTGCCCGATCGCGGCGTCCCTCGTTGAGTTCGATAATCGCTTCCACGCGCCAGGCATCGGCCTTGCCCAGGCGATCGCCAGCATCACCGGCCAGCTTATTAGCTACCTTTACCGCATCCCGTGCATCGTCAAATTCCCCTTCGGTTATGAAAAACCGGGCCCGGCGAATCGCAATCTCGATCTGATCGTCGGTATCGCCCACCTGTGGGGCCAGTGCTTCCAACTCACGCAGTGATTCTCGCGCGGAATCGGTATCGCCGACGCTTCGCAATGCCGTCTCGCGCCACTTCAAGACGCGAAAGCGGCGCTCATCACCGATTTCTGGAGAGGCCAACATCCGATCGCAGAGTTGCAGGCATTGATCGGCTCCAAATTCGCGAAACGCGCGTTCCACAGCTTCTTCATAAAATTGCAATGCCTCGCCGGGGGCGCCGGCGGCCTCGAGATGGCGAGCAATCACGGCGCTGTCGTATTGATCTCGTCGGCTCAACATATGGTCTGCGATCCGTCGGTGCAGAGACTGCGCCTCCTCGGCGACCAGACTGCGCCTGGCGACTTCCCGGGTGACCGTATTTACGAAGCGATAGTTAGCCTGGCTTTCATTGCGGGCATGACGACGCAACAGACCCTCATCGACCATTTGCTCCAAGAGCGATCCACACCGCCCGTCGATGACTGCGCGAGCCTCTTCGATGGAAAATGGCGACGGCAAAAGAGAGAGTCGACGCACCGTGTCTTGATCGGCCGTCTCCAGGCGATCCATCCGCGCCCGGACCAGGCCCTCCACGCTGGCGGGCAATAAATTCTCAGAGGTGGCCAGGGCAATGAGGCCGGACTCCTCCTCGAAGATCTCTTTGTCACTCAACGCCTCGACGACCTCTTTTATATGCAGCGGATTGCCACCGGAGCGCTGCAATACCTCGTCGACAAAAGCGTCGCTGTCGACACCGTGGTGGGCCAACAACTCGCGCACCATCTGCTCCGCTTCGGGGCGCGCCAATTCGCCGAGGGACTCCACCTCAAGATGACGAGCCTCGATCAGCTCTCGCCAGGCCCGCGTCGTGGTATGTGGCCCGGAATCAAGACCGGTCCCCACGAAGAATACCGGTGCTTTTTGGGTCTGATCAAAATACTCCGCGGCAAAGGTCATCATCACCGGATCGATATGATGTACATCGTCGATCGCCAGCACCAGCGGGCGATCATCGCCGAAGCGGTTAGTGATCGTCCGCAGAGTCACCATCAACTTCTGGCGCCGCTCCACCCCGCTCAACGGGGAGAACCCGTCGTCGTCCTCGGTCACTGAAAATAGGCGAAAGAGTGACTCTTCGACCAGGTCGCGCTCCCGAGATGGTCCCGCGGCGAAGACGGTGTCGAGCCGGTCCGTCAGGTCCTGTCGAATCTCTTCGTCGGAGCCCTCAATATCGAAGCGCAGCATCTGCGAGAACAGTGCCTCGGCACTGGCGAGCGGCACATCGCGGTTAAACGGCGAGGCCACACCGCGAACGACGCGCACCTCATCGGCGGGAAGGCCCGACAAAAACTCCTCGATAAGCGTCGACTTGCCGACTCCAGACGGACCCAGCACCAGAAGTGCCCGGGCGCGTTCGTCGAATAACACCTGCCGAAACGTATCGCGCAGAATCCGGCTCGGGATCTCTCGGCCGAAAAATGAGTGAAATGACTCGCGCAGCTCCAAGATCTGGGAGCGGGCGCTCTTGGGCCGGATCAATCTATAGGCCCTGGCCGTCGAAGCTTCATCGCCGTCGTCTTCGTCTAAGCGATCGTCGATCGCCTCGCAGTAAAATGTGCGCTGAATGCGCCCATGGACTTGTTCATCGACACAGATTTCGTCTGCTGTGCAATTGGCGAGCATCTGCTCAAGGCCTGCCTCCGCTGACTCTTCCAGAGTCCACTCGTAGTGCCGTTCGCCGGCCACGGCGACCTCCTCCAAGATCACCTCTCCGACGGTGATCGACAGACGGCATTGCAGCAGCGAATCGGCGCCAGAGACCATCTCTGATATCGCATCTTCGACGTCAAAGGCCATCCTCGCCGCTCGTTCTGCGTCGCCTTCATCAGAAACTGGAATTCCGAGCAACAAGACGAAGCCCGAGGCGTCGATATGGTGTATGACACCGTTATTTTTGTAGGCAATGGAATCGATGATCCGCCGGTATTCATCGTCGAGAAGATCTCCGGCAGTGCCGACCTCGCGGGTATCGAGCCCTATGATCCGGCCGGCGAGCAAGATCACCTCCTTTCTTTGAGTGGCCGTCTGCCGCTGCCGCGTTTTGCCCTCCCAGTCAGTGCGCGCCATCGGTGTCAACTCATGACGCGGTGTGATCCCGGGACGGGTCACCATCGTCTCCTGGTCGCCACCGACCTGCTCCAATGCCGAGGCCATCATCTCGCGAGAATCGCTGGGTAATTTATTTTCCACCGTCGCCAGATGCTCGGAGACCGTAGTTGTGTCGTGAATCTCGCTCAAGCCGTAGAGCACCCTCGTCAGTTCCCCCTGCATCTCGCGCGCCGTTTCGTAGCGCTCCTCCGGCTGTCGGGCCAACGCCTTATAAATTGAATGTTCCAGCGGCTCCGGCACGTTGGAGTTGATGCTCCTCACGTCGGGAACCACGGCGGACAACACCATGCTCAGGGTCTCTCGAGTCGATTCTCCACGAAAGAGGGGCCGCCGGCAGACCATCTCGAATAACACGACTCCCAGGCTAAACAGATCGCTTCGCTGATCGATGGTGTCGCCAGCGGCCTGCTCGGGGCTCATATAGCGATATTTCCCCTTGAGTTCGCCGACCTTATTGCTGCCGACGCTGGAGACACGGGCGATGCCGAAGTCGACGATCTTTACGGTCCCATCCCAGGTTATCATCAGATTTTCGGGACTGATATCGCAGTGAACGAGCCCAAGATTGCGGCCCAGCGCATCTTCGCGGCGATGTGCGTAGTCCAGTCCCCGGGCGACCTCCATCGCCAGATAGACCGCATCGCCCACGACGAGCGGCTCACCGACCTGCTTTGAGGCCTTCATCAGGCGCCCCAACTCCACTCCGTCCACATATTCCATGGCCAGGTAATAGTCGTCTCCCACCTTCCCGAAATCGTAGATCTGCACGATATTCGGATGGTTGAGCCCCATGGCAATTTTGGCCTCAGAGATAAACATCTCCACAAAGCGGCTATCGCTGGCCAATTTTGGCAAAATCCGCTTGATGACGAGAGTCTTTTCAATGCCCTCGGCACCGACGCTTCGCGCCAGAAATACCTCTGCCATGCCCCCTTTGCCGATCCGCTCGATCAGCTCGTATTTGCCGAAGCTCTCAGTCACATCGCCTCGCATCGATTGCCGATCCCCAAATCGGACAAAACCATCGTCTCTTAAGCGTCCCCATATTAAGGCGTGTCCTCCCGGGCGCAACCATCACTCAGAGGCGCCCAGTCGAGCCGCCGCATCGCCTCATAAAGAGCGATGGAGCAAGCATTTGAGAGGCTCAAGCTGCGGACCTTATCGCTGATGGGAATCCGGCATAGCTGCTCCGAATAGCGGCGGTGAATGTCGTCGGGCAACCCCTTTGTTTCCCTGCCGAAGATCAGCACTGAGCCGGGCTGCCAGTCGGCCTCCGTATAGCAGCGCTGCGCAAATTTCGTAAAAAACCGAAATCGCTCTGCCGGAAAAATCTCCTCGATTGCCTCAAAACCCTCATGCACACAGAGGCGGACGTGAGGCCAATAATCGAGACCCGCTCGCTTCAGATAGCGATCGTCGAGGTCAAACCCCAGCGGCTCGACCAGATGCAGCCAGACGTTGGCGCCGGCACATAGGCGACCGATATTGCCCGTATTACCGGGAATCTCGGGCTGAACCAGCACTACGTGAAGGCCACGATCGTCGGGTCCACCCCAGTGGGGCTGTGGCTTCGAGATCTCGAAGCGGTATGGATTCGTCTCACTCATTGCTACTACTCGATGGTTGATTCGACGCGCTGCGTCAACCCTATCACAGACTGCCCCACCTTCGCTCCCATCGCGACGATATTGAATCGATCACTGCGCGCGCCGGCGAATAGCGGCGAAGAAATCCTCGAGCAGAGGCTTTGTCGGCAACAATTGCGACTGACTCGGCTCCTGAAATTCGGGATGCCATTGTACCCCGACGGCATAGCGATCGCCGGCGAGGCGAATGGCCTCGATGATCCCATCCTGCGGAGACCGAGCTTCGACGTTTAGCCCCGTACCGAGTTTTTGAATCGCCTGATGATGCACGCTGTTGACCTCGCCGTGATCGACTCCGTACAGAGATCGCAACTTCGAATTATCGGTAAATCGCACGGCGTGAGTATTTTCGTGGTAACGGCGGCGATCGATATGGGCAATGGCGCCGTCGACCTGGGTTTCGATATCTTGAATCAACGTTCCGCCCAGAGCCACATTGAGCACCTGCTGCCCTCGGCAGATTGCCAATATCGGCCGGTCCGATTCAAGACACTGTCGAATGAGATCAAGCTCGTATTCGTCGCGCTCGGCGTCGCCGGCCCACTCGGCATTCAGCGGCTCTTCGCCGTAACTCTCGGGCGCCATATCGACCCCGCCCTGCAGAAGAAGCCCGTCGATGGCGTCCGCGAAATCCGCCGCTCCAATGGCGGCATCGAACTCCGGACGCGCGGCGGGAATCATCAGCGGAACGGCCTCACCGGTCGCCATAATCCACTCCGCCATCGATTGTTCGAGATAAAGAAGCGGCCTGCCGTTATATAATTTTCGCTCATCATCGCCGTGAAGTAATGAGGCGCTGATTCCGACCACGACGGGCCTATCGCTAGTGTGCATCACATAACCTCCCAGGTGCTAAACCGTGGCCAGCGTACCGCTACCGCACTCTGCGTAAAAGCGGCGACAACGATTCTCGACAGCCTTTTCTCATCTGTTACTTTCAGGTTTCCAGATCCACTGCTTTAAGCGCCGTCGGAGTATCGAAATCATGACTCGCTCTTATTTGCCGGCACTTTTCCTGTCGGTCCTTATCGCAACAACGCCGGGCTGTCAGGTAAGTCCCGACGCCTATCGCGACCTGGAACCCTCCGAGCAGACACTGCTCGGCGACCGGGCCGGCGACCGCGCCGACCTGACGAACGGGGAGATGCCCAATCCGGTGGGCGTCACTGGCATCACAGTCCGCGCCGATCGCTATGCGCCGCGGCATTTCTCCGACCTCGATAGCGACTGCGACGGCTTCGTTCCGAAGCGCCCGGCCATGGTCGTCGCCACACCCAATGAGCTTGAAGAGCTGCGAATTTCCACGACCGGCGAGGCAGATTTCCTCATCATTGAACACGCCGATGGATCGGTAAATTGCATCGCCGGCGATGAGCGGTGGGACTTCGTGGACTCCGACTGGCCGGCGGGGACGCACAGGCTCTACGCGGGCAGTACGCAACGACATGTCGAATTTGGCTACGGAGTGGTCGTCGAAGACCGACAGAAACCACTGACGATTCCCTCGCTGACCGACGAAGAATTATTTGTCGCCGACACCGTGGGACAACTCGAAAAGCCACTGCAATGGTCGTTTACGAGAAAAGCCGGTGAATCGACGGCTATCCCGCCCCTGGTCTCCACGCCGGATTGCCTGGACGATGATTTCGACGCCGGGTCTCATCCCGCAGGATTGCTGCGCGCGACTGAGGACAGCCGGATAGACCTGGTTGCGCTGACCGATGAGAAAGCCCGCCTCGTCGTGGTGGGCCCGCTCACCGAAGACGGCCGCGACGTCCCGGTTAAATGCATGGATTCACGGGGCGACGAGTTATCTATTTCCGCCGGCGACCATCTGGTTTACCTCGCCGTCGAGCCAACGCAGACGCCAGTCGAAGCAGAGCTTATCCTGCGCGATTCCAATACCGACGTCGATCCGCGCTATCTGGCGACGGTTCCAGGCGAAGAGCTCCCCGTGGCCTCTCGAGCCCTGCAACACCACTATCCATTTTTATCGGCTAATACGCTCTGGTACTCCGACGCCCTTCGCGCCCGATTCTTTAGCGCGGCGCCACCGGAGCTCTTCGTCGCCCTTGCGGAAGACATCGAGGAGGT
>SKQC01000289.1 GCA_007119175.1 Myxococcales bacterium | reverse complement strand
GCAGTCCGAAAGGCGGCCAGGCTGGCCGCGGGCCCCGAACGCCCCAAAGGGGCGGCCAGGCTGGCCGCGGGCCCCGAACGCCCCAAAGGGGCGGCCAGGCTGGCCGCGGGCCTCGAACGCCCCAAAGGGGCGGCCAGGCTGGCCGCGAGCCCCAGGGGCTAGCAGCCCGAAAGGCGGCCAGGCTGGCCGCGAGCCCCAGGGGCGTCGGCTCATTCCGGGGGCAGGATGGCCTCCTGGAAGGCGATTCGCAAGTCCTTGATGCGCTCGTTTTCGCGCGTCGGATATACGCGGTTGCTGAGCAGGACGCTGATGATGCCGTGTTGGCGCTCAATCCAGATGGAGGTGCCCGTAAATCCAAGATGTCCCACCGTATTTTCTGGCGAAAACCCGCGGCCGGCGCTCGATCGCTTACCGCTCGGCATATCCCAGCCGGCGAGGTGGTGGCCCACTTCCGAGCCCGCCTGTTCGGACCACGCAAAGCGGAGAGATTTTCGCGAAACGAGGGGGTTATTGACGTCGCGACCCTCGTCGATGGACAGAAGATGGCGGCCAAAACGAAGCAGCTCGCGAGCCGTACTGAAGACGCCGGCATGGGTGGAGACGCCGCCGATGATATTGGTGTTTTCATCGTGGACTGTGCCTCGGACCAGTCGACCGCGGCGGCTGCAGTCCTCGGTGACGACGGCGCCGGCCACGGGATCGGCATTTGTGCGGCAGTCGACATAAGTCGTGTGCTGCAGTTCCAGCGGCTCGAAGATGCGCGCTTCGGCGAGGCGGCGAAGCGGGGCGTCGAAGAGCTCTTCGAGGAGTTTCGCCAATAATAGATATCCCAGATCGGAGTAGGCGTGGACCGTCCCCGGCTCCCCTATTAGGGGCAGTCCGACGATGGTCTCGAGCACGGCGGATCGGGTTTTGTCGGCCCGTTTGGGCGAGGGGTCGAGGGGATAGTCGAGATAAAATTCGCGCCAGGCGGGAAGCCCCGATGTGTGGTTCAGAATCTGTAAGAAAGTGGCGCTCTTCGAGATTGCATCACCGCGTTTTTTCCAGGCGGGAAGAATGTCGGCCAGGGGGGTCTGCCAGTCGACGAGACCCTCGTCGACGGCCTGCATGGCCAGCACGGAACCGACGAGGGCTTTGGTGATGCTGGCGATGTCGAAAGGCGTCTCGTCCGTGATAGGAGCGGCGTCTTCAGTCTCCAGATCGACGACGCCCGAATTGCCGAGGTACAGGTCGTCGTCGATTGTGCCCACGGCGGTCTGGATGGCGCAGGCAGTAGCAGTATCGCCGATTTCGTCGCGGCTTTTGGCTGTATGATCGCGCAAAATCTCGTCGACGTCGGCCGCCGATGAGACGGCGGAATTGGCCAATTCGGTCATGGGAAATGTGGGGCTAGGTGGCAGTGACAGCGTGGCGTTGAAATACCAGGGTGCCGGCGTCGGCGTCGAGTTCAGCGTCCACGCCGACGGGGAAGGCGATATTCGGCTCGCTGTGGCCCACGGGAGCTCCGGCGACCACCGGGCAGTCGAATTCGGCACCCAGGCGGGCGATGAAATCGTCCATCTCGTCGCATCCGACGTAGACGCCGTCGCAATCTGTGAAATCGCCGAGGACGAGGCCCGCCAGGTCGGCGTCGTCGGCGAGCCGGATTGCCGTCAATAAGCGATCGAGTCGATAGTCGTCCTCACCGACATCTTCAACGACCAAGATCGCTCCATTCAATGACGGGGCATAGGGCGTGGCCAGAAGGGCGGCGACGAGACTGAGGTTTCCGCCGAGTACGCGGCCTGTGGCCCGGCCGCCGCGAATGGTGCGCAGATCGCTCCAGCTCGGTGGCGTCTCGGTGGTCGCAAAAAGGGCGCTGTGCAAATTGTGTACGGAGCGATGAGCTTCGTCGTCGTGGCGGGCAAGACTCTTGACCACCGGGCCGTGGATAGTGGCGATGCCTCCGATGCCGGCCAGATATAGATGAAGAGCCGTGATGTCACTAAAACCGACCAGAAGCCGGGGGTTGGAGCGCAATTTATCGATATCGAGTCTCGGAAGCAGCCGCATCGCTCCGTAGCCGCCGCGGCTGCAGATGATGGCTCGGCATTTGGGGTCCGACCAGGCGTCCATCAGGGCAGTGAATCGAGTGTCGTCGTCGCCGGCGAGGTAGTCGAACCGAGGTCGCCTCTCGTAGACGCGATCGTCGACGACGACTTCTAATTCCCAGTTTCGCAGCCGCTGGATACCCCGCTCGAGAATTTCGGGCACTACTGGACCGGCGGGGCTGACGACGTGAACGCGGTCGCCGGCCCGCAGCGCCGGGGGGTGAATAAGTGGCGATGCACCGCGATTCATTGTGCCCGGCCCGGAGTATAGCCGATGATGACCGCTTCGCCGGGGCCGAGCATGGTGTCGATGGTGACTCGCACGGGGAGGTAGTTGACGTCGCGGCTCAACCAGAGACTGCCGGTGTGACGTCGTTTCTCGCGGATATTGACATTTGGTGGCTTGGGCGAGGGGTTGTCGGCTTTGCTACGCCGCTCGGCATTCATGATCTGTCGGGCAAAGTCGAGCTTCCAGGTCTTAAACCATCCCATCGGTGTCAAAAGATCCTCGCGATCTGTGACCTTCAGGTCGACGCGGCTCAACAGCCAGCCGTCGTAGATGTAGTAGCTGAACTCATCGCCGATGGCGATATCGCCGACCTGCCTGAGATCGTATAGCCAGGTCACCATATCGTGGGTTTCGGCGGGGATTGGCGCCTGAAAGCGGCTCTCCCGATCGCCTCTGACTCGCTCAACCTGGGCTATAAATGAACCGTGTTCGTAGTCCACGTCGTAGCGGCGCAACCGGTTATTTTCCTCGAAGGTTTTCTCCGAGCGAAGCGGAAACGATGTGGCGGGGTCGAAATAGGTATTGGCGTGGTCGTCGATGGGGTAGACGGCGTTGAAAAAGCCCCGCGAGCGAGCCATACCGTTGACGGGAACGTAGTGTCGCCCGCCTCGACTGCGAACCTCACCGGTGCGGATACCGGCGCGGATAGCCTCGGAATTATTGATGCGGACCGAATAATAAAGCTCCTCGCCGGCCCAGGGAAATATCGTGGAGGACTCCTCTGAATTGGAATCGGAAGGCTTGTCGACGTCGGCATGCGCCGTCGGAGCTCCGACAGTGGTCAAAAGGAGAGCCACCGCGAAGAACGCGGCCGATGAAATGCGGGAAGTGGTCAGAGATGGCATCGAGTCACCGTCATAGTCGCAACGCAGTTGTCGTCGTTCGAGATAATCGAAAGAGTGTGCCATAGCTTCGGGCAGCTTCTCAGTTCCCGTCCGGAAACCCCATGAATGTCGCAGGTGGCGGCTGAAATCGCGATCTGGCCACTCGCTCAACGCTTGAAATAACCTTCGGATATCTCTTCGGTTTTACGAAGTGGCCATCTCATCGATTTCATCTCGCCTCTGCTCCAATTCGGGCTCTCCGGACGGCAACTACTTAACTACGACGCGCAGCGAGAAAATTTCTTCATTCTCCGAGGTCGGCGGCGCCGTGTTGGCGACGTCGTTGGACTATGGTAGGTGCGGGGGTCCGCCGGGGCAAACCCGGAAATGATAATTCTCAGGCCCCGGATTTCGTCGATGGCCCCGTCTCATTCCAGCTTTCAGCCCAGCCGCTTTACGCAACTGGTCACTCATCTGCACGAATTCGGCGAGCAGCGCCGCCAGAAGATGGCCGAACTTTATGGCTCGCCCACCGCCGATGCCACGGGATTGGCCGAATTCTGGGTCCGCAACCCGGAGCAGGTCGTGGAGGTGGTCAGAAGTGAGCTGACCTCGAGTCTGGGATGGCGAATCGTCGAGGAAGCAGTCCTGGAGCACGATCTGGGGACCTATCTGGACTGGGCGCCGACCCGACAGCGGCAATTGGTGGCCCGGCTGGGGCTGCTCGATCCGAAGGTAGACCCCGAAGGTCATTGCCGGGCGGTGATGCCGGCGGCGCTGGCGGCGATTTTTTCGGATCGAGTGCGCGGACAACGCGGAAGCCTCCCGGTGCTGCTGGGACGGCGATCCGATGAGGCTGTGCGCAGCCTTGCGGAGAGCTGGGAGTTGTCGCAAGAGGGCAGCAAAATCGAGCTTATCTTGCGAATCTGCGATCATTTTAGCCGCGCCGAGATGGTGGAGGAATTATTGGAGGTCCTTCCCAATCCCGATTGGATTGGCG
>SKQC01000366.1 GCA_007119175.1 Myxococcales bacterium | reverse complement strand
CCCCGGGGTTACTCTATCTGGCGGCCAGGCTGGCCGCGGGCCGCGGGGTTACTCTATCTGGCGGCCAGGCTGGCCGCGGGCCCCGGGGTTACTCTATCTGGCGGCCAGCCTGGCCGCGGGCCCGGGGCGCTTATATGGCTTATTATCAGCTTTTGCAGACTCAACCGCTTTTGTGCGAGGTTTTTTGCTTCGACGAGTCGCGAAAAGCTCTCCCAAAGCCACCAAGAAGCCCCCGGGCGGTCATTAGATGAAACCTCGAAAGGTCGAAAATCCGCCCAACCCCTGGGCGTCGCACCATGTGGAGTGGCTGGGCCGGCCTCCCGAGATCGATCTCGTGGTCTACGAGGAGAAGGCCCGGTCGATCTTGAGCGAAAACAAAAGTCCCGATCTTCCCTTTCGCTACGGGCTAAACCCCTACCGCGGTTGTTTTCACGGCTGTATCTACTGCTACGCCCGACCTACCCATCAATATCTCGACTTCGGGGCCGGCAGCGATTTCGAGCGCCGGATCGTGGTAAAGACCAACGCCGCCGCGCGCCTAAAGGCAAGGCTCGACAGTCCCGGCTGGGAACCAGAGACCATCGTCTTTTCCGGGGTCACCGACTGCTACCAACCGCTGGAGGCATCCTATCAGATCACCCGTCAATGCCTCGAAGTCTGCGCCTCGCGACGCAACCCGGTGGGCTTTGTGACCAAGGGAGCGCTGATCCGGCGCGACGTCGATCGACTCGGTGAGATGGCCGAGTGGAACGGCGTGCGCGTCTTTATCAGCATTCCCTTTGCCGACGACGAAGCGGGCTGGGCCATCGAGCCCCAGGCATCGGCGATCTCGCAGCGATTTAAGACTCTGCGCATTCTGGCCGACGCCGGCGTCGACGTCGGGGTCAGCCTGGCTCCGCTGATCCCGGGGCTCAACGACAGCGACATCCCGCGCATCTTAGAGCGCGCTGCCGAGGCCGGGGCCAGCCGAGCCTTTATGACCTTGCTGCGGCTCCCGAAGCCAGTCGACCAGATCTTCGAGCAGCGGCTGCGACGGGTCTATCCGGAGCGCGCCGACCGGGTGTTGTCGGCCCTCGAGGAACTCCGCGGCGGGGCCCGAAACGACAGCCGCTTCGGCCGGCGAATGGTCGGTCAGGGCCCGCGCTGGCAGATGATGGCCCAGCTCTTTCGCCAGTGCTGTGACAGACTCGGCATCTCGACGGAGCGCGAAAAAGATCTGTGCCGCGACCACTTCCGGCGCCACGGCCAGCTCGATCTGGGTTTTTCTTGCTGATTGAGCGTGATTTTTCAGGGCTCTCGCGGGCACAAGATTCAAACTACCGCTCGAGGGAAAATGCCGAGCAATGACCCTCCGGTATTCCAACCCTCAGGGCACCTCAACACACATCTGCAATGCGCGGAATGCGTGGGGGATTTGCTCGTCGTCGTGGGGCAATAGGGCGTTGCCGTTATTGTCGAGCGCCCGGCTGTAGATGAGGTCGTAGACGCCCGGGGGGACCAGAGTCTCGAAGTCAGCATCGCTGGTGCGCAGGTAGTCGGGGGAGCCGGACTGAAAGCTGTAGCGAATGCGATGAACGCGATGCAGCCGCTCTGTGTCGCGGGCTCGCAGCCAGAACTCAAGGTCGTAGCTACGGGGGCTGGTCTCGGGCATGGTCCCTCCATCGAGGGTCGTCGTGCTGCTGAGATGGGTCGACGAAAGGTCGATATTCTGTGAATTAGAGCCGGAGCTCACGGTGAGGTCGTGCTGTAATACCCGGTGGGCAAAGGGAATGACCTCATCGTCGTGGGGCTTGAGGACATCGTCGTTATTATCCAGCCCACGGGTGTAGATGAGGTCATAGTCGCCCGGGGGAAGCAGAGCCTCAAAGTCGGTCTCGTCGGTGCGCACGTAGTCGGGGGAATCGGACTGAAAGCTGTAGGAAATGCTAACCAGACGGTGCAGCCAACCGGTGTCGTGGGCCCGCAGCCAGAAGTGCATATCGTGGCTCCTGGGACTCTCCTCGGGCAGCGTCTGTCCGTCGAGGGTGACCGTGCCGCTTAAGTGAGCCGTGGAAATATCGATATCGAGATCATTGGAGCCGGGACTCAAGTCAATATCCTCCTGGAGGACTCGAAAGCCAAAGGGGATCACCTCCTCGTCGTGAGGTTCAATGACCTCTCCGCTGCTGGTGTGACCACGGGCGTAGATCAGGTCGTAGTTGCCAGGGGGCATGAGGGTCTCAAACTCGGCGCTCGTGGTCCGAAGATAGTCCGGCGAACCGGATTGAAAGCTAAAGTTAATCGTGTGCAGCCCGTGGAGGGTGCCCGTGTCGTGGGCGCGCAGCCAGAAGTGCATATCGTGGCTTCTGGGACTCTCCTCGGGCAGCGTCTGCCCGTCGAGGGTGACCGTGCCGGTGGCATGAGCGGACTGCAGGTCGATGTCCAATTCGGTCGTGTCAGTGCCCACGTTGATGTCCTGCTGGAGCACCCGGTGGCCATGGGGAATCTCTTCGTCGTCGTGTGGGGTCCAGACGTTGTCATTGGAGTTGAGAGCGCGAATATAGACCAGATCATAATCGCCGGGCGGCACCATGGTGTCGAAATCATCGGGGCTCGTGCGGGCGTAGGTCGGAGAACCGCTCTGAAAGCTATAACTGATCTGGTGAATGCGGTGCAGCCGTCCCGTGTCGTGGGCCCGCAGTCGAAAGCTCTGGTCGTAGCTGCGCGCGCTCTCCTCGGGGAGTTCTGCGCCGTCGAGGGTCACCGTCCCGCTGACGCGGCCCGTGGGAACGTCGATATTCAGGGAGTTCGCGCCCGGTACAACGTCGATATCGGTCTGCAATACCCGGTAGCCGTTGGGGGTGACCTCGTCGTCATGGGGCAACAGCGGATCGCCACTATTGTCGAGGGCTCGCTCGTAGATCAAATCGTAGGTACCGGGGGACATGATGGTGTCGAAGTCGGTGGAGCTCGACAGGAGGTAGTCCGGGGAATCGGACTGAAAACTGTACTGAAGTCGATGGAGCCGATGCCGCTTGCCCGTGTCGTGGGCGCGTAACCACAATTGGACATCGTAGCTGCGCGGGCTCTCTTCGGGGAAGGCCTCGCCGTCGACGGTGACCGTGCCGCTGACCTGAGAGGATTGAAGATCGATATCGAGCTCGTTGATTCCGGGACCGACGACGATCGACTCCTGAAGCACCCGATTTGCGTAGGGGATGACTTCGTCGTCATATGGAGTGATGACATTATCGTCGCTGTCCAGCCCCCGGGTGTAGACCAGGTCGTAGACCCCGGCGACGACGACGGTCTCAAACTGCGCCGAATTGGTGCGGACGTAGTACGGAGAGCCGCTCTGAAAACCGAAGTCGATCAGATGGATCCGGTGCAGTCGTCCCGTGTCGTGGGCGCGCAGCCAGAATCGCAAATTATGGCTCCCACGACTCTCCTCGGGAAAGGCCTGGCCATCGAGAGTGACCTCGCCGGTTACCCACGCGGAGGGGATATCGACCGTGCTGGAAGGGCCGGTGGTCTCCGTGCAGCTCTGAAAACCGCAGTCGTCATTGATCGTTCCTACACAGGCTCCGGTACCGTCACACTGGCTGCCGGTGGTGCAGGCGATGCCGTCATCGCAACTGGTGCCCGAAGACTCCATGACGAGGGGAAAAGATTGGGTCGCCTCGTCGCACTCTCCGTAGTGGGCACAGGGACTATTGAGGTGGCCGGGAGCAATGGGCACATCCGTGGTCAAACAACCGTCGGCGTCGGACTCGGCAGCGTCGGGTTCACAAACTGCCGAGCCGGTGCACCAGAGGTCGTCGTCACAGTAGTCATCATCGGGAGAGTAGGTCGCGGTGCCGTCCTGACAGGAGCCAATGGTGCAGGCGATACCATCGTCGGGGATCAACGAGTTGTCCGCTTCGTATTCACATCCAATATCGGGATCGCAACTGGCCTGGGTGCATGGGTTGTCGTCGTCACAGACGACCTCGCTGCCTCCCGTGCACTGGCCGGCATTGCAGCTCTGGTCCTGGGTGCACAGCGTGGTGCTGCAGGGCGTTCCGTCGTTGAGATCGACATAGTCGCACTCCCCGTCGATTAATTCGCCCTCGGTGCAGGGATTTCCGTCGTCGCAGTCCGGGGTATAACACTCGTAATCGTCACCGATGGGCTGGCAGGCCTGGTTTTCGGCAGCACAGGGATTGGGAGTGCAGGGATCGTCGGTGCAGCCGCCGACGCCATCGTCGTGATAGCCATCATCGCAACTACAGACGTAGCCGCTGCTGGTATTGGAGTCCGGGCTGCACTGGGATTGATTGGGCTCCGTGCAGGGATCGTGCAGGCAGGGATCGTCGCTGCATCCCCCCTCGCCGTCATCATAATACCCGGCCGCTTCGTGGCACTCCTCGCAGAAGTCTCCCGTATACCCCTCATCGCAGGTGCATTGAACGACGCCCGAGGAGTCGTCGCAGCTGCCGCTATCACCACAGCTATCGGCCTGGCATTCCTCGTCCTGCACACAGACTCCGCCGGCCAGGTGGTAGCCCGGATCGCATTCGCAGAGGGTCTGCTCATCGCCGAGTTCAACGCAGACACTCCGGTTGGATTCGGTGCAGGGATTGGGCAGACAGGGGTCATCGGTACAGCCCCCTTCGCCGTCGCTGTGGTAGCCGTTGACCTCGTCACAACTGCTGCAAAAGGCGTCGGTATATCCAGGATCGCATTCGCAGCTCACGCCTCCGCCGTCATCGGAGCAGGTGCCATTGCCGTTGCACGTCGTGGGCCCACAGGTGGTCGCCGGGACACATGCGCCATCTTTTTCGATCAACCCGCCGCTACATTCACAGCTCGCCTGTCCGTTTTCGACGACGCATTCCCGGTCGGGATCGCCGTCACAGGGGTCGGGATCGCACAGCGAGAGTAGACAGGCGCCGAGCCCGTCGGATTGGTAGCCGTTGTCCTCGTCGCAGGTTTCGCATTCGGCGCCAACATAGCCCTCGTCGCACTCGCAGACGACTCCGTCGTCGGTCTCGATGCATTCACCATTTCCGCTGCACGTATCGGCCTCACAGGCCTCGGCATGATTGGTGGCGTTGTGCTCACCGGCGTCGTCTTCGCCATCGTCGGTATCCGCGCCGGCATCATCTGCGCCGACATCAAACCCCAGGGCATCGGCGCCGACGTCGCCGTCTGCCGCGTTTGGCGACTCCTCGCCGACATCGTCAGAACAACCGACGGTGGCAATGAGGAGACCGGCGAAAAGAACGGAGTAGATCGGAAAAAAGTATCGTCGCATCAAAGTTGCCTCATACAATTAAATGGGCGGGGGAGATGAACTTATATCATCGTCCCGGTAATTGTCCCGCGCCCAATCATCGACGGCTTCCAATGGATCTTCAAAGACCTCCATAACCCCGCCTGCCATCAATCCAACGGCCAATGCCAGGATGAGCCAGGTCATCGGCGCTGCTTGCCTCTACCAACAATTCGATCATCTGGTCTGTATTGCGATTCTTCATCGTTCTACTCTTTTTTCGCCGACATCGGCCCTATTGGGCATCAAAAACTCCTGGTTCTACGCGAATTCCGGCCTGCACGGCGAACCCCGCCTCGTCAAAGAGGGTCTGTCCGCTCACCGTTGAGGATTGAGGCCTGATTGGCTATGTACAAGAAACGTCCATTTGCCATCCACTCTGATTTATTGGAGGTCTCTCATCGATATCAATGACTGCCGTGCTGTGTCTGTGCTGGCGATCGCTTTCTGTTGTCTTTTGGCCTGTGACTCCAGCGAGACGGACCATCAATACGATGTCGGCGATACGGGCGAATACGATGTCGGCGATTCGGGTGAATACGACGTCGGCGATGTCGACGATTCGGGCGAATACGACGTCGACGATGTCGGCGAAGACGCCAACTCCACCGACGATGTCGGCGACGAAGATACTGGCCCTACAGGCCCCGAAGATTGCGAAGCCGACGACGGCGACTTCGGTATCACCGACGTCATCGGTGATATCGACGATGGCTTATCGGTCGTGGTCTGCGGAAATGACTTCGGTGACCAGGGCCCGAGCTACGTATTATTCGACGATATGGAGTCGGGACAGGCGGGCGAGCCCGTCGAGGAGTCGAGTCCGCACGTCGGTCAATGGTGGCAGGTGAGCACATCCTACAGCGACGGCGCCGGTCGATCCGGTGAGCAGGCGATGACCATTGGCGGCTCGGGAAGTGGAAACGCCCAATTCGGCATTGTCGACGAGGACGAGGAATTGGGGTTGATGCACTTTGATGAAATCTTCGTCAGCTGGGCCCTTTTAGATCTGGGCGTCTTTCCCGGGGACAACTCCAGTGAGACGGAGTTTTCCACCGACTCCAGCGCCAAGGACGTGTGGGTGATGTACGGAGATCGCGGCGACAACTACTCCTATAGCTGCAGCCAGGGAACCTGCAACGGAAACGACATCGTTCTGGTCTCTCATACGGGCAACGGCGGATTTAAAATCGACGGAAATAATACAAATTCCAACTGGTGGATCAGCGGACTCGATTTCTGGCAATTCGAGACCTGGAATCCGATGTCCGTCTATCTCAATGTCGACTCCGAGGATCCCTACGGTCCGATCGTCGGCGCCTTTGAACATATCAGCCCGGAGGGCGGCTATATCCGCGACGACTACGACGGCACGATCATGCGCGAGGAGCACGACGAGGTGCCCCCGGTCTGGGATCGCATCAAATTTGGCTCCTGGCATCGGAGCACCGACGGCTTCGATCGGATTGTCGATGATATCTATATTGCCATCGGAGACGGAGCGGCAGCCCGCGTCGAGATCGCCGACGCGCCGACGCTCGAGGACGCCACGCGGCTGGCAGTCTCCACCATCGACGACTGGGCCGACGAGCGCCTGGAGGCCACCCTTCGACTCGACAATCTAAAAGCCGAAGACGATGAGCTGTACCTATTTGTCGTCGACGCCGACAACCAGCGCTCCACTGGATTTGCACTGCAGTAACGATACAGCCCCGCCCCGAAAACCGGTGGTGGGGCCGCCGTATTCTTGTCTCGTTACTACAAAGTGAAAGCATCTAAAAACTGGTCCTCCCATGAGTCATATCCCGGTGGAGGAGGCTCCCCCATTAGCGGGGGCTCTTTGTCGGGTGGCCTCGGAAGGGGCCGCGATCGCTCTTCATCGTCGTCGGATTCCCCGGTATCACCGTCGTCCTGGGCATCATCACTGGACTCGTCGGATTCTTCCGTGTCACCGTCGTCCTCGGCGTCCTCGTCGGACTTCGGATTCAACACGGCATATCCGGCCTGCTCCCAGATCGGTCTTTCCATCTCGTCGTCTGGAATCTCAGCGACCCACGCCTCCAGATCGTCGAGCTCGGGCTCCTGAGCTTGGACGTCGGCGATGGGGACCAACAGGGCCAGCGGAAGCGCCATGGCCGCCGCTCGCAAAAGGCGCTCTACGCCCCGTTGCTGGCGACGTACCTGAGGATGGGTAAAGACGATCGAATCGGATTCATCATAGGTATAGCGAATGCACGGACGCCGCCGAGTCGCAAAGAGGTGTTGAACCTCGGCTTCGCTCATGACCGACAGGTTGAAGACGTCCTTTTCGCAGACGTCACAAAAGCGACGAGTCTGTGTTCCCCTCATCTCATCCCAGGACTCACAGCAGGGCGATCGAATCTCGAGATCTTTGACCTTCATCGCTCTTTCCCAGTGTCTGTAGAACTGATTTTATAAAAGGGCCAATCGTCGATCATTTTCTGCACGATATTTCGTCACTTTAGCTGCTCCAATACAACAATACAATTCGGGACCTGTGTGAGAACCTGGTGACTGAATCTCGGGCGCACGAGGCTCCCTTCGCAGGGATGCCTCGCACTCGTGATTTGCTACTCTTGGTGAAATAATGGACAAATATAATCGCTCAGTGGTGACGTGATTCGATCATTTATCAGCCCAGTTGAGCTTTCAATTCTTTTATTTTTGGTGAGCAAAAATGAGACGGTTAATCTTGGTTGGGATACTGCTCTTCGCTGGATTGGGCTGCTCCGATGATGAGGCCCACAACGCGAACCAGGGTGATACCGGAGTATACGAGGAAGACGATGTGACCCCATTAGACGGGGGCACCGATTCCGACACCGGCGGCGACACGGGTAGCGCCGAGGAAGACGTCGAGCTGGATGTCGATATCGATAAAGGAGTCGCTGACGACACGGGGAGTGCCGAGGGGGACGTCGAAGTAGATAGCGATGTCGATGAGTCAGATAGCGATGTCAATGAAGAAGAGGGATGCGAGCCTTTAGATGAGCCGACCTTCGACTGGGTCGCTGCTCCGACGGGATCACCCGAGGGGTCGGGCACGGCGGAAGACCCCATGGATCTGGCCACGCTGCTCAGCTCGTCGGGTCCCGTGACACCAGGTGATCGGGTCTTGATGCAAGCTGGCACCTATCTGGGACAATTTACGAGCAGCCTGTCGGGCACCGCCGATGATCCCATTCAATTTATCGCAGATCCGACAGAACGGGTCATCCTGGACTCCAATATTGAGGGCGACACCTCGGGGCTGACCATCGAGGGAGAGTGGACCGAGTTTTACGGGCTGGAGATCACCAGCAGCAGTGACGTACGCGAAGAGCGCGTCTCCGGGGTGACGATTTACGGAGCCAATACAAAGCTCGTCAACTCCGTGATCTACGACACAGCCCAGGGCGTCAGCTTCTGGACCCCCGCCGTGGACAGCGAATTATACGGCAATATTATCTACAACAACGGCTACAACGGCCCCACCAGGGGGCACGGCCACGCCATCTATATGCAGAATGATGAGGGGACCAAACGACTGGCCAATAATATCATCTTTTTTGGCTATGGCTTTGGCATTCACGCCTATACCGAAGGGGGCTCACTGCGCGGGTTTGATATCGTCGACAATACCTGGTTTCGAACCGGGGCCTCCGTGCCGGGCTCCTCGGTCGCAGGGACCTCCGACGGCTGCCTGGTGGGCGGTCTGCAACCGGTTGCCGAGACCGAGCTGGTCGGCAACCATAGCTGGGGGCCCAGCGCCGACGCCCGAAGCACCCGCATTGGCTGGGGAGGAGATGTGCAAAATGAGGATATCACCTTTCTCGACAATTATTTCGTGGGTCGCGTCGGCTTTCAGGGCCACTGGGAGAGCGGAACGCTGGAGGGAAATTCATTTTATGGTGAGCTCAGCGGCGCCGATCCCGCTGAATACCCGAATAATACCTACTCCCAGGAATTGCCCACGGGCTCACGGGTGGTGATTCAGCCCAACGAATACGATCCCCGCCGCTCGGACCTCATCATCTATAACTGGGAAGAATTGGAGAGCATCTCCGCCGATCTGAGCCAGGCTCTCGAAGAGGGACAAGCCTTTGAGATCTACAGCGTTTTCGACCTCTTCGGCGAACCCGTCGCCCAGGGCGTTTATGAAGATGGGGACATCGATATTCCCATGGACGCTCGGCCTCCCGTCCAGCCCAGAGCCGACGACGGCGCCATCTCTGGAGCCGACGACCCGGGCAGATTATTCGGGGTCTTTGTGCTCCTCTCCGGTTGTGCCGACTGACCGATTTCGAGGGGCTGCACTCGCCCCCAGCCCTGCTGGCTCGACCGGCCGGCGGCGATCAGTTTGGCGCTCTATAGTATGGTAATTCCTTAGCTCAGCTCGATTCCATGGAGTACAACCAATATGAGTCAAAGATTGTTGATAGGTCTAATCTCGGCTGCCCTCATTGTTCTGGCGGGATGCCAGACCTCCGATGACAATCAGCGGTCGGATCAGACAGAGTCGGCGGCCGTGGAGGCGTCGCCCCAGGAGAATTCTTCCACTGTGGCCCGAGACCATAGCAATAGCAGACCAGCCAATAGCAGACCAGCCGAGAGATGATCATCACCCTATAACTAAAGCCTCATATGCGACTTTCTATCGGGTTTTCAACAGGCCAAAAACGCGCCTTGCGCTGCGATCGGAGATTCAATAACGTCCTTTTATCGGCAAGCCTTATGGCTCGCTGAATCCACAAAAGAACCTGATAAATCTGAAGTCATTGAGGTCCTAATCATGAGAGATTTACGTTCAAAATTGCCAATTTTATTTCTCGTCGGAATCTGCGTGACATTTCTGGCCTGCTCCGATGACGAGGAAGAGCCGATCGAAGGCGAAGACGTCGGTATTACTGACGATGCCGGAGTAGATGATACTGGCACCGACGAAGATGCTGGCACTGACGAAGATGCTGGTACTGATGAAGATGCTGGTACTGACGAAGATGCTGGCACTGACGAAGATACTGGCACTGCCCAAGATACTGGCGTCGAAGATGTTGGTACTGACGATGCCGGCACCGACGAAGAAATTGCCCCCTTCGACTTCGCCTACCAATCCCTTGACGACCCACAGCGAATTCGTATCGCCACCCTTGACGGCGATGACCGGTCAGCGACTAATCCGCCAAGTGATCTCGAAGATGTAGCTCCAGTTATTACGGCCGATGGGGAGTCAATCATTTTCGCCCGTGGAGTCCCTGGAGAATACGATCTTTTCATCCTCGATTTAAACGACGAAACCGAGACTCAACTCACCGAAATTGGTGGAGAAAATGACTGCGCCATGCAGTTTACTGGCTGGCACCCCGACGGAGATGCATTTGGCTTCTCCTGTGGAGCATTTAGCGAAGACGCCATCATCGGAGTCGTCACTCTCGAGGGCGACGTCACCCTGCTTGAGCCTGATAGCGAGGATGATCTGGTATTTACATTCGGAGTTTTTCTGTCCGATGAAGATATCTTGATGCACACCTATAACCTCGATGAGGAAACCGAGGAATTGCGACAGCTCAATATCGACGATCCCGTTGACTCCGGCGAGGTCCTCTATACCTTCGACCAACCAGATATCCCCCTTGGATTTATACTGCTTCCCGACGGAGATACCGTCGCCGTAGGACGTGCCGTAGATCCCGAAGATGATGAAGGGGTGCGATATATCAAAATGGTCGAACTCAGCAGTGGTGATACCTACTCGTTGCTCGCCGACGAATCCGGTGATACTGCAGCCGGCCCCCACATTCCGCTGGGTTGGCGTTGGTATAATAGCCTGGACCAGGTCCTGGTCAGCACGGGAACCTACTCGATCGGTGTCGGAGGACTGCGCCTTATCGACATCAGTGACGATACAAACCAGACCGTCCTCGCCGACGACAGCGTTCTTAGCCGAGGCAGCATTACGGCCGCTGTTTCTCACGACGGAGAAATGGTGCTCTTTGCCGATACTGACGGTGAAGACAATTTCTGGTCAGAAGGCACATTGTACCGCGTCGACGCCGACGGCAGTAATCTGGAGATGCTCGACTTCGTCGAAAACGTCAACGGAGCCTCCAGCGCCGTCTTCAACCCCGCTGTTTTTGCGGATTGACCATCGAGGCGAGCACATCCCTATCGATGTTGCTCGGTAAAGCTACTGCTAAATGGAGCCGATGGGATCTTCCCATCGTGCCGCGCCAGCGGATTATTCTCGAAATTTTCCCCCACTCGGCCTATCCTGCGGCCCAGCTATCAGCCAGCAAGGCGTGAGATGGATGGCCAATCACAGCGATGGGTATGTGATGCATGCGGGGTGCTTGAACAGAAACCGGCACGGAGCGGATGTCCGAGTTGCGGTGGCGAAGTACTGGATATGGAAAAGCCGAGCGATGAAGACTTTTTGCATCAGCTCTTCAAGCAGCGCCGGAGCAGCCGATGGACGAAGGGAGTATCCATCGGCTTCCTGGTCTCTGCGGCCGTGTGGGGCCTCGCAATATACCTACTCGCCGATGCTGCTGGTCCACGTAGCTACACTCCATTTAGTCAACCCAATGTCGCCGAATTACTGCTGGAGGGGATGGCCGCTACATTCGAGATTTTATTTCTCGGAGGCGCTCTTCTCTTCGGCTGGGGGTATAGCTATATCCAGAAGCGGCGTGCCCCCGAGCCGATGCAACGCGCCGAAGATCTAGTCTTTTCACAGCACCGAAGCGACAACTTTAGACGGGTGGTCACATCGCCGGCCGTACTGGCGTTGGTATTGTTGACTGTGGGGTTTATCGGTGTGCTGCATGGCCACCGGGAGGTGGTCGAGCGCTTTGCGGTCGACCCGGAAATGCTCAGACAGGGCGAGGAGTTGTGGCGCTTATTCACCTCTCAATTTCTTCATGCCGATATCGTCCACCTGCTCTCAAACCTGGTCGGGCTGCTTTTTTTCGGGGTGATCATCGATCTGCGAATCGGACACCTTCGCACCGGCCTGCTCATGGTCGGCGCCGGTATCGTCGGCGCCCTGACCCACGGACTGCTCACCGCTCATCCCGAGATGCTGCTCCTCGGCGCCAGTGGAATGGTCTACGGAGTGCTCGGCGCCAACCTGGTACTGCTCCCCCGGCGCAGAATCCCGATTTTCCTCTTCAATATACCGTTTATGGTGCCCACCTATGCGCTGGTGCTGGTATTTGCCGGGGGCTTTATCACCGCCGAGGCATTTATGGCCGACAACGTCGCCTGGCTCGGTCACCTGGGTGGATTTGTATTCGGCCTGGCGGCCTCCATCCCCTTCCGAAACTTACCCATTCCTCCGGTCAAGCAACGGCTCGAGCAACGCCGGAAAGAAAATCTGGCCCAATTCGACATGCTTTAGGTATCCGAACTCGTCGGACCGGACTTGCCTTATACTCTCCACAATCACGGCTTTGGATTTTTCAACTATACCGTGCAGAAGCGACATCCCGACACGGACCTGACCGGTCTTAGTACGGAGCCCGAAGACATCAATTATTGGAACGAGGCCTATTGGGCTGGAAACTCTCCGATTCCTCACCGGATGAATTGCCTCCTCGGCGAGGGGTCTGTGTCAAGATCGAGGCGCGACCGATGGACGACTGGTACTGGTCCCCCGGCGCAAAATCCCGATTTTCCTCTTCAATATGCTCCTTGTGGTACCCACGTATGTGCTGGTGCTGGTATTTGCCGGGGCTTCATCACCGCCGAGCCATTCATGACCGACCACATCGCCTGGCTCAGTCACCTGGTCGGTTTTCTCGTCTCCGGTCTTCGGAACTGAAGCGTTGTTGAATATTTTCAAGAAGGTCCCGTCTCACGGGTCCACGACGATCTGATTATAACTTCTATTGTTTGAACCAACTCTAAGACAGATATGAGTCAACGGTTGTTAATAAGTATAATTTCTATTTCCCTCATTCTTTTCGCCGCCTGTGAACAGTCCTCAGATAGCGAGAGCGAAATCCACCAACCGTCGGTAGAAACCGAGACCGATTCGGAAGAGACCACTTCGGAGGAGGACGAAGAAGTGGCCGATGATCAGTCCCAGGCCGATGATCAGTCCCAGGAAGCCGAAAAAGATGACGAATCGGCGCTACAAGATAGCGACGACCCCGCGTTGGCCGAGGGATGCGAAAAATTAGATGAAGAGCGATTTGGCCATCTGGATATGGAAGCCGATCTCAACGGCAACGGCCTCAAGGACCGTGCCATGGAAGATGGGGACAATTGTTTCCCCACATTCTGTGCCGGAGCGATCCTCGAGGCATGCGAGGGCGGAGGCTACAGGATGGTCGCTCAAATCAACTATACCCAGGTCATCGAACCCCTCGATGAGACCACACAGGGATGGCGCGATCTGAAGGTCAGTCAGACCGGACGGAGTGACAACGGACTGCGCGAGGCCAACCACCAGATCTATGTCTGGGATGGTGAGACCTATGTCCGGGCCTCAGACTGAGACCTCAAAGCAAAGACATCACACCGACCAAAGCTTCGGGCCAGAGGCCCGAATGGCGGCCAGGCTGGCCGCGGGCCCCGAACTCCCTAAAGCTTCGGGCCAGAGGCCCGAATGGCGGCCAGGCTGGCCGCGGGCCCCGAACGCTGAACGCTCATTTATTGATTGCTACCACCAGACCCTGTAGTAATTCACCACTCTCAAGCCATATAGCGATGTTATTGCATCTTTTAAGACGCCGGGATCCCCATGGATTTTGCCAGGAAACCCTCCTCCTTTAGCTTCCGATTTTTGCTGCTTGCGGCGTTCCTGCTGATAAGTTGGAGTTTCGCGGGATGTGATGGCTGCTCGGACGATGTGGAAGGCAATGATAATTTCGGGATCGCCGAAGAGACCCCCTTCGATGTCGGCGACGACGCTGAGGATGGGGCCGACGCGGATTTCGGTCCTGATGCCGAGAGCGTCGACGATGCGCAGTTCAACGCCGACACCGGCGACGAAGAGGTCGACGGAACCTAGGAGCATATTTCTGCCGGCACCGTACATAGCTGCGCCATAAAATATGACGGTTCCCTCTGGTGCTGGGGAGACAATCGCATCGGTCAACTCGGCCTGGGCGATACGAGCAAACGATTGGAGCCAGAACAAGTCGGCAAGGATACGCAGTGGAAGACCGTTTCTACGGCCCGCT
>SKQC01000387.1 GCA_007119175.1 Myxococcales bacterium | reverse complement strand
TTTGCCCGATCGCCAAATAGCGGTTGCTGCGCGCGCTGCCACAATCCGGCCGGTGGGGTCTCAAATTCGATCTCAAAGCCGCTGACCCGGTGGCGGGCCATGATCATGGCCTCCAGCTCACCTGCCGAGAAAGCACTGAGTTTTTCGTGATGCGTAAAATAGGCGTCGAGTTCCAGATGGGTTCGCAGAAAATCACGGGCCGCACTCCCCATGACGACGACCCACAAAATCGACTCCGCCGTCGACTCCACCATCTGCAAAAAGCGGCGTGCCCTGGCCATGCCGGACTCGCTCCGCGAAAATATTCTGTCCGCCTGCTCGACGACCACAATACGGCGCTGTTTCCCGCGCCGGCGTATGCATCGATCCAGCTCGGCAAACGATCTCGCTCGTTCCGATTCGAAGAGCGCGTCGGCAAATCCACCGCATATCGCCTCCTCGTCTCTTCCAGTGCGACCCAGGTTGACGGTCACCACCTGCTCTTCTGTCAGTCCTCCCTCGACGGCGTAGATTCGTCCCGGAATCAAATGGCGCACGACCGTGCGTTTTCCGACTCCGGCCTCGCCGCTGATCAACAGAGTATGTTCTTCTCCGTCGAAGAAGCGATCGACGGTCTCCAGCACCCTCTCTTCCAACGCACTTCTGTGACGATAAAATTCGGGGATATCCAGAGGCATCGGCACGAATAGTCGCCGGTAAATGGGCGGCGCCTGCGATTGGGCGCCCAGCTCACCGGCATATAAAAGGCGGCGAATCTCGAGGCGATCGACCTCTTCGCAGTCCTCGATCAACACGCCGCGAATCTGGGCAATCACACCGGCGACGCGGCGTCCCCATCGGCGGCGAATAATGCCGAGTTGAGCGGCCAATGAACCGGCCGTACCGCTGAGCCAGGTCTCACCTCGGCCGACAAAGGAACGCCCTTCGGCGCGAGCCAGCCGGCGCTTTACGGTACCCAGGTCGCGCGCCTCGATGGGCACGACGGCGGCCTCGACGATATCGTCGAGCTCCGCTTCGAACCACTGGCGCAGCTCTCCCTTTTCAGATTTTGCGCCCTCTAAAAACGCCTCGATCAACTGCCGGGCTCGCACCAATCCCTGATGGGCCATCTGAGCCGGATTCCGGTCGTCATCAAGCTCGGAGTCGCCCTTTTGCACAGCCACCAGGTTGAATTCAAGCGCCTGCTCGACGCCGGATAATAGCGACAATCGCCGCTCGATCCGCGCCGCCGCCCGCTCGTTGAACTCCACCACCCTGAGACCGACCTCACGGCCGACCTGCGAGGCCATCCACCGGCGCAATAATAGCTCGTATTGCTCATCTGCCGAGGCCAGCACCATCTCCTCGGGCGCCCCGCCGATCACCTGTATCGACTCCGGCAGTCCCTCGATTCGCTCATCGATCTCGGCGGTCAGCGAGCGGGTCGCGTCGCCACTTAGAAGCCGCGAGACCAGCTCCTCCTGATTGTGGCGAAAGGCGGCGATTTTAGGACGCAATTCGTCGTGATAGATCGATTTTATCTCATCGATATTACCGGCTTTTGTATCCAACGCCTGAGCGTAGGAACCGCAGGTGGCGCGAAGTTCGTCGAATTCCTCTCGCCACCCCCTTCCCAGGGCCTCGTCGATAGCCTCGTCGATGCGATTGCGAAATAAGGTCGACCACTGCTCAAAGGTCGATACCTCGTGGTCCAGCCGGATCCAGCCTCGGTAACCGGAGACCACCAGATCCTGGCGCTTTAATCGATCGACGACCCGTCGCTCCGCTCGCCGGCCCGGGCCGAAGCGCGCCGCCGCCCGGTAGCGAAAGCGCGGTAAATAGATCGTCCCCGCCCGGCCTGTGGCATCTAAAAACCGCTCGTAGCAGCGTTGTATTGCCCCACCGAAGCGATGCTGGATCAGATGCGCCCCTTTTTGAGCCATCCCGTCCAGCGCCTCTTGTTCCCCCTGAAACTCCTCGAAAAAGCGATCGATCTGACGCTGTTTTCGCTCCGCACGAGCCTCGACCGTCTCCCCACCATTCTCTTCTTTGGAGCGAGTTATCCCGGTGATCAGCTCATCCCAGAAATCATCGACACGACTCAAGTGGCGCCACAGCCGATTCCAGAACCTTTCGTAATAGACCACCACCTCCGGGGTCCTGCTGGCCAGTCGAATCGGGAGCGCCAACTCCACGTGATAGCGCCACAGCTTGCCCACCGGCACGCTTCGATAACCCTGGCCCATAACCCTGGTCCGCAGCCGCTGAACGGCCTTAAGCGACCGCAACCAGATGGGATCGCCACTATCGGGCTCGTCGAGCTCGGCTTCGCGCTCGATTCGATACAGGCTCTGCTGGTCTTGAAGTTCCCGGAGATAATCGAAAAACTCCTCCATCGTCTCCGCCGTGATCGCCACGCCCGAGATCGCCTCAACGCGCTCCACGACGGGGATCATCTGGCGGGCGTATTCCTTCTGACGCCGTCGAACCATCTCGACGAGCTCTTCCGGCTCTCCACCTTCGCGAATCGCCTCTACCAGACTCTCCAGACCACCGGCCTGAGCTTCGACGACCTCGGCTACATCTTCGAGTTCCCCGTGAAGGTCTCGAAAATGCTCGACCACAGGTCCGTAAAAGACGCGATGGCCCTGCTCGACGAGCTCTCCGCGCAGATCGGCGACGTGTCCGCGCAGCCAGGCGTCCTTAAATCGCGGCTCTTCGAGCTTCGACGCGAGTTCGACGCTCTCCGAGGCCGACTCAAACGACTCCATTGAGCTTTGAGTCACCTCAGTGCCCTGCCCCTGAAATGCCCTGCGGGCCTTGCGAGTCTCGCCAGAGCGATCGAGCCCCACCTTGAGCAAAATCGGACCGATAATCAGATAGGCCACCACGGTGGCCACCACGACGCTCTGAAATTCCGCGCCCCACGCAAAGGGCTCATCGGGATGCGCCACCACTCCCGCGAGCACCAGTACCACTGCATCCTGGGAGAAAAACGAGGTGCGCAGATATTCGTAGACGTGATTTTCGCGGACCGCCTTTCTGGAGGCCCAGCGGGCACCCCAGTACAGGGCAGCACAGCGAGCGGCGATCAAAAAGACCACGAGCGGCAAATAGGCCAGCGTCCCCTCGAGATCGATGCCGGCGGCCACGGTGGCGAAATATAGAACGAAGACCGGCAGGGCGATGCGCTCTAAGACTTTGGCTAAGAGGTCGCCTTGCTGAGTCGCATTCTGGACAAAAAACCCGGCGATCAAAAAGGTCAATAGCGGCTCGGCATCCGCGGCGACGACCCCGAAATATCCGACCACCAGGGCGACCAGCAAAAATAGCAATGGCTCCCGTCGCACATAGCGAAGATAGGCCGCCACCGCCGCGCCGAGCACCATGCCCAGGACAGCGGAAAGCGAGAGTTGCCAGGTGACACCAGGGATGGCGTCGAAGACAGCGGCCACTGAAAACCCGTCGGGGCCCGCCACAGCCCTTCCAAGCGACAACACCACTGCGAATAGTACAAATAGTATGAACTCGGCGACGATCACGGCGCCCAGAATCACCGTCGACATCGGTCCCCGGGAGCGCAACTCCTGGAGCATTGCCACAGTGACGCTCGGCGCCAATCCGAACGACAGCACCCCAAAAAATAGGGCGATCGTGACCTGGGTCGTCGCTGGCGCGTCATGCAAAAACGCCAACTGGCCCGGAAAGAGTTGCCCGGCCACCAATACGGCGGCCATCGTCAGCGGGATGACGACCAGCAAAAATGCCCCGCTGATCAAGAGCGGAAGCCGGGCGTTCGACGATAGATCGGAGACCTTAAACTTCGCTCCGGCGAGCATGCCGATGAGCCCGATAATAAGCACCTGGATAAGCGCCAGGCTCTCGATGACATCATCGCTGATCACAGCCAGTGGATAGTCCACGGGCACCAGAGCAGCAAAGCTTGGGCCCATCAAAATGCCGACGGCGATCCAACCGAGTAGCGCCGGCAACCCCAGCGTGCGAAGGCCCTCGCCGGCGGCGTAGGCCATCAAGAGCATGACGCCGATCCCCACAAACCAGGGCTCGGACAACCAGGCGATCCCCACCTCACCACCGACCCAACCGCTGACGACGATCAGGGTCGCCAGGATAAATACAGTCCACAGGTGGCGCATCACCGATCCCCCTTCCAGTCACCCCAGGGCGACGTGCTATGTCGCGCCGAGCCGACGTCAGAGATATCGATAAGCCAGCCGCGCAGGAGCACAAAGGAGATCACCTCTTCGGCGATCAAAATCAGAACAAAGCCGGAGACCACGATAGTCGCCGCCTCAAATTGTCCGTGACCGAACCCAAATCCGAAATCCAGGATCATGGCCGCTGTCAGCGCCCCCGGCGCAATCAGTGCGCGATACATCCCGGGCTCCGGGCGATAACCCGAAAGTCGCGGCCGATAAGCGGCCACGCCCAGTAGTCGGCCCAGCACGCGGAGCACCAGGTACACCGCCACTGCCGCATAGACCCAGGGTGGTAGACCGACGGTCCACATCGTCCCCGCGAAAAAGAGCAACAACACATAAAGCGGCGAATTGGCGGAATCCAACATCTGGCGAAAGCGCAGCGACTCACCGCTCATATTGATCAGCACCACGCCGGCCACAAAATTGACGAAGACGATCGACAATGTCGTCACATACGCCAGAGCTCCGGCCGTGAGGACGACACCGACCAAAATCGTCAGTACCCGGTCGTCGTCGGGCCGGGCCTGTATCATCGCCCCACCGACGGCGCCGAATACGCCGCCGGCGGCGAGATGGGCGACGAGCCACAATCCGGCGTCCAATCCCCCTCCACGCCAGGGCTCGCCGGGATTGTAAATCGAAAACGCTACGCCGAAGATGAGCACCGCCAACATGGTGCTCAGCCAGGCGACCTCACCGGCCTGATCGACGGCGTCTTCATCGAGCTCAAGATGCGCTGCCAGCGCCTTTAATGGACGCCCATCGGCGACCAGAGCAATCGCCCCGAGCGCCAGAAGGGCCGGCAGCCAGATCGCGTCCTCGAGAGGTGGTGGCCAGCGGCTTAATCCCACAAATGGCACGACGACGACCATCACCAGGGTTACAGCCGCTACTGTCAGTGCCAGCTTCACCGTCGTCGACTCCCGATCGACGAGGTTTTTGGCGTTGATCTGCAATCCAGCGGCGAGCGCCACCGCCGCCACAGCCAATGCGACCAGCGGCTCGACGGTCTGCATCATCTCCGGCGACAACCATCCAGTAACTGGCACGGCGACGATACCGAGGACGATATAGGGAACGCCGGTGACGAAGCCGTAGCGCTGCGACAACCACTGCAACAATAAATACGACAGCAGATAGGCGGTGGCGACCACGCCGAGGACAACAAAAATAGAGCCGTACTCATCGACAGTGCGTCCCACGGATTCGGCGTGCGCCACGGCGGGAGACATCACAGCGATCATCAGCGCTGCACCGGCCCCGAAATATCGGCGAAGTCCACTTCTCATCAATTCCATTCCAGTTCGCGGAGGACTGGTCTTAGTTTTGGCCCCTATCTCGTACCACTCCCGACCGGTGTAATCCAACTTTTTGTTGCGCCATCCCTTACTCCGCGCCATGATGCGAAGCGCGGCGTCGGGAAATTTTTTGCTTAATGCGGCAGGCCGGCAGCGACTATGAAAACCCTGGATCCATTTTTAAAAGTTCCCATCGAGCACCCGTCGCTGATTTTCGCGGTGGTCATGGCGCTGATGCTTATCGCGCCGTTGACGGCCAAGAAGCTGCGCCTTCCCGGCATTGTTGGACTACTTATTGCTGGCGCCATTGTCGGCCCCAACGCCCTGGGGCTATTCGAGCGCGACGCCACCTTCCGACTCCTCGGCCAGGTCGGGCTGGTGTACATCATGTTCATCGCCGGGCTCGAAATCGATATCAATCGATTTTTAAAATACCGCAACCACAGTCTGGTCTTCGGTGTCATCACCTTCATGATACCCCAGACGATTGGAACCGTGGCCGGGATCTATGTGCTGGACATGGACTTTCTTACGGCAGTCCTTCTGGCCAGTATGTTCGCCTCTCATACCCTGCTCGCATATCCGGTAATAAGCCGGCTTGGGTTATCGAAAAACCTGGCCGTCACCACCGCCGTAGGTGGCACGATCATCACCGACACGGCGGCTCTGATCGTCTTGGCTATCGTCCTCGGCGCCACCCACGGCGATCTGGACGCTGCCTTCTGGACGACGCTTATCGTCGGTCTGAGCGTCTACTCCATTTTGGTCTTCTGGAGCATCCCCAAGATCGGCCGATGGTTTTTCCGGCGCGTCAGCAGCGAGGGGGTCTTGGAATTCGTCTTCGTCATCGCCGTGGTCTTTTTGGCGGCCGTCCTCTCCGAGGTGGCCGGCGTCAAAGACATTATCGGCGCTTTTATGGCCGGCCTCGCTCTAAATCGCCTGATCCCGGAGTCGGGCACCTTGATGAACCGCATCGAATTTGTGGGAAATGCGCTATTTATCCCCTTCTTTTTGGTCAGCGTCGGGATGTTGGTCGACGTCAGCGTATTGATCGACCGAGAGATGCTGTCGATGGCCATCGACGAACATGGCTTCGGTCTGCTCACGAATCCCGATCTATTGCGCGAGACTTTCGGAGCTCTGATCGTGGCCGGGACCATGATCTTCTGCGTCTTCATCGGCAAATGGCTGGCCGCCCGGGCGGGGCAAAAAGTGCTGGGCCAGACAAAAGAAGAGGGAATGGTGGTCTTCGGGCTAACCCTGTCACAGGCGGCGGCCACTCTGGCGGTCGTTCTGGTCGCCTTCGACGAGGGAATCTTCGACGAAGCCGTGCTCAACGGAACCATTCTCATGATCGCCGCCTCCTGTTTTGTGGCCCCCATGATCACCGAGCGTTTCGGACGCGATCTTGCGCTCGCCGAGAAGGAAGAATCCGGCGACTCCGGCGAAGCACCGCAGCGGTTTTTGGTCCCCATGGCCTATTCGCCAACCTCACAGAACCTGCTGGATATGACGTTCTCCATGCGCCGTCACGGCTCTCATGAGCCGGTCTTTCCACTATCTGTGGTCCCCCACGACGGCGACACCAGCGCCCAGATCGCCGATGCCGAGCAAATGCTCTCCGAGGCTGTGGTCCACGGCTCGGCAGCCGAGGTTCCCATGGTTCCCCTGACGCGGGTCGACCACAACCCGGCTTCCGGCATCGCCCGCGCCGCTGTGGAGCGGCGCATCTCGGATATCGTCTCCGGCTGGAAGGGCCCCGGCGAACAGAGCCGAGGGATCTTCGGACGGATCACCGACCAGATCTTGGACGAGACCGAACAGCAGACCATGATCTGCCATCTGACCCAGCCAATCGCCACCATCAAGCGGGTCATCGTCGTCTTTCCGCCGCTGATTGAATATCACCAGGGCTACGCCCGCGCGATCGGCGACGTAAAATATCTGACTAACGCCATCGGCGCCTTATTGACCGGCCTATGCCTCAAAGACGATATGCGTAAAATCCGCTCTCGGGTGGACACCATCGATCCCGAATTGGCGTCCTCCTTCGTCGGATTTAACTCCATGGAGGAGTTGGTCTCGACGCTGCAGCGGCGGGTTGAGGAAAACGACCTGGTCGTCTTTTTGACGGCTCGTCGCGGCACGGTGTGCTGGAGCCCGGAGCTAGAGCAACTCCCCGGCCGCATGGAGGCCATTGCCGAGCACTCGATGAGCTTTTTATTTCTCTCCGATCTCGATCTGGAGATTGCCGAGCCGGCCGGCCCACCGCAAACGCTTGGAGCGTTATTTCAGCCGCGCCGTATCGTTGCCCGCCTCGACGCCGGCGACGAGGCATCGGCCGTTCAGCATCTGCTGGAGACGCATTTCGATGCCGACGACGAGCGCCTGGAGCCGCTACTGGCCGAATTATTGAGTGACGATGCCGGCTTTACCCGGGAGCTAAGCAACGACGTGCTGCTGCTCAACGTGCGCACCCCGACGGTGAGGCGCACACGGATCTTTGTCGCCACCTGCTCCGAGGGCATCGAAGCCCCCACTGAGCCCGATCAATCGATCCACGGTATTGTCGTCGTATTAAGCCCCGTCGATACGTCTCTTCAGGATCATCTGGCGCTCTTTACGCGGATTACGAATATGGTGGTTCGCATCCACGACATCCGGGCCCTGACGGCGCTGGAAAACAAGACATTGCTCCTCGAGGAGCTGCGCCGTCTCGCCGATGACGAGACCGCCACCTTCCCGAGCCACCACCAGCTCGCCGATCTCAGCAGTCTACAGGACATCGACGATTAACCCGGATCCGGGTTAAAACTCCATCGTCAGTTGCATGCCGACGTACGGTGACAGGAGCCGCCGCAGCGGGTGGTTGACCCGCGAGCCGAAAAAACCGGCGAAGACAGGATCGCCCCACTCCATCAGCCACGACGACAGCGGCGTATTCCACACAATTCCAATATTGTCGCGCACCACATCGCTCTTATGAGTGGCGGTTCGCTCCCAGCGAATACCGAGTAGCAGGTACCACTCGGAGGGATCGCTTCCGAAGATATAACCAAGGGTGGGACTGGTGACAAAGAAGGTCTCCTGCGGCTCGAAGAGGAGTCCAAAGGAGGGCTCGTAATAGGGATCGGCGACGTCGACTTCCATTCGATGCAACGAGGTCTCACCGCTAAACGCCACCCGTCCGATCAGAATTTGCGGGGTGGCCTGCACCTTCAGCCGCCAACCTGTCGCCGCTTGCCCTAGTCCCTCGTCGGATGTGCGGTCGCGGGCATCCCGACTCCAATCGCCGTCCTCGGCAACATGGAGATGACCGAAGGTTCCGAAATACCCCTTAAAATAGGTAGCCACCCGCAGATTGAGCACCGCCAGGGGCAAGAACTCGATATAAGGGCCGCCCCAGGCGTAGGCCGGGCTCAGCGCCTTGGTGATACCTCCGTCGAAGTAGGCACCGTGGAGCACGATGTTGTCGCTGTCCCACAGTGGAATTCGAAATGCCGTATCACCGCGGTAGCTCAGGCCAAGGGGGTTGATACGGAGTTGAAGACGCGTCTCGTGGCGAAGGCCGCCGTCGATCTCCTCGATTAGCCCCTCGATCTCGTCATCCTGTGGAGAGTCGCCCTGCCCCGCCTGTGCGGTCGTCGGATTACCGAGGACCAATACAAGGCTTATTGCGGCGAGAGTGCCGGACCAATTGCGCCTCCAATTCATTGCGCTCCTGCACCAATCGGTATTTCACGGCCGCCGCAAATGCGATCAAAACTCCATCATCATCTGTACACCCAGATAAGGTGAGGTCGATCCGCGGGTGGGATGATCGATGTGGACTCCGCCAAACCCGGCGATCGCCGGATCACCAAAATCCATGAGGCTATCGGGCATCTGCCAGTTGAATACCAGTCCGGCCGTATCGCGAACCACGTCGCTTTCTCGGGTAACGATACGCTCCCAGCGGGCGCCCACCAGAACAAACCACCGCGACAGATCGGAGCCGATGAGATAGCCGACGGTGGGCCGGGTGATAAAAAACGTATCTTCCGGCTCGAAGAGAAGGTCGAAATAGGGCTCATAATAGGGGTCGTCGACGTCCATCTCCATTCGATGCACCGAGGTCTCGCCGGTGATGACCACCCGACCGATGAGCATCTGCGGGGTCGCGCGGGCTTCAAGCCGCCAGCCCGTCGCTGACTGCGCCAGGCCCTCATCGGAGGTGTGGTCGAGGGCTTCATCGCTCCAATCGCCGTCCTCATCGACGTGCAGATAGCCAAAGGAGCCGAAATAATTCTTAAAGTGGGTCGCCACCCGAAGATTCAATACCGCCACCGGTAAAATTTCGATATATGGGCCGCCCCATCCATAGGCCGGACTCAAGGCGGTAGTCACACCCCCGTCGAGGTATGTTCCGGCGAGCAGGTCGTTGTCGCTATCCCAGAGGGGGACTCGAAACGCGGTGTCCGACAGCCAGCTCAATCCGACTGGCTGAGCGCGAACCTGAAGTTGTGAGGCGTGGCGAAGTCCGGCGTCGCTCTCCTCTGACTCCTCATCTGACAATTCGCCTTCGTCGGCCGTCAGGTCGACATCGTCGCCGATCTCCTCAGAAGCCATTTCCACTTCGGCTTCCGATTCGGCATCGCCGTCCTCAACATCCTGTGCGACCGCCGGTTGTGCAAAAGCTGACACCACAAATATAGCTGCGAACCCACACCACCATTGCCCACTGCATTTCATCGCTACCTCCAGACTACCGACCTGTTGGTTTGTAAGTGTTCAGGCCCCGGGGCCCGCGGCCAGCCTGGCCGCATTTCGGACTGCCAGCCCGAACTCTTCCGGGCGTCTCAGTGTATGACTTCGTCACCCCACTGAACGCTTACGTTGATTTTGTCCGAATCTACACAATTGGTGCAGATTCTACCATCGCCCCGAAATCGCCAGCCCCCGCAAGGTGGGTCGAATACTCAGCCCATCATCAAAACCCTTTCTATCGGAGCGATCGCGGGCAAAATTCCACGTCGCCCAGCCTCCCCCAATGGCAAGCGCCGTCGCTCCCACGCCGAGTAATACGTAATGGGCGGTCTGATAGGACTCGCCTCGATTGGTGAGGTGCTCATGTCGGGCCTCGTCCAATGTCCCTTCAGCGGCCTCGTCGGCGATCTGATTTTCGGTTCGCCGCATCAAAATCCCCATCGCCCCACTGCCGGCAAGGGAAGCAAGGCCGGTTCCCATCAGCGAAAATGCCCCCAGATTCGATCGGCGTCCTTCGTATTCAATTGGAGCAGTCGCCGAACCTTCGCCGGGGACCACCGTCGTCTCCTCGATTCCCATCTCCGGAGTCTCGGAAGCGACTTCGGGATCATCGACCTCCTCCACCGACTCCGGACGCACCTCCACCAGTTGGCCGGGCTCGAGTTCCACATTGTCATCCCAGAGCTCTGCACCGCTATGACCGACCACGATATGATAGCTCCCGGGACTCATTCCGCGGCGTTCCACATGGCCTCGTCCCACCACTACATTTTCCAGTTTGATCGGAATATCGTCGCCCGGGGCCTCGACGATTAAATGGGTCTCGCCGATAGAGTCGAGATCGCTGAAGATCTTTTCGACCTCGCGGCGAAATGCCACCACCGGATCATTGACGTCGGCGATCCGTCGCCGCACGGTCACCGGATCTTCGCCACTGGCGACATCGAGAATATCGACGGCAATCACCAATTCATCGCCCCGATCGATGACTTCTCCAAAGATCAACACCTGACCGTCCACATAATCAGCCATGGCGCGAAGGCACTCCGTCTGCTCCGGATTGCAGCCCACCACCAAAGCGATTTCGCTGCGGCGAATAGCCGCCGGATTGGCCAGCGAATAGCGATCGTGTTGTTGCGCCTCACGACGCAGTACCCCGGAGAGCGTATCCAGAAGGTCGTCGTCAATTCCCTCGCCGTGCAACTCAAAAACCGCCACGTCAACCCGCTCGCCAGCCCAGGCCGGCTCCACCGATAGTGTGGTGACGATACCTACTACCCCCAGGGCAATCACAATCCGAACCATTCTCGACATCAGTCCACTCGTCCGATGAAATTTCACGACAGACCGGGGCGAGTATAGACCTCCCTTGATTTGCCGTAAACGATCCCGTTATCGCCACCGGCTTACACCGGTGCCGATTGACTGCTCATCGCGCCAATGATGCCGTATCCCGCCGAGAATGTCGTCGGACTCCCCGCCCCCGATTCAGGGCGAGCGCCAATCTCCGAATGCCTTTCCAAAATTATGCCGCAATCGCTCCTGATCGAGAGGCGATCCCTCCGGCGGCGTATAGGGCTCACCCCACTTTGCGCCAGGGGCCAGCAACTCGCCATCGGCGGTCTTCAACTCCACCGGCTCTCCTCGCACATCATCGATCCACTCCGGGGTCTGTGTGGTGGTCATCACCCTCGGGTCGGGCTCTCGCTGTCTGGCCCGTTGCGTTCGCTCTACGGCCGCCGCGTCGGCTTCGTCTTCGTCGGGTAGCGGTGGGCCTCCCGTGATTGACGGTGGCTTGTCGGGATCGGTTCCGCGGCGATACTGAACCACTGCATGACTTCGCGAACTGCCGAAATAAAAGGCGCGAATCCGTGGTGAATTCGGACGAAGGGGAACCACCTGTAAGCGCGATCCGGGTCGGACCACTTCGTGATCGGCCAGCGAGCGCACGAAAAACTCCTCTAATTCGTCGAGCGACATATCAGTGGCCACCCGTACCCGGTCTTCATACATGCGAATATCGTGATATTCAGGCGGCAGCGGCAATCCGAAGACCTCGGTGATCTCCTCTTCGGCCTCCTCGTCGTCGCTGACCTCCTCGACGACCTCTTCGTCGGCTTCTGGCTCCGGCTCCGGCTCCGGTTCTGATCGACAGGCCATCGCCGCCACCAGAATGATCGCCCAGACGAATCGGCTCCCACTCCTTGCCATCTTGATCTCGCTTCTGTCGCCAATCACGATCAATGCTCCAGAACCGACCAGCTCATCGGAATCGACTGACTGTCCGGAATATCAATACCCACGGCAATCGAACCGATTTCTCCAACACTACCGGCGCCGGTCCCACCAGCCGCGTCGTCGGAACTGGCGATGGAACCACCCGTGGTTTGAGCGACTAGCTGGGGCTGCTGTGAGACGGGTTGTCCGAATGTATCGTCACCGCCGCGCACGCAGGATGGCCCCATCGTAATCGTCATGCCCCGAATCAATACCGGGTCAACCGGTTCGATATAAAGATCATCGTCACCGAGATCGATGGTATTTTCATCGAGGGAGGCATAGACGTCTTCAGTCCATCCTCCCTGACCATCCAGATAGCCCATTCGATAGATCCTGGAGTTGCCGGCGGCGCAGCGATCTTCGACGTCTTCTACGTAGGTCGTGAAATAGACCTCATTATTGAAGATCACCGGATTGCCGGTAATACGCTCGATCTCAGTCGCCAGGTCCCCACCCTCAAAGACATGATTCCACTGCAATTCTCCGTCAACATCCCATTCGTCAGTATCTGTGTCGAACTCGAATTGCTCGCGCACGGAGATCACCATCTGCACCGTATCTTCGTCGATCGAGTCGTCTTTCGGACCCAATCCATAAATCAAGACCAATTCGCGATTCGGTCCCATCGTCACAGCCGGTTTAAATGCCGCCGGACCAGCAATATCATTCGTTTCGTCGAAATCTTCGAGTTCACCGCTTTCCTGGGGATCGAAAAAGGTGGTCACCGCCCACTCGTCGGGATCGGGATTGGAGAAGTCGATCCGATACATCCGTCCCTCATCATCGCCGATAAACCCTCGCGTGCTGACGCTGCTACGAGTGCCACTGAGCACCGGTGTGCCCGTAATCTGAGCTTCGAATATCTCGTCGGTGGCATCGTCGCCGATAAACCGGCGAATCAACTCTCCGCTTTGAAGGTCGATGACGTAGATCGCCCGGCCCAGAATATCTGCACACCCGGGCAGGGTTCGCGCTGTAAAGGGATCTCGAACCTCGGCATTGGCCGACGACCCGCCTCCCACTACGACCACCGGCCGAGGCACGGTTCCGTCGCCGATCTCCATATTCACCGTGCCAATCGCTGGCTCCCCAACCGATGCTCCCATCGGTGACAATTCCCATTTATTTTCAATCTCCTCGCCGCCGACCTCGGGAAGATCATCGAGGTCTTCCAGGCAGTCGGACTCACTTCCATCGATGGCACCGACATTGTCGTAGCGATCAGTATTACTTATCTCCTGTAGTTGCATCGCCTCCCAGTCGGGACCGAATTCCCACATGGCGATTGGATCGGGCATGACTACTGCGTCATTAAATCCCGGACGCGTCACATCGAGGGCGAAATACCCCTGACCGGCGAGCCCGAGCCCCTGCACCAGAACGGTGCGCCACTCCGCATTCCTCGACGTCTCCGGACAAAGCCGATTGTTGGCGCTATAGCCCGCTCCTCGCACACAGAGTCGCACATCCTCGACCACCGGAGTTCCATCCATCAACGAATCGGGGGCCGTCGACGGTGCAAAGCTGGCCATCTTTCGGTGCAATAATTGCGGGATATAAGCCCAGGCTTCGCGCTGCTCTTTTGCATCGCCTCCATCGTTTTCGTCACCATCGTCGACCGCCGGCTCGTCGCCTTCGGCGAGATTACTATTTACGAGCACCGTTTCCGGCTCCCCGGTATAAATGGCGCGCAATTGCCCGTCGAGAGTGCTCGTATAGGTCATGGTCGTTCGCGAGGAGTACAACCTCTGAAATGCGCGATAGCTATCGATGGGAAGGTCGAGCGATGGGGGCCCCACCGTGACCGGGTTAGAATTGCGGATCGCCCCCAGGACCCGATCGGCTCTAAATGCCGTTCGGCCTCGATATTCGTCGATGGCATCGCGGAGCTCGTCATCGTCATCAACCCGCCAATAATCCCGAAAGTCGGAGCTGCTCAATCCGGGACCGTCGTCAAGGGCTGCGGACAGGGAATCAAAGTCGAAGGGAATCCGGGTGCCTTCCTGCT
>SKQC01000108.1 GCA_007119175.1 Myxococcales bacterium | reverse complement strand
GTCGGTCAATAAGCTCTCCATCAAACGACCCCACCTTCTTCCCGGTTTACACACCGTTGCTTCGATGAAATATTGGGCGCCATTCACTGCCGTCCCCGCCCACGTGCCGTCATGAAACTCTCTCGTTTAATCGCCACCACCGCACTGCTAGTGACGGGTTTGTTTTTGGCCACGGGCCTTTTGGCCTGTGACGGGTGCAGCAGTCCCGATGAAGAGGAACTCAAACCCTGGAGTTTCGCCAGCGACGATGCCGCTTATCAGGTGGAGTTTCCTTCCCATTGGAGCCCGGAGCCAGTGGAAAATATTAATCCCCACGCCGATATCGCCGCCCATCGCGAGGATACCTACTTCTTCATGGTCATCACCCAGGAGCTACCGACTTTTCCCAACCCGGATATCCTGGAGCTAAAGCGCCGGGCGCTGGAGATGCTCGACGAATCGGTGGACAACCTGGTCATCGAAAGCCAGGGACCACTCGATCTCGACGAGGTCTCCGGTCTGACCGTCTTCGCCCGAGGCGAGGTCGACGGCGACGAGATCAGCTATATCACCTCCTATGTCATTCGCGACGGAATCGGCTACCAGATCGTTGCGTTTACCAACCGAGACCACTCCTCGACACTTTTTGAGGAGACGGACACCATCTTGTCGAGCTGGAGTTTTACCGACGACACGGCTGCTGGTCCTGAGGCGGCAATTGAGCTCGAAGATACCGGAGATGGTCCGACAACCGGCCCTCTTCCGGAGATGGACGACACCGCAGGCTCCCAGTGATTTCAGATCGTGCTTGAAACCGCAGTGGTCTCAGACGTATCTGTTGACATGCAGGAGCCGACCTTTCCTTGCTGTAACCTGGAGTAAAACCAATGCCCGAATTAAAAAAAGACCTCTACGACGTCACCATTATGGGCTCCGGCCCTGCCGGCCTGACCGCCGCGCTTTATACTGCTCGCGCTGATCTGGAGCCCGTTCTCTTTGAGGGACCACAGCCGGGCGGCCAATTGACGATCACCACGGACGTCGAAAATTACCCCGGCTTTCCCGACGGCGTGATGGGACCGGAGCTCATGGATCGGATGCGCGCTCAGGCGAGCCGCTTTGGGATGGAAAATCACATCTCGCTTATTCAGGACGTCGACACCTCAAAGCGACCCTTCGCCGTCACCCTCGACGACGGAACGACCTTTGAGACCCAGACACTCATCGTCGCCTCCGGCGCCTCTGCACGGCTTCTGGGGCTGGAGAGTGAAGATCGATTGATGGGCCACGGCGTTTCCACCTGTGCGACCTGTGACGGCTATTTCTTTCGCGATGACGAATTGGTCATTGTCGGCGGCGGCGATTCCGCCATGGAGGAGGCGACGTTTTTGACCAAATTTGCGTCGAAAGTCACGGTCGTTCACCGCCGCGATGAATTGCGGGCATCGGCGATCATGGCCCAGCGAGCCTTTGACGACCCGAAGGTCGAGTTTATCTGGGATTCTGAACTCGTCGAGATCCTGGGCTCAAAGGACGAGGGCGTTACCGGCGTTAAAATCGTCAATACCAAGACCGACGAGATCAACGAAATGCCCTGCAAGGGCGTCTTTATCGCCATCGGCCATATCCCGAACACCTCAATTTTCGAGGGTAAACTCGAGATGAACGACGATGGCTATCTGATCACAAAAGCTGACTCCAGCCACACCAGTGAGGACGGCATTTTCGCCGTCGGCGACGTCCAGGACTTTACCTACCGGCAGGCCGTCACCGCCGCCGGCTCCGGCTGCAAGGGCGCCCTCGATGCCGAGCGCTATCTCGAGGCCCTGCACGCCGGTCCTTCCTCGAAATGAGATATTGAATATGCCCTGGCGAGTTTCCCGGTTGAGTCGCAATCGCTCCACTGCAGCGTCGTTATTGCTACTCTTATTGGCCCTCTCATCGACGGCCTGCAAAAGTGGCGACCCTGTACGACTTGCCGAAGAGGCGTCGCCGCTGACGAAAACCCAGCAGGAACTCGAGGCTCGCCAGGGCTCTCAGCAGGCCGACGGTCGTCCTGTGCTCCAGATCTGTGAGTCGGCCCCCCTTCCCAGACGTCAGATCGACGACGGGGACTGGAATCGAACGCGTTCACGCATCGCCGCCACGCTGATGTCACCGCGCCACGTCGTCGCCGACATCCTGAGCACCGGAAAATCGGATGTGACCATCGCCGGCAAGTTCGGCCACGGTCCCGTCGTAAAAGATCTGGAACGCGAGAAAGTCGAAATCTACTATGATGACTGTTCCGGATCGTTTCAAAAGGTGGGAATTGCGGAGACAGACGGCGAAGGGTGGCTGTCCTTTCGTTGGCGTCGCGAGCAGCTTCCAGACTACGGGATGTACCAGCTGTATTTTCGCGTCGCCGCCGACGGCTCCGATGCCGTATCCACGATGCGAATCCTCCCCCAGGGAACAAAAATAGCCATCTTCGATATCGACGGAACATTGACCACAAGCGATCACGAGTTGTGGAAGGACTGGGCCGCCGACGCCGGGCGATTCGCACGCGTCGATGACTACGTACCCAAGCTTCGCTCCGGGGCCAGCGCCGTGACCCGTCACCGGGCCTGGCAGCAGGGCTATATTCCGGTCTACCTGACCGGTCGGTTTTATTGGATGTACTACCGTACTCGCTCCTGGATGGCCGCCACCGGCGTCGCTCCGGGTCATCTCGAGATGGCCCCCGGCTGGAGTGAGTGGCTCCCCTTTAATGGTGGCGTGGGCACTTTCAAGGCCGAGTATATCGAATCGCTCCGCGATCAGGGCTTTGAGATCTCAATTATGTACGGAAACGCCACCACCGACGTATGGGCGTACGAATTTAACTTCACCGGCTCCGAGCAGATTTTTCTCTTTGATAATACGAGCGACCTCGACGAGGCCGAAAATATCGACAGCTCCTATCTAAACCACCTCTACCAGCTCGAGCGCGACGAAAAAGAGCCCATTACTCAACCCTTCGTCTATCCAGTGCTCTCAGGCGGTCACGAGCCCAACTAGTTTGAGGGACATCTCGGTTATGTCTGATCAATTCAACGTTGCAATTGGCCTCGCAATTTTTCTCGGCGTCGTCATCTCTTCGCCTGTTGCAGTGGCGGATCCTCCACATTTGTCGCCCACAACCACCGATTCGCCCTATCTCGCATACTCAGCGACCGGAGAGATGGCGGCATCCGGCTCCTCGGGGTTGACCTATGCGATGCGACTCGGTCTCAGCGCCGATTATGCCCTATCAAACCCCAAGCTGTACGGAATGGGCACGGCCGCCGAAGCCACCCTGGTCTATGGTCCGATCGCAGTCGGATTGCGCCTCGATGCCGTCGGCATGATCGGGTTTGGCTATACGGAGCGATACTCTGCCGGCGCTCGATTTATGGCCGGGAGCCTGGGCAAATTCGAATTGCTACTCGGCAGCCCGACGAATGCCATCCCCTCAGTCGGAACCGGTCAAACTCAGTTTGTGCTCGGGGCGGCCATCGGAACCTATCGCATCGCCGCCGTAGGCGGCTCGGTCAGCCGCGAGATCGCCGAAGAACGCGAAGACGGCGTCGACGCCTTTGCCTTCGGTGGTCGAGCCTATGGCATCGCCCCGCAATTTGGGTTTCAGAAAAAAAGCATCCGCCTGAGCCTTATTTCTCATCTGGTCATCGCTCGCAGCAACCTCGATCCGGTCTTTGCCCTCGAACTCGCCTGGCAATTTCTATAACGGCAATCAGACGGGGGATTCAGCTCGCCTGGGCGGCCTTTATGGACAACCCGATTCTTCCGCGTTCGGCGTCGACCGACAAGATCACAACGTCGATCTGATCGCCGACGCTGACCTCGTCGTAGGGGCTTTCGACGTAGCGGTCGGCCATCTCACTGATATGCACAAGACCGTCTTGCTTGACACCGACATCGACAAAGGCCCCGAAGTCGACAACATTTCTCACCGTGCCCTGAAGGCGCATTCCCTCGCGTAAATCCTTGAGGCTCAATACATCACTGCGCAGCTTTGGCGGGTCGAGTTCATCTCGCGGATCGCGGCCCGGCTCGATCAGCGCATCGCAGATATCGCGAAGCGTCAGCGATCCAACATCAAAGCGCTCCGCCAATTGCTCAAGCCGACCTCGCGACCTCAACCCGTCTAGCTTCGACTTCAGTGCCGGCTCGCCGACATCTTTATTGGCTTCAGCCAAAATTGCGCGGGCAAAATCATAATTTTCCGGGTGGATGCCCGTATCGTCGAGCGCCTCGACGCCATCGCGGATTCTTAAAAACCCGGCACATTGCTCAAAGGTCTTTGCTCCCAGTCCACGCACGTCCTTGAGCTCATCGCGCGCTGCGAAGGGACCTCGTTCGTCGCGATGAGCGACTATCCTATCAGCCAGCGTAGGGCCAATACCGGCGACCTGAGCCAGCAGAAATTGGGACGCCGAATTCAGATCGACGCCCACGGAGTTGACGACATCTTCGATCACCGCCTCCAACGACTCCTGTAGGGCCACCTGGTTGACGTCGTGTTGATACATCCCGACGCCGATGCTCTTTGGATCAATTTTGACGAGCTCCGCCAGTGGATCCTGCAATCGACGGGCGATCGAGACCGCACCGCGGACGCTGACATCGAGGTCGGGGAACTCCCGGCGAGCGACCTCAGAGGCGCTGTACACGCTAGCTCCGGCCTCGTCGACGATGGCATATTGGACGCCATCGACCTCGTTGAGCGCCGTCGCCACCACTTTTTCGGTCTCTCGACTGCCCGTGCCATTGCCAATGGCGACCAGATCGGCGTCATATTTTTCGACGACGGCGCAGATCACATCGGGCGCCTTCTTTTTGCGACCGTCGTGAATCCAGAAATGGTCAGTGTCCAATAATTCTCCCGTGCTTCCGATCACGGCGATTTTGCACCCCGAGCGCATTCCCGGATCGATACCTACGACCACGGCATCGGGCATCGGCGGCTGCAATAGCAATGATTTGAGATTGACCGAAAATACGCCGATAGCGTGCTCATCTGCCTCATCCTCGAGTTGGCGGCGGATGTCGCGCTCGATCGAGGGGTGTAAGAGCCGAGAGAAGCCATCTTCGATGGCCTCCCGGTGGTGGCGTCGCCCCGGGCCGCCGCCGTCGATTCGCCGCTTGCAGATCCAGTCAATCAAGGCGTCATCATCGACCTCGATGCCAGCAGACAATTCCTTGTCCTGCTCTCCACGCCGGATCGCCAATACCTGATGCGGCTTCACCCGTCGCACGGAGCTGCTGAACTTGGTGTACATCTCGTATTTCGGATCGCCATCGGCACCGCGCCGCTTCTTGCACACCAATTTCCCCCGGCGTCTGGCATTTCTTCGCACATATTCGCGGACCTCGGCATCATCGGACATCTCCTCGGCAAGGATATCGCGGGCCCCTCGCAAGACCTCGTCGATCGTGGAGAACGCCTCGCATTGAAAATCGGCTGCCTCAGTCCGCGGATCGCCTCCCTGCTGGATACGACGCGCCAGCGGCTCCAGCCCCGCCTCCAGAGCGCGCTGCCCACGAGTCATGCGGCGCGGCCGATAGGGGGCGTAAAGATCTTCGAGCCGCGCCGTCGTCACCGCCTCCTCGATCTTCTCTCGCAGACCCGCCGTAAGCTCTCCCTGCTCGTCGATAGAGCGAAGAATCGTCTCTCGCCGGTCTTCGAGCTGCCGAATCTCGTCAGCCCGCTGTGCCACCGCCCGGATCTGTACTTCGTCGAGATCGCCGGTCTGCTCCTTTCGGTAGCGGGCGATAAAGGGAACCGTATTTCCGTCATCGATAAGCGCCAACGTCCGGCGCACCGAATCCACTGAAATATCGACTGAGCTCGCAATTTGCTTGTATAATGTCATCTCGTCTCTCACCCAATTCAATCTTTAAATCATGACTCGACGCGGCCACAGCCGCGGCCGATCGTCTTTTTTCTCCCGCCACTCCATCACGGCGATCAGCCGCCCCTCCCCATCATGAGCGGCGATCGCTTCCTCCAACTCCCAGGGGCCATCGACCGCCAGGGGCCGGCCGTGACCGACGTCGACCACCTCCCGGTCGTTGAGTTCGTAGTTCTTCAGCGACTGCACCATCTTCAACGGGCTCGTCACATGCTCCCAGAAATTCTCTACATTAAGGTCGTCCAGCGACACAGAGTCGTCGATGGAAAACGGTCCCACCGCCAGCCGACGTATCCGAGTCGTATGCCCCGCCGACTCCAGGGCAGCGCCGATATCTCGGGCCAGGGAGCGAACATACGTCCCGGGGCCACATTCGACCTCAAGCGCTATCTCCGGAGGACTCCAGTCGACCACCTCAAGTCGTCGCACCACCACAGGTCGCGCCTCGAGTTCGACATCTTTACCGGCACGGGCCAATTCATAGGCACGTTTGCCGTCGACTTTGATTGCCGAGTAGATCGGCGGCACCTGCTGGATTTCCCCTGTAAATTGCGGCAACACTGCTTCCAGATCGGCGCGACCGATTGTCTCCCAGGGGGCCTTGCGCACAATCTCTCCGCTGGCATCGCCGGTATCCGTCTCCTCGCCCAATCGCAGCGTAAATGCGTATTCCTTGCGGTCGAGCGTCAGAAACTTCGACAGCTTCGTACAACGCCCCAGCGCCACTGGCAGCACGCCGGTGGCGTCCGGATCGAGGGTGCCAGTATGCCCGACCTTGCGCATCTCAGCCAGACGGCGCACATCGCGCACCACATCAAAGCTGGTCATCCCCGTCGGCTTATCGACGACGAGCAATCCGCTCTTTTCGATTTTCATTGGATTCCTGACCTACAAATGAGCGCTGTACACGGCGAGAAGACCGAGGCGAGCAGCGCATTTACTCTTCCAGAAGCTCGACGAGGGCCCGACTGAGCTTGTCCTCGATCTCGTCGGGTTCGGCCTCGATGACGCATCCAGCGGCATTATAATGGCCTCCTCCGCCAAATTTTTCGGCAAGGGCCGACACGTCGACCTTGCCCCGCGAGCGAAACGACACCCGCCAGCGCCCGGAGCCATCATCGCGCAACTGCGTGGCCACCTCCACGCCGCGAATCGAGCGCGCGTAGTTGATAAATCCATCGGTCAGATCTTCATCGACGTCCATCTCCTGAAACATATCCTTTTCGACGCGCAAAAAGGCCAGCCGCCCCTGCGCAGAGACCGACAGGGTATTGAGTACTTTGCACAATAGTTCAAAGCGCTCTCGAGGCTGGTTTTCGTAGATCTCGCTGGCCATCTCCCAGGGCTCGACCCCGATCTCGATGAGTTCTCCGGCGACACGAAACGCCGTACGGCTTGTATTGGAATAGCGAAAACTACCCGTATCGGTCATCAGGCAACAATATAGATTCGTCGCCACATCCAGCGATATCGCCCCGTAACGGGTGGCGACTCGGTACAGCACCTCGCCGGTGGCCGCCGCTTTCGGGTCGCGAAGATATAGATCGGCAAAATCAGAATCCCAGGTGACGTGATGATCGACGACGGCCACAGTCTCTCCCCAGCCGTGTTCTGGAAAATCTTCACCGATCCGCGTCGGAATCGCGCAGTCCAAAAGCACCGTGACGTCGACGGGGTCGATGCCCTCCAGATCGGTGCGCCACTGATCGGCGCCGGGCAAGAATGTAAAATTATAGGGGATGGGATCGCGGTTATAGACCGTCACTGTCTTTCCCTGCTCCTGCAATAGCAGAGCCAGAGCGAGCGTCGAGCCCACGGCATCTCCATCCGGAGAGGTATGACCCACCACTAAAAAATGATCGTTTTGCTCGACCAGGTCCTCGAATGAATCAATCCGCGAGCGAAGCTCGGGACTACATTCCCCAATCGGAGAGGGTGTCCGATCGGACTCACCAGATCCTTCTGTCATGCCATCGTCTCCGCCGGTGCGAACCGTAAACCAGACCCATCACTAATCGACTTTTACGCCCCACAATACCACCTGCCTGTCGTCCTTCCGAGCCCTGCTGTGCCGACTCGCAAACGCCTTCAGTCCTCACGCATCTTGGCTAAGATATCGTCGATGCGCTTTCCCTTCTCCAGTGACTCATCGAAGCGAAACTCGACTTCTGGAACGTATTTCAAGCTCAGTTGCTTGCCGAGTTTCTTCTGGATAAATCCGGTGACGCCGTCGAGCACATCACCGAAGTTTTCCGGGGGCTCTTCATCTTTTCGAAGAATATAGAAGATGCGGGCATTTCGAAGATCGGGAGACAGATCGACATCAGTGATCTCCACCGGCTCCAGACGCGGATCGTTGAGTTCAGTGACGAAAAGCCTCGCCACCATCTCGTGGATCTGCTGAGCCACCCTATCCGATCGATGAAAACCGCGTCGCTTCTTCATGAGCTACCACCCGTGGTGCGCGTTCGACGTTATCCGAACGACGGGGAAGAAACCGTCGACATTGAAAATCACTCAGTCCAGGGTCGCCGCCACTTTTTTATGCTCGAAGACCTCGATGACATCGCCGATTTTAATATCGTTGAAGTTCTCAAGGCTCAGACCACATTCAAAGCCACTTTTGACCTCTCGCACATCGTCTTTAAACCGACGCAGCGACCCGATCGTCGATTGATAAACGACCCGGCCCTGGCGCAACAATCTGGCCTCGGCATTGCGTCGGATGACACCATCCGTGACGTAGCACCCGGCAATGGTGCCTACCTTCGGAGCGCTGAAGGTCTCGCGGACCTCGGCATGCCCGACCACCTCTTCTTCGACGATCGGGTCGAGCAGCCCTTCCATGATCTGATGGATCTGCTCGATGGCATCGTAGATGATATTGTAGGTCAGAATCTGGACGCCATATTCATCGGCGACCTCGGCGGCCCGCAAGTCGGGGCGCACATTAAAGCCGATGATCACCGCCGCTGTCTCGGAGGAAGCCGCCAGGTTGACATCGTTTTCCGTAATTCCACCAACGCCGGTATGAATGATTCCGGGGCGTACTTCTTCGTTCCCCAATTCCATAAATGCCTGCTTGAGCGCCTCCACCGAGCCCTGCACATCGCCCTTGATAATAATCTTGAGCTCTTTCATCTCGCCTTCGCGAATCATCTCCGAGAGCTCTTCGAGGCTGCCTGCAGCTTGCTTGGCACGGCTGGCCATCGTCTCTTTTCGACGCTGCTCAGTGACGTGTTCTGTAATGCGTTTGGCGTCGCTTTCTTCATCGACCACAAAGATCGGCTCGCCGGCCTCGGGGATCCCGCTCAATCCGGTGATCTCAGTCGGTTCACTCGGTCCTGCCTGCTCGATCATCTGTCCGCGAGCGTTGTGCATCGTCCGCACCCGGCCGTAATACTGGCTGCTGACGATGATATCGCCCACAGATAGCGTACCGCGCTGGACCAGTACCGTGGTGACCGGGCCTCGCCCGATATCGAGTTCGGCGTCCAGGACCAACCCCTGTGCGCGCCGATCCGGGTTCGCCTGCAATTGCTCTAACTCAGCCTGCAGGGTGATCGCCTCTAATAGGCCATCGATATTGAGTTCTTCCAGGGCACTGACTTCGACAAAGAGCGTCGTTCCGCCCCAGTCTTCGGGAATCAGTTCGTATTCGGACAATGCCGTTTTGACCCGATCGGGGTTGGCCGTGGGCTTGTCGATTTTGTTGATCGCCACCACGATCGGCACCTCGGCGTCGCGGGCATGATTGATGGCCTCCACCGTCTGGGGCATCACGCCATCGTCGGCGGCGACGACGAGCACCACGATATCCGTGGCCTTCGCGCCCCGCATCCGAAGCGCCGTAAACGCCTCGTGGCCCGGCGTATCCAAAAAGGTAATGACCCCTTCACTGGTCTCCACCATATAGGCGCCGATATGCTGGGTAATTCCTCCTGCCTCCCCTTCCAGCACGGTGGAGCGCCGAACGGCATCGAGGAGCGATGTCTTACCGTGATCGACGTGACCCATCACGGTCACCACCGGCGCACGCGGCTCCAATGCCTCCTCGGGATCGGGTTCCGTGTCGTAGAAGCTGCCGATATCGAAGGCGACATTCTCCACGGTATAGCCGAATTCGTCGGCTATCAGGGCCGCTGTCTCGAAATCCAGCGTGGTATTGACCGTGGCCATCATCCCCATCTCGACGAGTTCCATGGCCACCTTGCCGGCCTTGACGCCCATCTCATGAGCCAGATCCCCGACGGAGACCACATCCTCGATGCGAATCACCTTTTTGTGCTCTGCTGCTTCCGTGATCTCGGTCTTTTGCGGGCGCTTTCGCTTCTTCTTTTTTCGCGATGAACGCCGCCGGCTGCGCCGAGACTGTGAATCGTAGAGATCGGAGCCCTCGACGACGCGCTTGGTTCGCCCGCCACCGCGGCGATGACTCGACGCCCCGCCCTTTTTCTTCTTTTTCTTGCGCTTTCGCGATGGCCCCGGTGAGAAGTCTTTGTCTTCGGCGGCCAATCGTTCTTTGAGGATATTTTCGTTGATCCGGCCTACGACGGTCGCGTCGCCTTTTTTCTTGGTCTCTTTTTTCTTCGACGGTGCCGGCTCGGGAGGAGGCACGGGCTTTTCGACCGGTTCAGTTTCAGTGTCTTCGTCGGCTTCGGCTTCCTCTTTCTCTTGCTCTTGCTCTTGCTCTTCCGCTTCTTCGACTTCCTCTTCAGCCTCTTCCTCTTCGGACTCTTCGGCTTCGGCGGCCTCTTCGTTCTCTTCTTCGACCTCCGGCTCCGGTGCTTCTTCTTCTACTTCTTCTTCTGCTACCGCATCGCTCTCTTCTTCGAGTTCGGGCTCGGCAGACTCTTCTTGCTCGACTGGTTCCGACGGCGTTTCCTCGGCCTCATCGTCGGGCGTCATTTTTCGCCGCCGAACCATGGGCCGCACTCCGGCGACTCCCTCTTCTTCTTCGAAGACATCTTCTTCTTCTGGTTCTTCTGGCTCTGCCTTCTTTCGGCGCCGCAACATCGTCGGCCCCACCCCGTCATCGGCGGAATCGACAGGTTTGGTCTTTTTGGCCTTGGCCTTTGCAGGCTTTGCGTCCCCGTCGACCGCCTCTTTGACGGCACTGACCTCAGTCGGGCTCAACACTGACATGTAGTTGCCCACAGAGATATCCAGATCGAGGTCGTTGATCTTGCTGACCAACTCCTGCTTGTTGAAACCCAGCTCTTTGGCTAGCTCGTATACACGTCGCTTCGGCATGTGTTCTCCACTGTGTCCGACCGATTCTCACTATCGTCGGGCGGACAGTTCCTTAAAATCTCGTTCCAGACCTGCAAGGCCCGGCCTTCATTCAGTAAGTACTCGATTCTCCGATAGACCGGTTAGTAATCGTGCACTCATACCGACAACCCGTCCCTGGATTGCCGTTGCTTACTCCAAAAGTCGTTTTCACTTCAACCGCGATTCACGGGAGGGAACGGGTCAATTCGCGACCCGTCTAATACTGTTGACCTTTACGTACAACGACCGCTCAACATTCCAACCCGGCTCTGGCGGTCAGACCTGAGGCTCCGTATCTTCCGTCTCGCCTTCTCCCGCCGATGAATCATCGGCGACTACTTCAGCCTCTTCAGCTTCCTCGGCCTCTTCAGCTTCCTCGGCCTCTTCAGCTTCCTCGGCATCTTCAGCTTCCTCGGCCTCTTCAGCTTCCTCGGCCTCTTCAGCTTCCTCAGCCTCTTCAGCTTCCTCAGCCTCTTCAGCTTCCTCAGCCTCTTCAGCTTCCTCAGCCTCTTCAGCTTCCTCGGCCTCTTCAGCTTCCTCGGCCTCTTCAGCCTCTTTGAGCGCCTGGAAGAACTCCTCTTTTTTCGCTTCGAATGCCTCGTCATCGAGGTCGTGCTCTTCGCGATACGCCGACTCGGCAGCATGCAGAATCTGCCCTGCCTTTTTGACGTTCGGTCCGAGTCCCGCCGCTTCGGCCAGTACTTCGGCGTCATCTTCAAAGACGACGTGCTCCACTGTGGTATAATCGGATTCGAAGAGGTTGGCCGCCACTTTCGCGCCGACACCTTTGATCTCTTCCAATTCCTTGCGGGCGTAATCGTCCTCGGTCATCGCCTCCGGCGAGCCCGGATCGGGTCGCGCCAAGATCTCCTCGGCAGCGGCGATGATATTATCGGCCGCCTCTGCATCGAGGCCGGGAATCTGTGCCAATTCGTCGGGCGACGCCAGAGCCATATGCTCCAACTTGTTGTAGCCCAGGGTAAATAGGGTATCCACCATATCCTCGGTGATTCCCTCGAATTCCAGCAGCGATTCCCGCGACTCGGCCATCATATTCTTGAGCCGCGTCTCGGAGATAATATCGAGATTCCAACCGGTCAACTGCGCCGCGAGGCGCACGTTTTGACCGCCGCGACCGATGGCCAGACTCAACTGGTCATCCGGAACGATGAGCTCCATCGTCATATTCGACTCGTCGATCAACACCTTGTTGACCTCCGCGGGGCTAATCGCATTACACACAAAGCGCGCTGTGTCCTCGACGTAGGGAACGATATCGATCTTTTCCCCGCGCAACTCCTGGACGACAGCCTGCACCCGGGAGCCACGCATTCCCACGCAGGCGCCCACTGGATCGACGTCGCTATCACGGCTGTAGACGGCGACTTTGCTCCGCACGCCCGGCTCGCGGGCCACGGCGACGATCCGCACTGCCCCTTCGTGAATCTCCGGAACTTCCTGCTCAAACAGCTTGATCAAAAGCATGGGATCGGCGCGCGTTAAAACAACCTGTGGATCCCGACTGGACCGTTTGACTTCCTTGATCATCGCCTGCAAGCGGTCCCCTGGACGATAGCTCTCGCGCGGGGTCTGCTCATTGCGCGGCAGGATGGCATCGGTGCGACCGAGATCGACAATAATATTGCCCTTCTCAAAGCGCCGCACCCGGCCGATGACCATATCGCCGACCGTATCTTTATACTCCTCATAGATGATATCTCGTTCGGCCTCTCGCACCCGCTGGATAATGACCTGCTTGGCGGTCTGGGCGGCAATGCGGCCGAAGGTTTTACTCGAGGATTCGAGCTTGGTCAGTTCCCCGTAGCGCTCGTCCTGGGCTTTGGCCTTTTCCTGATCTTCTTCGCGATAAAAGATCTGAAATAGCAATTCCTCTCCCGGAAACGCCTCGAATCCCGCCTGCTCCACCTCTTCGACGGAGACCTCGCGATACTGGTTTTCCACCTCGTCGGTGACGGTAATAATCTGAAAGAGTTCCACCTCTCCCGATTCTTCATTGAACTCCGCTTCGATCTCGCGCTGGGCGCCGTAGGTTCGGCGCGCCGCCGTCAAAATGGCGGCCTCCAGCGTTTCGATCAAAATCGGGCGCTCAATTCCCTTCGTCCTTCCGACTTCATCGATGACACTATTGAGATTCATTGCTCTCCACTCTCTCTTGAAAAGTCGTACTTCAATTTCGCCCGCGCCACGTTGTCCCAGTCGACGTCGAAGCTCTCTTCGTCCAATTCGATCGTCAGGACTCCGTCGTCGTGGGCGAGCAATCGTGCGACTACTTTGTTTTTTCCTGCTATGGGCTCGCGAACCACCAGTTCTACGTCTTCTCCGACCACCCGGTCGAGATGATGCAACTTCTTTAGCGGCCGCTCTATGCCCGGGCTCGATATCTCCAGCACGTAATCTTCGGCAACTCGCTCGTCGGCATCGAGTATCGCTTCCATATACCGGCTAATCTCCGCGCACTCACCGACGCTGATCCCACTTCCCGGCCCGGCGTCGTCGCGATCGACGAATACCCGAATCAGCCATCTTCCGTGCTGTGGCACCTCGACATCCCACAATTGAAAACCGTGGACATCGGCCGCTTCTCCGGCCCACTCGGCAATCGCCTCGCGGACCTCGGCAGTCAGCGCCTTAGAAGGAGCCGACGATTCTTCCCGTCGCCTTCGTCTTTTGCGTTTTCGACCCACGTAGCCTCGCTGGCTTTCCGTCGCATGGAACTGACAACAAAAAAAGCGGGCTTTCAAGGGCCCACTTTCGCTTGATCTCGCGAAATGTAGCGAAACGCCGCATTGACTCCGACGTCGCCCGAATCTCCGCCGCGAAACTGCTGCGAAGATCTCTCCGGCATACTCAATGGTGACAACCGACGACTCGATCGCATTCTTCCACCAAATGTGCCAGTGACGCCAGAAACTACTAAACAACCCGCTGCGCTGTGTCAAGGTGTTCCCTCGACGATCCGTTCACAAGACGCCGACTCTCTATTATCTATAATGAATCCGATGCAGATTGATTGACCTCGTCCTACAGGACCACTCCATGTCCGCCCCATCTGCCAGATTCAGAACCTTCAAATACCTGGTGATATTGCTCCTGATTGTGACGGGCATCGCCGCCTGCAGTTCCGGTGGGGAAAATAATTGCTCTCTCAACGCCGACTGCGAACCCGGTGAAATCTGTGCCGACGGCGGAGGTGTCTTTTTTCGCGGTGGGACCTGTGTCGCATTTCCGACCAATGACACAGGTCCCATTCCGGACGCCAACGGTGGCAATGATGGCACCGCCGACGTCTCGATAGATTCCGACACCTCCACCGACGCCGACGCC